>JAGRBZ010000012.1 GCA_020433805.1 Anaerolineae bacterium
ATAGAAGCCTTTGTCGGTCTCATGTTCAAGAAAAACCTGGGTTCTAACGCTACCACGATTTCGTGCAGAGCTACCTTATTTCTTAACCCGTTGTTGTTTCTATATTCAGGCCTAAGGGAGAATGATGTTATTATGAGGGTTTCTAAAGCATTTGTTATTGTCACGGCTATCTTTATTACGTCGTTGATTACGGCCAATATTATAGCGGTGAAACTGGTTGATATTTTTGGCTTTATTTTACCGGCAGGGGTTATTATTTTCCCTGTCAGTTATATCTTTGGCGATGTTTTGACTGAGGTTTATGGTTACCGGCAAACCCGATTTGTTATTTGGTTAGCTTTTTTTTGCAACTTATTGGCTGTAGTAGCTATTGGTCTCGCCCAGGCTTTGCCGGGAGCGGTTTTTTGGCAAAATCAGGAAGCGTATGAAGCAATCTTGGGCTACACACCACGGTTGTTAGCCGCCTCTTTTGTGGCTTATCTTGTGGGTGAATTTGTTAATTCGTATATATTGGCTCGATTAAAGATTATCACCAAGGGTCGCTGGTTGTGGCTGCGGACGATAAGCTCGACCATTGTTGGGCAGGGGTTGGACTCTCTTGTCTTTATTTTTATTGCTTTTGTGGGTACAATACCGACGGCTGGGTTAGTGAATGCTATTCTAACGCAGTGGGTCTTTAAATCTGTTTATGAAGCGGTTGCTACGCCGTTGACGTATGCGGTGGTGAATTATCTGAAGCGTGTGGAAGGGTTAGATACGTACGATTATGATACCAACTTTAATCCCCTAGCCTTAGGAGATTAGCCTGTTACAATTTTGCCAGCTGGTTGAATTTAGACTCCGTAAAAAGACGAGTGCTTTATATTGAGTAGTCGTCTTTTTGTTTGAAATCTATTTGGTCGTTGACCTTCTTACAAAAATAAGTTACCATAATAACAGTTAATTGAGGTGATTGGATTTTGAGAAATTAAGTGATGACACAAAAACGTTTATTGATTCTCTCTTGCTCTCAACGTAAACGTCCTGCTCCTGGCATGATGCCTGCTATCGAGCGATACGACGGCCCACAGTTTCAAGTGCTGCGAAAGTATTTACGTGAAAAAACTGACGGAGGTGAAGACCTTGATATATGGATTCTTTCCGCTGCTCACGGTCTTATTTCGTCAGAACAAGACATTCTCGATTATGACCAATCGATAACCTCTCAACGGGTACTTGAATTACAAAAGGCGGTGCTTTCCAAATTCGCTGACTTAATGGATAATGCTTATGTTAAAATATGCATTTCATTGAGTAAAAGATATTTGAAGGTATTTGAAAACTGGTCAGCACTTGTCCCCTCATTGGCATCGGTAACAGTTATTAGTGGAGCGCAAGGTGTAAGGCTGACTCAACTTAGAAATTGGTTGTGGGAAAAAGAATTTGAAATCCGGAAATTGAAACAGACTTTGATCGAACCCCGTGGAGTTGCCAGGTTGAGAGGGGTAAAATTACAAATAACCACTGCAGAAGTGCTGGAACGGGCGCTGATAGCCCTTGCAGAAGACGGTCATAATGCCAAAAATTTTCGAAATTGGTATGTAGAGATAAACGATCAGCGAATAGCTCCAAAATGGTTAGTTAGTTCCTTAACAGGTTTGCCTGTTCGTGACTTTACAGCTGGTGAAGCGAGGCAGGTGTTGTATCAACTTGGTGTTGTTGTGTATAAAATTTCGGAGTAGGATAGCGATGAGGTTAGAAATAATTGATCACTCTAGTGATAAAATTGTTGAAACATATTCGGTATCAAGTGTTTCAATGCTCGATTTTCAGGAATGGGAAGGTTTATCTGAAAAAATCATTCCATTAACTCAGCTTCTTGATGAGGTAATCAAACTTAACGGGTCCGATCCAGTTACCAATGAACCCCACTCAATTGCTATGGCTGTCGATTTTTATCTACCAGCACCTATTGAGCATAAATTGATCGATCTACTAGTAGATAAACGTGCAACTAGCGATATGTCTTCTGATATATCATTAAATTTACAGGATGAAATTTCTGAACAGGTCCGAAATCCGCTATTGAAAGTGAACATTATTTTAGCAGCAGTTGTCGAAGAGATTTCAAGCAATCACCTGCCTAAGGATGCCTATAAAGTGAGGATATCGGAATGATTGAAAAGTCCGTTTCACTAGATGAGTTTGTTGCGGAATATCAGTTTTGGGGTGATTGGGAAGTAGCCTACACTGACAAAACTCATCTGCAACAAGATGAAGCGAATGAATATGTAAAACTTGGAAGTATTTCTATCGATTACAATGAATCTGCCTCCCAAACTTATCCTATCTTGCCTTTTACATTTCAGCCAGTATCGGGAGAACAGATTGAGAATCGGTTCTCAGAATTGAAGGATGGCGAAAAGCAAGCTGGTCGTGCTCGCAAAATAATCCTTGATCAACTTACTGACAGCTTATTGAGAAGTGGACTTGTTCGGCCTAAGCTACGCTTATTGAAAGATGGGGGTATTCAAGATGGTTTTCGAGAGATAATAGAAGAGCTATCAAAACATCAATATCTCATATTGTTCGTTGATACAGGGGCGATACGTAGAGGCTGTGTATCTTTTTTACACAAAATTTTACCAAAAGTATCGATTTGGACAGTTGTCCCCGTATTCGTGATGGTCGAGGTCCAAAGACAAATTGGGGAATTAAATAAAATATTTAGAAAGATTGAGGAAAAACAAGATAAATCACATCCTGGTAAATGTAGTATTCTCGAACAGCGTCCACAAGTATCTTGCGTTAGTCGAGAGCTGAATTACATTAAGCAGTGGCGACCTGTTGAAATACTAACCACTTTACCCGAGATGTTAGGTCAGTCGAATGGTCAATCTAAGGTCGATCGTCTAATTATAGAGAGTGTTAAAAATCTCAAGAGAGACAGGGGGCTTCATCACGGTGTTTATCTTATGACATCGGACAAAGATATGGCCTCTCTGTCGGCGTTGGAGAACGTAAACTCACTTTATATAGGTACTTCTTCTTTGCCCAATGAGGTGAAATCAATACGTTTTGACTCACAAAATCGAACCTTTATTTTATCTCCAGTGCATTATTTGCTATGGGACTTGGCTCAAGTATTCAGTACTATTCGAGTCAGTAATGCAATCTTGAACCGACAGTATGAGTTGGTCTACTATTCAAACGCTCGTGATGGGTTCTTTGCTCATGATATTATGGAGATTCGGGAGAGTTAATCATTGGACCCGATTACTTTAGAGAAGCTTCTCCCTATTGCTGATGCAATTGAAGAAAGACGCGAAAACAACCGAATACCAGTTCTTGGGTTTGAACAAATTATTGTTGAGCAAACAAGAGCTAAAAACCTCGAACGACGTTCAAGAGATATTCTACGTGTTGTCACTACCATGGGATGGATTACTAATGAACATACGGATATGTTGTATTTGACCCAACAATACGTTAACTTTATTGAGGCTTGGAATAAAGGTGATTTACAATCCATTAATGAAGCTTTAGCGCAATATCCACCTTATGAACGTTTTCTACACTGCCTTCGTTCAGAGAAAATTATTAGTGTACCCAAACGCGGAGATAAAGAAGCGCGAGAACGACTAAAAAACCTACTCGAAGATTATGATCTTACCTTTCCTGCATTTAATACATTTCAATACTGGGTGGTATCTGTAGGCCAAGGGTATTTATCTCCTTTTAATGAAAGTCTATATTGGGGTGGTGATTGGAATGATAGCGTCCCCTCAACGGGAATCATTAAGTTGGAATGTCGGAAAAGTTATGAAGAAATTGAGAAAACTTCTGGTTACTCAAATATAGGTAGAGTGGCTGATATTGTTTGTCGTGAACTCCAAATTTCTTTTCAAGCATTTGAGGCAAAGCTAAACAATCTTATCATTGAAGAGCCAACCTTAGTTACTTTAGCACCTTCTACCATTAGAGAACCATCTCGTCGTTTTCAAATAACAACCGTACGACCAAGATCAAAAATATTAAAAGAAAAGATGGCTGCAAAATTAGGAGGAAATAAACAACCTGAAATTCAATGGCTTGAACGGCGGTATGTCGAAGATGGTATTTATGTTGGGGGAAAACTTGTGAAACTTATCCGATGGGGGGTGTCCTTATGACACTGATCAATGATTTAAAACTCCTTGAGACAGCTACTCAAAATAGTAATGTATATGAACGTTATAATCTGTTAGAAAACCCGTTTCCCACCTATGGTGAGACAAGAACAGATGTTTGTACAGACCAAACAACAATAAAGCAAGAGTTCGTTAACACCTTACGCAATTTTGAAGCAGGTGCGAAGCGAATGCGCATCAATGGGGAGTCCGGCGCTGGTAAGACAAATATTTTGCGCTATTTTGAGTTTTTGACTGAGGAAGCTCGCCGGCGCAGGCTCATTAATGGCATATATGCTGTGTATATCTCTGCTCCTGATGATAATTACCTCACTATCCATGAGCAAATAGTAGAACAGCTTTTAGAATATTTTTTGGGTGATACGATAACTGCTTTAGAAACAAAACCAGATTTAATAGATACATTATCTAATGAAATCAAATCAGCTAGTGAAATATTAATGGCCCTCCAACCAATTATTAACCCCCAAATGTTATTTGATGTTTTTAGGGAACGTCGAATAGATGCTTTTGGACGCTGGCTCAAAGGACGAAAGTTATCGACTCAAGACAAGAGAGATTTAGGTGGAATAGCAGATATAAGTAGCGCTTCACTCGCTATTCGTTTCTTGGATGGTTTGTTACAAGTTTTGAAGAAAATTGATCTTTGTCAGGGAATTGTTTTGCTATTTGATGAGTTCGAAGAGATTTTTGAGAGTCTCACACGATCCCGCCATTCACGTTATGCTCAGGATCTTAGACATCTCTTTGATACTCTCCAAGAATCTGTCTTTTTTGTTATTGCTACTGTTGCAGAACCTCAAGATTTAGCTCAGTATCCAGCCATTATACGCCGTTTGGGTGAACCCTTATCTCTGCAACCTATAGATAATGCGGATATGGCCATAGACTATGTCAAAGACTATCTGTATGTGGGGCGCAAACTATATTTTGATACAAAGGCTGAACAGCCTAAGCAAGATGTTCTTGAAAACTTAGAGCCTTTTTCAATAGAGATAATTAGTAAAGAGTATGAGAAATTAAAAATTGAAGCAGAAAGAGCTGGGCTTAATGTGTTACCTGGATACTTCTTACCCAGGATCAGACAACTGATGCAAAGTATAGCCGAGGATAGCCTTGGATGAAGAAAGTATTTATTGGGTCTAAAAGCCTTGATGTACCAAATATCTTCGCCAGTTACCGAATTAAAGATTTTCCTCGTGCAGGGTTACGGTCTCATCCATGGCAGATGACTGATACGCAAGGGGTACTGCTCAATGCTTTTGACCTCTTGGCTAACAGGCGAACTAAAGCCTTCACTGAAGATATACGTCGGTGTGAAGGCAAACTTCATGAGTTTATTGAATTTGATGGGCCGTTGATGCTTGATTCCGGAGCTTTTAATTTCTTACAGCATGAGGATATTTCTATTACCCCCACAGAAGTACTTAATATTGGTCTGGAAATGCGACCCAACGTCTCAGTTGTCTTAGATCATCCCTTTCCTCCAAAGGCAACATCTGAAGAAATTAATGAGCGTTGGATGAATACTCGCTCTAACACACAAATAATGTTTAATGCTTTGTCTCAATGTAATGGGAATGTTCCCAATGGGTTTCAACTAATGCCGGTGCTGCATGGACATGATACTGACACATTAAAAAATGCGTTGGATGATGTTATAGAAATCTTTGGACAAGAGCCAAGTGTGGTTGGCATTGGCAGTTTGGCTCCACTAGCCCAGAACGGTAGTAAACGAACAGCGATTGATGTCATTCTAACTGTACGTCGTCTTCTTCCTAATGCTCATATTCATTGCTTCTCATTGGGTTCTGCACTGCTAATGCTCTTTGCCTTTTACTGCGGCGCTGATACGGTTGACTCTCAAACTTGGGTAATGAGTGCCGCTTTTAAGCAGGTTCAGCTTCCCGGCTTTCACCTGACTCGTCTTTCTCCCACTGAAGCCAAACGTTATCCAGAAAAATATCAGAAAAATCGTCTCGCATTTGCCCAACACCTACTTCATCTTATCGAAACTGAAAATTTTTGTGTCAAAGATTGGGATACAGGTGAGGATTGGTCAATTAATAATGAAAATGAAGCTTTAATTTATTTGGATTATCTTGAGGATCGAGCTGGAGTTAATCACGTCCATCGTCGTGCTTGCCATAATCTATATGCTTTCAATTTTGAAGCACGACGAGTGAGACAGGTCATAGCTTCAAATAATAATAACTTGGATGAGTTCATTCAGGGACGGATGCGAAGTACTGTTTATAGGCGAGCGTTTGAATACGCGGCTGACCAGCGAAGCAAAAATGGGGGGTAGAAATGTCCACGATTTCCAGAATATATACCAGTTACGGAGATGCGTTAACTTTCTCTAGGGATAAATATACTGAACTCTATCGTTCTCGTGCTCGTAACGCTCGTGATTTTTATGAAACATTCTTTAATAAGCTGATAGTTCCTCTCGCTCCCCGCTTTAATGATGCCGCAGCACGGCGTCATCTTCATCGTCATCTTGAAAGGTTTTTTGAGACTGATCAGATTGATTTTGTAGCTATTGATGGCACGAGCAAAAAGATTCCATTTCAGGATTTTATTGTCTTTTTCGCTTGTGCTTATGGCGCTAAGGGTCAAATCAATCTAAGCGACGAGACAAATAAAATTCGCTATCAGAAATGGTCACTTGATAAAGATGTCTCAATGGTGACATACATTCCTATTCCATTCGCTGAATTTGCTGATGTGGCTGATCAAGATCGACGCGAAACGTTTCTTGTCTCCGATAGCGACCGAGTGGACCTTTCTACAATTGATACCAGAATTATGGAATTGGCTGAAATTTATCTGGCCTACAATTTGGCCTCATCCTCTGTATTAGAATCTCCTAAATTGATAATGCTTGATCGTTCCCCAAGTAGTGTTTTGGCTGATGTTGCTCTACAGCCGGAAACAATACCTTTGTTGGGTTATCCTTATGACCGTCGTCGTTTAACAGTTGAAGATGCATTGGTTGCTTTGGCCCATCCCTTTAACCCAAATTTAGGTATTCCTTCATTGAAAAAGTTTCGTCAGTATTGGGCTGTTATTGCTGAGTTTCATCACCAACGAACTAAGCGCCTCAATTTAGCAGATTTTGCTTCTCAACGTGGTTTAACGGTGGCCGATTTAAGCAGCGCTATTACTTACCTAACAAATAAAAAATTTGCTTATCAAGAGGAAGGCGATAGCTCTTGGTTAGTGACAGATATAGATGTACGTTCTTCTTGGGATTACGTTATCACCCTTTTTGAACATATTTGCCGCCGTCTCTTTATAGAAAAAGATCAAACTGCCCTAATGTATGAAGCTGAAGACGAACAAGGTGTTACACGTCTACGCTGGATGTCCCCCGATGATATTCGCTTTTTGATTGCTGTTGGTATTCGTGCTCTTATAGAGAAATGTTGGGAACGAAAAATTTTATTAACCGGAGTGATTAAAGACTCGACTTCTCGGTATTTAACGCGAAATTATTTAGGTGTAATGAAACTGCTGGGGCAACAAGGCTATCCCGAACTAAATAATTTAGATGTCCGCCTTTTGCCCTGGACAGATCGTATTTTTCTTGAATTGCTCCCCTTGGCTGATGATGAATTGGTTTCACCTTGGAGTACAATTGAATTCGACTCAACCTATATGACCTTGCATGGTGAAGAAAACCCCAATGGGCAACCCATCATTGCTGGTGTCAAGCAATTCATCGTTGCCCCCGAACGTCTCTTTGCTCGCTCTTTGGCTCAATTCTTCCTTAAACGCGAGAAGCCAACACCTTTGGCGGGCCATGTTGTGTTCATCGATCGTCTTGTCTTCCCTGAATGGGATACGGATGCTTTAAACCGAATCACCATAGAAACGCCCCAGTTAGGACACATGCAACCCTTATGCTATCCCACTCGCGATGATATGAACATTGGTCAGATGCTGAATATGTACCTTCTCGATGTTTTAACTCGTAACCATTTTCCAGAAGTGATTGGTTATCCTGACCCTTTGCACAAGGCTGATTGGGGAGCTAAATCGGTGGGAGAGCGAGCCTCTAAAATGATTGCTTCAAGTGTTCATTCCTTTCGTGCCCAACCATTAAGTCGTACATTTCGAGACATCCGGGACTCGTTTCGACGCTAGGAGAAATTAAGATGTTTGTATCTAATCTGACTGGCCTTTTGATGAAGGTAGAAGAAGATTCTTTTACTCGCTATCGCTTTGAAGTGTGGTTTGATTATACAAGATATGCCATTAATATCCTTGCCGAGGGCTCAATGGTGGCTGTACCCAACTTTGCTGGTAATGACGTAGAAGTTCACTACAGTATTTTGGAGATAACCGGTGTTTTACCTATTCATTATGCTCTAGGAACAGATTCATCGGGATATCCGGGCTTTGTTGTTGAAGCAGCCCGTAATGCCGGGCAGGATTGGATGACTCAAGATAATGACTCCACTGAAGATACGACTAAAATTCGTTGTATTGCGGTCCCCACCAATCTAGAGATTGTGGAAAACCCTCTTATATCTAATGTGACTACTCCACAAATCCAAGAAGAAAGCAATTTGCCTATGGTAGGGCATTCTGCACGATTACTCGATACAGCTATGACCGAACGTGTCGCAAATTTGTCCTTGGATTTGGAACGGGATAATGTCATCCAGATTGGAACACTCGTCCGTGACCCGGAAGTACAAACTTATTTGAGCGTAGAAGATCTTATAAAAGTTCACTTTGGTATTTTCGGTTTTACCGGCGCTGGAAAATCCAATCTTCTCAGTACCCTGATTCGCAAACTTATGACTGAAAGCCAAGATCCTGTCAAAATTATCATTTTTGATCTGATGAGTGAGTATACTGCTTTGTTGTTAGACTTGCTAGTAGAAATGGATGGAGCTCGTATTATCAATTTGGGTACACAGACCGTACCTGAGTCGGTTCTGCGACATTTGAACGATAGGCGTAATCCGAGTTTATTGGAACAAGCCGCTCAAGATTTTTTGCGTTCTACAGTTCTGCCTAAGAGCCTCAAACGCTGTCAGGATGATTTATTACCCGCGTTTCGTGAGCTTTTTGTCCGTTGGAAAGTCTGGATGTGGCAGGCTCGTCAGAAAACTGTTGGCGAATTTATAGAGTCTATTCGAGGAGATGTACTCAAGGGCAACCTGGGGAACTGTAAAGCCGATGTGGTCAAATTTGTTAATACACTTGCGAAGGAGTATGCGCAAAAAGATTTTAATGAACAAACTTCTGGAGAGATAGAAAAGAAAATTGAAGACTTAGGAAACATTGCAAAACTATCAACCACAGCCAGTAATAATTTGATGAATTTTCAGCGACAACTTGAAATAGAGGCATCTAAAACTCAAGATGCAATCCCTCAGAAGGCAATTGTCACTATTCCCAAGATCATCGAAAAGCTAAATGATGCCAATGGTCATTCCTTGCTGATCATTCAGTCTCACAATCCTGATGAACTACGCGAGTTCGCTTCAGCAATCGGCAACTTTACTTATGAGTCTCGACGACGTAGTGGGCAAATCACTCCTTTAGCTTCCTTTGTTTTTGATGAGGCTGATGAATTTATTCCCGGTCAGGCATCTGGGGATAGTTACAAAGCTTCCAAGGCAGTAGCAATGACTTTGGCCCGACGAGGACGAAAGTTTGGTTTAGGCATTGGCATTGCAACCCAACGAATCGCCCACCTTGATGCTAATACATTAGCCCAACCGCATACTTATTTTATCTCCAAATTACCTCGACAATATGACCGTCAAACCATTGCAAGTGCTTTTGGTATTTCTGAAGACATGTTTCGTCAAACCTTTAAATTCAAAAAAGGAGATTGGTTACTAGCCAGCTATGATGCGGCCGGGTTAGAAGCAATTCCTATACCAATTCATACGGAAAATGCTGAGGAAAGAATCTTTCAGTTTTTAGATCGAATTAGTGAAACTTATGTGGGTTAGCATTTATGCTTGTATATTTAAAAACCAACCTCTTCCATTCCCCCGCCCAAACCCTGGTCAACACCGTCAACACCGTCGGGGTGATGGGTAAAGGGATAGCGCTTTCCTTCAAAAAGTTATACCCGGATATGTATAAGCAGTACCGGCAGCTTTGTAAAGCAGGTCAATTCGATATTGGGCAACTCTATGTTTATCGTACGCCCAATAAAATTGTCGTTAATTTTCCTACCAAAAAACATTGGCGTAATCCGTCTAAAATAGACTATATCGAGGCGGGGTTAAAAACCTTTGTTGAAAGCTACGGGAAGTATGGTATCTCCAGCGTCTCGTTTCCTCAATTGGGATGCGGTAATGGTGAGTTGAATTGGGAAGAGCAGGTGAAGCCAGTTATGGAGCGCTATCTTAAAGATTTGCCGATACCGATTTATATTCACCTTTATGCTCAATCTCCTGACTTCGTGCCGGAGCGGTTAGACTCGGCTTATGCACAACAAGTTCAATTAGAGCGGCAAATCATTCCTTTTGCCCAAGTCTGGCAGGATTTACAGTCGCTCGGTTTGGGGCCAAGTTCAGAGCAAGCGATTGTAGAGATCGATCAGGAACGGATTGTGTTTCACTGCCGGCCGGAGCAGCCGCTTATTGTGTATCGGCAAGATGTTGAGGATTTATGGAATACGCTGCGTCTCAGCGGGACGGTGAGTATTGATCGTGTGCCGGAGCCAATCCACGCCGATGGGGCTATTGATTGTCTTTTTGAACTGCTGGCTCACTTACCTTACATTCAGATGGTTGATCTCCAACCCTTGAGGCATCCGTCGCCCAGCCGAGGGTTACAATATATGCCGCCGCCGCAAATCGAACCGCAAGAGGATTTGGAGATTGTGATGTGAAGCCGTGGGCGGCTGAAATTCAACAGCACATTCAGACCTGGTCGGCTCGTCTCGGTAATTTAAGCTGGTGGCCACGCTATGTGTATCATTTTACCGATGTTAGAAATGCAGCCCAGATTTTGCAAGAAGGCTCGCTCTACAGCCGGTCAGAGGTTGAACAGCGCGGGTTGATGGCGGTTGATAATGCCAGCCCTCAGGTGATCAACCAAACAAAGCCGGAACATTTCAATTTTGTTCGCCTCTATTTTAGACCCCGTACCCCAACGCAATACCGCAATGAAGGTATTCGTCCGCAAAGCCAACTTCAGTTGGGAGGAACGCATTGCCCTGTTCCTGTTTTCTTTTGTTTTGACTCGTTGAGCATTCTGGCCAAAGATGAAACGCAATTTTCGGATGGTAATATGGATAGTCCCCGCTGTCGCCACAGTGATGCGCGAGACTTCTTCTTTAATATTCCATTTGAAAATGTATTTCATAATCGTTGGTTTGCGTCCGATATACGAGATGAAATAGTCTTCCGTCGTAATGCAGAAGTGTTGGTGCCGGATAAATTGGCTCTCGATCCCGATCTAAAATTTATCGCTTGTCGTTCTGTGGCCGAACGACAAACATTGCTCCAATTGTTACCCCTTGGTGTGGCTAATCGGTGGCTGCCTCGGATACGACTTGGCCTTTCTGATCTTTTTGAGCGAAAGTGGACGTATGTTGAAGAAGTTACAGTTGTGGATGACACAGTCGTATTTCGTTTTAATCCCGATACAGAAACGCCCCGACCGTTCAAAGTCAAGTTTACTTATCAAGAAGATGGAAGCGAGTATGTCCGTACCTGGGAGGGCCAAAAAGATCGGTTAAACTCTAAATTGTCATTCAAACTGGCTGGAGCGCGTTGGGGAACGGCTTCACTGTATTTAGATGATGCTCTAGCGTTTAGTGGTCTGATTTTGTTGGAAGAAATTCCTTTTTAATTATTGTCAATCAAAATCTCTTTGACTTCAGCCATAAACTGAAGGATTGGCCATGAGGATGTCAATGATTTCTAAGAGTTTGGATGGTTTTTCTTTTTCTTGGCGAGGGCCAGCTTCATCTGTGGATTGCCTTGACCTCGCAAAGTTTGGAATCTCAAAGCTAGCTTTGAGATTCCAAACTTTGAAAGCTGACATCTTCATCGTCAACCTCGGGTAAAATTAAGGTTTGGTAGTTGGGATAATTTTGAAATTGATGGGTTAATTCAGCGTGTCCTTTGATTTTGTAAAGATTATGGAAGCTGGAAAAAGGGTGATCTTTTAAATCGTTTGTATACGCGTGTTTTATAGGATTGTACAATAGGTAATTTAATCGAGTCATATAATCAGTATCATTTCTTGGGCAATAATCCCAGTAGTTCCACCAGAGCACGTAGGTCGGGTCGAGGTACAAGACCCAACTCCCTCCGAGGTGATACACCATCGTGTTGGGTTTCATCCCTCATCGGGAGTTCACTCAACTTACGGTTTTATAAAAAAGTTGATCAGGTTCAAGATAAAAGAGCTGTCAAGTTAGTAAAACTTCGCTGCTCTTTTTGGTATTAATAAACCCGGCTGCTCAAAACCATTTACTATCCTCGGCATTACTGATATAATATTCGGCAGATAAAGCTTGCAAATAGAGGCTAAGGCTATGGCAAAAGATATGATTCACAAAAATCAAATGGAAATAATTAGTGAAGAAGATTTAGCCACAATTGCCTTCTATGCAAAAAAATATAACGTACAAGCGGTTTACCTGTTTGGGTCATCCCTTGACAATGCAAACAGGGCTAACGATATTGACTTGGCTGTTCTGGGGATCCCCCCAAGATTATTTTTTAGATTTTATGGTAAGCTCTTACGATACTTATCAAAGCCGGTTGATTTGGTTGATCTATCACAAGAATCACTGTTTAATCAACTCGTTAGGGAAAAAGCGGTCAAAATTTATGGATAAACTGATACGAGAAATTGCCGCAGAGAAAGAGCATATTGAAAAAACAGTGTTAGCTTTAAGCAAGGCTATGAGCCGTCCTGAAAAGACAATCATTGAATCAGCCGCAATTGCCACATTTCTCCATAATGTCTATAGCGGTATAGAGAATATCCTCAAGCGTATCCTGAAATTTAAAGGGGATACAATAGTTAGTTCGCCTTCCTCTCACAAGGATTTGCTGGACCATAGTGTAGCGGCAGGGGTTATTTCACAATCGCTATCAGAGGAACTTGACGAGTACCGAGGGTTTCGACACTTTTTTGTTCATGCCTACGGTTTTATGCTGGATATGGAGCAGTTGACACCATTGGCTGAAAATTTACCCGCTATCTGGGCGCAATTTGAAACAGAGATTGGATTGTTTCTTACGCGGGAAGATTAAACATTATACATAATACCACCTCTCTGCCCACCTTGCCCCGCACCACCGTCTGACAAGCAAAAATAGACTGTCTAGGCTGGACGGCTAGACAGAGGTTTTAGACAGGTGTACCCCCATTTGCTCCGCTTTGCCCTGCGGATTAGGGGTGAGGTACTTTAGTGATACCGAATGAACCAAATAAGCGGGCGTCAACTCTCGAACGCGGAGAATTTCGCGGCGGCGTATAAAGGGTAATCCTCTTGGCGATTAGGGTAATTGATACTATAGTAAGGTTTGCTACGGCGCGTTTATGCAATCATTTTGCTCATTGCAGAGCGAGGAGGAACCTTATGCAGATTCAAGATCGTTCATTTTTTATCACCGGCGGCGGCTCCGGATTGGGTGCGGCGACGGCGCAGGTGTTGGTTGAGGCGGGTGGCAATGTAACCTTGGCCGATGTCAACCGCGAGGCCGGACAAGCGCTGGCTGACAGCTTGGGACGGCAAGCGCAATTTGTCGAGACCAACGTGGCGGATGCGGTGAGTGTTCAGTTGGCGCTCGATACGGCGGTGGAGAAGTTTGGTCCATTGGCGGGCGCTGTTAACTGTGCAGGGATTGTGTTGGCCAAGAAAACTTTGGGGCGTAAGGGGCCGCATGATTTATTGAGTTTTTCTAAGGTCATCCAGGTTAATTTGATCGGTACGTTTAATGTCTTGCGGCTGGCGGCAGATATGATGGTTGATAACGCGCCGTGGGAGGAAGGGGAGCGGGGCGTTATTGTGAATACGGCGTCGATTGCCGCGTTCGAAGGGCAGATTGGGCAGGCCGCTTATGCGGCTTCTAAAGGGGGCGTGGTTTCCCTTACCCTGCCCGTGGCGCGTGAGTTGGCTCAGTACGGAATTCGGGTGGTTACCATTGCCCCCGGTATTTTTGAAACGCCGATGATGGCCAGTTTACCCGAACCGGCCCGCGAGTCGCTGGGCAAACAGGTGCCGTTTCCCTCGCGATTAGGGCGACCGGGCGAGTATGCGGCCTTGGTTAAGCATATCGTCGAAAATATTATGCTCAATGGCGAGGTTATTCGTCTTGATGGTGCGATGCGACTAAGTTCGCGCTAGTTGGGGGGAAGCGTCGCCGATAGGAGTAACTGTTTAACCAGCATCGTTGCATAACAACCGGTTGGTAGATAAAAGGCTACGGTTACGGCCTGATAGCTGCCGGTATGCATCGAGTCTTCAGATATGTCTATCAGGAAGACCGGGACGGTGATAACCACCGGGCGCTTTTTGAGGCGCGGATTGGCTGTGCCGGTTTGCCAATCTTTCTTTTCAACCTCGACCGCAAGCATAGAGGGTAGTGGCGTAGTCGGGTCGACCGGTAAGGAAATTTGGCCCAGATAAGGAAAATCGACGTGAATGACGTCCCCCTGTTGATCGATGGTTTGTTTTAAGGCCTCATTCCATAGTCGGCTGTTGTAAGAAGAAACAAAAAAGCCAAGTTTTGAAGCGGCTACTTGGGTCATCGCTTCCGTATGGGAACTGCGTTGGATCAGGGCCGCTTCGGCTTGTGCAATTTCTAAGGCATCAATACCCGACTTCAAATACTCGTGATAGGCTGTCGCCCAATCATCCGCCAGCAGCGCCTTGCCAATCTGCGCGGTGTTGTGAATGCTGTCCGGCAAGCCGAAGCGCTGTTCGTCGTAGTAGTTGATGAATTGGAAAAATTTATTACGCTTGAGGTGGTCGACCAGTTTATCGGCGATTTCAGGGGATAGCTGCCGCAGCGTGATAGCAAATTTGTTGCCGTGCAGGTACTTGGGGGTCATCGGTTCTTGCCCATAACCAAGCAGGCGGATAATGACAATTTGTAATCCACTGCTTGCAAAAAATTCATTGGCTTCTTCAATCTCCGCTTCGGAAATAATCGCGCGTAGGGAGATGGCCTGGCGGGTTACGGCATATTCGTCCTTTAAGCCCGAAGCCGATACATCTTGCTCGGACAACTTAAAATAATGCGCCAGGTGGTGTAGCAGGCTAAACGTGGTTATATTCTCTTTTTCGATAAAGAGGTAGGTATGGGTTGCTTCATCTTTAGCCGTAAAGGGTGGTTCCAAATAGACTTCATCAACAACAAAGTCAGAATTTAGGGCCTTGAGTTTGAAGATGGGCAGGGTGACACTATTTTTTTTAGGCGGCATTTTGAAATCCTAACTGGATAACCATAATGTGTGGAGTTTGTTGGCAGCCGTCGAGGGCTGGTTTATCAACGACCTTTATTTTGTTGTATGGTAATGTTCGTGATTTGGCCTTGAGGATATTTCAAGTACTGTTTTTCCAGCTATTTAATCCCATGGGAATCAATAAGTTCTTAATTGTAGTACAGAAAGTGTGATTGCCGGATTGCTACTTATGGTAACACAACATGGTTATTATAAAAATTATAAGCGTGTGCAAGTTGTGTTTTAATATCGTTGGAAGGTTAATGAAGGACACGCTCGAAATTTGAGCAAATAGAGGAATATGCGGGGCTATGGAATATTGAAAAAGAGAGCGCTGAGGGGAACACCCTCTTTTTCAAAATTTTTGGCAAGGGGCCGAAAGGGATCAGTCGAGCGAACGGATGAGTAATAAAGGCCGATCGGAGTTGTGAAGAACCCCGCTGGTTACGCTCCCGTAGATCATACGGGGCAAACCGGTGCGACCGTGGCTGGCCATAGCGATGAGATCAACATCTTCTTGGATCGCCACGTTTAGAATGGTTTCAACAATCGGCCCTTCGATGACTCGGGCTCGAGCGTGGATTTCTTTTTGATAAAGTCTGCCGCATTGGCGGTTGAGATAACTCTCCGCATCGGCGAGACGTTGCTTGATGAGGTTATAATCGACAGGAGCGCAGAAGGGTTCTATCGGGACAATAACCGGCTCCGGTTGATAAACGCTCAATAGGATAACTTCAGCATCAAACTGTTCGGCGATTTCCATAATGTGATCGATGATTTTTTCGGCGCGTGGTGAGCCGTCGAGCGGAACTAAAATTTTACGATACATAATTATCCTCCTTGATGGAAATGGAATGGTGTGTAGTTAGGTTTTCTTGATCAAATGCGTTGTGTTGCCTTGCCAGCAAAACCGGACAAGGGGCGTGGCGAGCAACCTTATCGGCGACGCTGCCTAACGTCCAGCGGGCTAGGCCGCTGCGTCCGTGGGTTGACATGACAATGCAATCAACCTGATTTTCTTTGGCGTTATAGATGATCCCTTCGGCGGCCTCTGCTTCGCACAAAATTATCTGGGCATTGATACCATCAGCTTGGAGCTTCTTTTGCTGGGCCAGAAGATAATGATGCGCCTCTTGCTTGGCCTGTTCATAGGTTTCTGACATGCTCACAGCCGTTGCTGAGGTCATGTGCGGCATGAACAGGCTTGGATAGGTAAATTCGACCATCCGAATAAGGATTAAGTGACTGTTAAATTGATGACCCAAGGCAACAGCTAAAGGCAGCGCTTGTTCGGCAAGTTCTGATCCGTCTAGCGGAACCAAAATACGCTTAAACATTTTTCCGCCTCCTTACATGGGTAACCACAATGATAACAATGCAGACTCAGTGGATCAAAATTTGAGGAGTGAGGCATCCTCAGATGCCGAACTCAGCCGCATCTGAGGATGCCGGCTCCTCGAAAAGTGGATCTACTGACACTTTAAGATGATAAAACTTGCGATATAACCTTCAATCCCGCTTCCATTCCTTGCCAGGTTAAACCGGAGTGCAGCGGTTTCCCTGCTCTAAAACGTTGCGGTAGATAAAGCCCCAATAACTTCTTGCCGTAGTGCCACACCGGCGATGTCCCGACCCGATAGGCTTCCGGATCTGCCTCATTTACTTCGGCAGTTTGCTGATAGAAATTCTTCACTTCAAGTGGTATCTGGGCGAAGATAGCCGTGTCGACCTCATCCAAAACGTACATGCTAACCGGATGGTTATATTTTATCTTCGGTTCCGTATCCAATATCTCTGCCGCGATATGTTCGGCAGCGGCATCGGCTTGTAGAACGGCCAGATAGGCTTGCTTGACCGGGAAGTTGGTAATATCGCCCACCGCATAAATGCGTGGACACTCAATCACCCGACGGCTTTCCTGGTACGTGGTTACGAAGCCTCTGGGGTCAGACGGTAACCCTAAGAACGGAGTCGAAGCAACATAGGGCGGGAATGAAACTAACAAGTCGTAGGTTACGGACTGACCATTTTTGTAGACCACTTCTTTGGGTTCAACCCGCTCAACTTCATAATCTTTGTAGGCGGTGATGTTTCTTCGCTCAAATTCTTCGGTGATAATGGGGTCAAACCGGTTGCCGAAGTCTTGTAAATAATCTTTTTCATACGTTGTCCACACGATGTCAATACCACCGTGATGGTTATTCTTGTTGAGCCAAGAGTCGAACAAGAAGGCCATTTCATACAGGGGGCCGGCGTGCTTGTTGTTGGGCGGAACCATGAAGAGAACCCGTTTGGGATGGCTAACGCTGGCTTCACGGGCCAAATCTTCAAACGCGCCCCGGAGTGACATCATCCCTTGGGGTGTCCAGATGTCATGTCCATACTCCTCTAAGCCCGGAATTTCTTCGGGGTAGGTATTCGCTCCTGTGGCGACAACCAGAAAGTCGAACGGATATTTATCGGCATCGGTGTAAACAATTTTGTTAATCGAGTCGATCTGATGGGCCTGGGTCTGAATAAAGCGAATATTCCGTCGCTTCATGGGGCCATCAAGCTCTATTTTTAGCCGTTCAGCATCCAAACCAAATGGAATGTAAATGCTGTTAGGCTTAAAGAAAAAAGAATCTCTATCAGATATTACGGTGATGTCCGCCCAGTTACCCAACCGCATCCGTAAGTAAAAGGCTGTTTCCAAACCGCCAAATCCGCCACCTAAAACGAGTATTCTGGGAGATGTCTTGTTATTCATTGCGGTGCTCCTTGTTGAAAGATGAAGAACTCATATATTCTTACACTCTTACTATAAATCAAAAGTGCCTCCTTTGCGCTAGCCATTTGGGGGGATTGTGAACTAACAGGTCATCCAGTATTTTGCCTGGTTGTTTGTCTAGGATTATGTTTGGCCGTTGCGCTAGTTTTTTTAAGGGTTTACAATAATTATTTTTGAAGAGATATTAGAAAAATTTAAAATTTATGGTATGATACAGAAAGCTCATATAGAATGAGAGTAGATACCGGTATCTTAAGCAGACAGAGGTGCAGAGTCAGGTCGAAGAGGCTCGTAGCCGTCTACTGATATGGGTTTTGTTGTAGAGTTGGCAAAAGTGAGGTAAAATGCAGCGTCGATTGTAAACCGGCTTAATTTCCGGCATTATTATACTTACTTTTTGATAACTTAAAACTTTTAGAGTTCTTGTAAGATTTCAATGTAGAAGTCATCGATGACGATTGTACCCAATAAATTCTCACTTTTTTCTGTTTCCAAAACTGTGAATGCTAATAACGCTTCAAACACAACATCTGCATGGAATAGCGAAGAAGGACTAAAACTTCTTTTAGAGTCCGCTCCTATGGCTATGCTTATGGTAGGTTATGAAGGGCGTATACTGTTTGTTAACGTCAAGGCCGTAGAAATGTTTGGCTATAGCCGCCAGGAACTGGTTGATCAAAAAGTCGAGATGCTTATCCCTGATCGCTTTCGACATAACCATGTTCAACATAGAGAAAACTATGTTGAAGAGCCTCACAGTCGACCAATGGGGATTGGATTAGAGTTATCAGCCAAACGGAAAGACGGCACGGAATTTCCTATTGAAGTTGGCCTGAGTACGGTCAACCTCAAAGATGAGTTTGTCACCATTGCCACGGTGTATGATGTAACCATTCGCAAGCAAGCCGAAGCAGAGTTGGAACGTCGCGTTGAGGAACGCACCCACGAGCTTGAGCGCCGCCGCCAGGTTTCTGATGGCCTGCGCGATATTTTAACCGTACTCAACTCCGATCGCTCTTCAGGCGAAACCCTTAATTACATTGTCGCCCAGGCCAGCCGCCTTCTTAATGCCGATGCCAGCGCAATTTACCAGCTTCAAGATGACAACGACATAATCCTTACGATACAAACCAGCCAAGGCTTGCCCGACGATTATATTGCTTGGGGCAAACGCGGCCTCGATAAAGGTATCAACAGTCAGGCCGTTTTAACCCGTCGGCCCGTCGCTGTTTCCGATTTATCGCAGCAGTTGCAAAACGGTGGCGATGTCGGTAGCAAATCGCGATGGTCCCTGTTGGTTACCCACGGGTATCACGCCGTGTTGGCTGTTCCTTTAATTGTTAAAGAAGAGGTGTACGGTAGCCTGGTTTTGTACTATAGCCAACCGCGTGAATTTCCCAAAGAGTCGATTGAACTGGCCGTTACGTTTGCCGATCAAGTAGCTCTGGCGATTGAAAATGCACGGTTGCGTACGCAGGTTGAACAGGCCGCCATTGTAGCCGAGCGCAACCGCTTGGCCCGCGATCTGCACGACTCGGTTACCCAAACGCTGTTCTCAGCCAGTCTGATAGCCGAAGTTTTGCCGAAATTGTGGAACCGTCGGCATAGCGAAGGCGAACGTCGCCTGGAAGAATTGCGTCAACTCACGCGCGGCGCTTTGGCCGAAATGCGAACCTTGCTTCTAGAGCTACGACCTTCCCGCCTAATCGACGTTGGCCTCAGTGAACTTTTACGTCAACTTACCGAAGCGGTTACCGGTCGAGCTAGAGTACCTATCGATTTGCAGTTAGAAGGTGAGTGCTCCCTTTTGCCGGAAGTGCAGATAGCCCTTTATCGTACTGCCCAAGAGGCGCTTAATAATGTTGCCAAACACTCTCAAGCCAGTCGAGTTGAAGTAAAGTTGATTTGTAGGCCAGATTATGTAAAATTATCTGTTAAGGACGATGGTCGGGGATTTATCCGCGAAAATGTTCAAGCCAACAGCCTTGGCTTGTCGATTATGCATGAGCGAGCCGAAGCCATCGATGCCAGGCTTGAAATTAATACGGAGGTTGGGCAAGGAACAGAGGTATCTCTAACTTGGATAAATAACAAACAGTAGCTCCTGAAATCCGTTAGACCCACATCACCTTTAACCTTCGATTAGAATGACATCTTCGCAATGTAACCCCTGCGGCCAAGCCGTAGCAAAAATTTCAAAAATCCAAGTTTGTGGTGCCCTTTTTTGATGGTATCTAATTCAGGAGACGGTGGAACGACACTATGAGTGATCACAACCCCATTCGTGTAATGCTTGTCGATGACCATGCGGTGGTACGCAGCGGGTTATCCGCATTTTTGCTTGCCTTTGACGATCTCGAATTGGTCGGCGAGGCCAGTAACGGAGCCGAGGCCGTACGTCTTTGCGGCCAAATTCAGCCCGACGTAGTGCTTATGGATATGGTCATGCCTGAAATGGATGGAGCAACCGCTACCCAACAGATCCGCCAAAATTTTCCGCACACACAAGTGTTAGCCCTTACCAGCTTTAAAGAAGATAATCTTATTCATCGCGCACTAGAAGCGGGGGCTATCGGCTACCTGCTCAAGAATGTTGGTGCCGATGACTTAGCTCACGCTATTCGCGATGCCCATACCGGGCGGCCAACTCTGGCACCCGAAGCTGCACAGGCTCTCATCGAAACGGCTACCGCTCCCCATTCAACCGAAATTCTCATCGGCGAAGATCTTACCCCCCGTGAAAAAGAAGTGCTCGCTCTGATGATCAAGGGCCTCAACAATTCGAAAATCGCCGAGCGTTTAGTCGTCAGCCCTTCCACCGTTCGCTTTCACGTAAGCAATGTCCTCTCTAAACTCAACGCCACCAGCCGAACCGAAGCTGTTGCCTATGCCCTGCAACATAACCTGGTCAAGTAACCAGGCGTCAAACTAACCAACTGACCAGTTTCTAAACTCCTCAAATGTCCGGTGCATTTGAGGAGTTTTTGTTTTACAGTGACAATAGGCGTTTTGTAATGGAATTCACAAAGGAGTGACCTTATGAAAAAGGAACTGGTAAAAAACTGGATGTCTCGCGATGTCATCGCGGTTGATATTGACACCAAATTGTCAGCAGCGCATCAACTAATGATTGATTATCAGATCCGCCGATTGCCCGTGGTCCATGATGATCAACTGGTCGGCGTCTTGACTTTAGGCGATGTGCGTGAAGCGGAACCCTCGGAAGCCACCTCTTTAAGTGTTTGGGAGGTCAACTACTTACTTTCAGAGTTGAAAGTAGGAAAATTGATGTCGCAAAACCCCATTACTATCTCCCCTTTTGCCACCATTGGCGAAGCCGCCTGGATGATGTTGGAATACAAAATCAGCGGCCTGCCGGTTGTCAACAAAAAAGGCAAAATTATTGGTATCATTACCGAGTCAGATATATTTCGCCTCGTTGTTAAAGAGTGGGGGCAGTTTGAAAAAGGCGATTTCTCCGGCTTGAATTTGGATGCCTGAGATTTTTGGATCAACATTATCTCATTTTAAGGTGTCTGTAGCGTTATCCTGGCAGGTTATGTCATCCTGTTAAAACAAAGTATCTCTTTTTCTCTTTAAATTAGTGAAATATCACTAGTAGTGATATTTCACTAATAGTGAATACCCACTAAACTTGACGACTTTCGGCTATTCAAGTATTCTATGACCGCCTGAGACCATCTTGACCGATACATTTTTTAAACTGCTCACTCCAGATATAAAATATAGTCCAAAGCTATGGCTCCATTTGTGCAGCCAATTTCATAGCTTACTTACCCATTATAATCTTTTAATACTAATGAAGAGAGAAAGGAAGAATTATGAGTAACTCAGCGACGAGCGATTTTGTCACCCCGGATGGTGTGGAGATTCTGGGTCAAGTGACCCCGGAGTATGCCGAAATTCTCACGCCCGAGGCCTTAGCTTTGGTTGCCAAACTCCATCGCAGCTTTAATTCCCGACGAGCCGAACTTTTAGCCCGCCGCGAAGCCCGCCAGGCCGACATCGACGCCGGTAAACTGCCCGATTTTCTGCCTGAAACCGCCGAAATTCGCAACAGCGACTGGACTGTGGCTCCCATTCCTGATGATTTGCAGGATCGCCGGGTTGAAATCACCGGCCCGGTCGACCGCAAAATGATCATCAACGCCCTCAATTCCGGGGCTAAAGTCTTTATGGCCGATTTTGAAGACTCCAGCACCCCCACCTGGGCCAACAATATTGATGGTCACCTCAACCTGCGCGATGCCAACAAAGGCACCATTTCCTTTAGCCAGGCCGATGGTAAATATTACGAACTCAACGACGAAGTCGCCACGCTCTTAGTTCGCCCTCGTGGGTGGCATCTTAATGAAAAGCATATGCTGGTCGATGGTGAACCCGTTTCCGGCGGCATCTTCGATTTTGCCCTATATCTGTACCACAACGCGCAAACGCTGCTTGATAAAGGCTCCGGCCCCTACTTCTACCTGCCGAAGCTGGAAAGCCATCTCGAAGCCCGACTGTGGAACGAGATTTTTGTGATGGCTCAAGACGAAATTGGCGTTCCGCAAGGCTCCATTCGGGCCACGGTGCTGATCGAAACCATTTTGGCCGCCTTTGAAATGGACGAAATTCTGTACGAACTGCGTGATCACTCCGCCGGCCTCAACTGCGGTCGCTGGGATTACATCTTTAGCTGCATCAAAAAATTCCGTAACCATCATGAATTTTGCCTGGCTGACCGAGCCAAGGTCACGATGGCGACGCACTTTATGCGCTCTTACTCATTGTTATGTATCAAAACCTGTCACAAGCGCAACATCCATGCTATGGGCGGTATGGCAGCTCAAATTCCTATCAAGAGCGATCCCGAAGCCAACGAAGCTGCTTTGGCCAAAGTTCGCGCCGATAAAGAGCGCGAAGCCAACGACGGCCACGACGGCACTTGGGTAGCGCACCCTGGTCTGGTGCCTGTGGCGCTGGCAGCCTTTAACTCCGTTATGCCGCAGCCCAACCAAATCGATCGCAAACGCGAAGATATCAATATCAGCGCCAAAGATCTGCTGACGTTCGAACCCGAAGAACCCATCACCGAAGCCGGTTTGCGCACCAACGTCAACGTGGGTATCCAATATCTGGGTTCCTGGTTGGCCGGCAATGGTTGTGTGCCCATCTTCAATCTGATGGAAGACGCTGCCACCGCCGAAATTTCACGTTCGCAAATTTGGCAGTGGATCAATAGCCCCAAAGGCGTATTGGACGACGGACGCAAGGTCGATGTGCCGCTCTTCCGCACCATTGTTAAAGAAGAGCTGCCCAAAATTCGGGAGTACGTCGGTGACGCTGCCTTTGAAGGTGGTACCTACGAAAAAGCTGCCGAACTCTTTGATGAAATCACTACCTCCGAGGATTTTGTCGAGTTTCTAACGCTGCCGGCCTATAAAATGGTCGACTAAGTCGCAATTTATCTTGCTTTAACGTTAGCCTCGGATATAATATCTATCCGAGGCTAATTTTTCGCTCTCAGTTACACATCGATCCGCCAAACCCTTCCCAAAAAACAATGTGATGCAGCAAGCAATAGCACAAAGGAGTTGTCTATTGGACCATCAACCATTTTTTGCCGCCCTTCAAAGAATCTATCCCAAAGAGCGTTTGCTCACCAAAGGCGTTCAACTGCTGGCCTACGAGTCTGACGCCCTCACCTCCTTTCAAACCAAACCTTCCGCCGTAGTTATCCCTGAAAGTCAGGATGAAGTCATCGAGACAGTGCGACTGTGCCATCAATTTGGCGTGCCGTATGTTGCTCGTGGCAGTGGCACCAGTCTGTCAGGTGGCTCGCTGCCGATTGAGAACGGTATCGTCATTGCCCTTAACCGGCTCAATCGCATCAAAAAACTCGATCCGGAGCAGCGCATTGCTGTGGTGGAACCGGGCGTGGTCAATTTGCAAATCTCGCAAGCCGCCGATCGCTACAACCTCTACTATGCGCCCGATCCCTCCAGCCAATCGGTTTGCACCATTGGCGGGAATGTGGCCTTTAACTCCGGTGGAGCACACTGTCTCAAATATGGTATGACCAGCAATCACATTCTCGGCCTTAAAGTGGTTCTGGCCGATGGCGAAGTTGTCGAATTCGGCAGCGAGAGCCTGGAAGGCGTCGGCGTGGGGCCGGATTTGATCGGCCTCTTTGTCGGCTCTGAGGGATTGTTTGGTGTCGCGCTGGAGATTACCGTTCGGCTGCTGCCCAAACCGGAACTCTATCGCACCGTTCTGGCGGCTTATAACGATTTAGAGACAGCCGGCAATGCCGTAGCGATGGTTGTTGCTTCCGGCCTACTGCCTGGTGCAATGGAAATTATGGACCGCCTGTCCATCAAAGCCGCTGAGTCGGCGGTTGATGCGGGCTACCCTGAAAATGCCGCCGCGCTGCTCATTGTCGAACTGGAAGGTGAGTCCGAGCAGGTCGAGACCGAATTTGAAGAAATTATGGATGTCATCAAAGAGTCGGGTTCCTACGAGATTCGTGTAGCGAAAGATGCCGAGCAGCGCCTGAGGATTTGGAAAGGTCGCAAAGGCGCATTTTCCTCTGTTGGGCGGCTTAGCCCCGATTACGTCGTTCAAGATGGAGTCGTGCCGCGCAGTCATCTCGGTAAAGCCTTAGCCGAAATCGACCGTCTTAGCCAAGAGTACGGCCTCGATGTGGCGAATGTGTTCCATGCCGGGGATGGTAACCTTCATCCGCTTATTTTGTTTAATGGGCGTGAAGAAGGGGCTTTAGAACACGCCGAGGAGTTGGCCGGCAAAATCCTGAAGATGTGTGTCGAATTGGGCGGCTCGATTACGGGGGAACACGGCGTCGGCATGGAAAAGCGCAACTATATGCCCGCCATGTTCAGCGAAGTCGATCTGGAAACGATGAAAACCATCCGCCGTCAAGTCGATCCCAAAGAAATTTCAAATCCGGGCAAAATGTTTCCCGGCGGCGAAGCCCCCGCCCTCAAAATGACCGGTATGCATCCGTTAGAAGCAAAGGGGATCATCTCACGCGAATGAGTCTACAGCCAACCACGCTCGAAGAATTGCAGTCAATTGTTAAAGATAATCAGGGGTTGCTGCCAATTGGCGGCGGCACCAAACCGGCATTATCAACGGCCTTCAACGGCGCTACCCGGCTGGATATGAGTCGCCTGTCCGGTATCATCGAATATGAGCCGGGTGAATACACCTTTACCGCCTACGCCGGCACACCGGTGCGCACTATTGTCGCCGCGCTGGCCGAACACGGCCAATATTTGCCGTTTGATCCTCCGTTAATCGAGCAAGGCGCTACACTGGGAGGCGTTATCGCCGCCAACACGGCCGGCTCGGGCCGCTATCGGTACGGTGGAGTGCGCGACTTTATTATCGGCGTTCGCTTTGTTGATGGCCAAGGCCAATTGGTACGTGGTGGCGGCAAGGTCGTCAAGAACGCTGCCGGGTTCGATTTGCCGAAGTTTATGGTCGGCAGTGCCGGTCGATTCGGTGCCTTTGTCGATGTCAGCTTCAAGGTTTTTCCTGAGCCACGCGCTTATGTGACGCTCAAAGCGGTCTTCGCCAGTTTGGGGCCGGCCTTGGAAGCGATTTATAGCCTCTTTACCGCACCCAATGAAATGGATGTGCTGGACCTGGAATCGCTTGATGATGGCCGGTTTGGCCTCCTTATGCGGTTAGGTGGCTTGTCGACAGCGCTGCCCGGTCGTGTCGAACGCCTGCAAGCGTTTCTGAATACGAAAACCGAAGTTCTCTCGAATGAGGTCATTCAAGCCGAGGCCGATGCCGCGCTGTGGCAGCAGGTAAATGGCTTTTCTTGGGTGCCCGATGGCTCACATTTCGCAAAAGTGCCTATTTCACCGAAACGTATTCCGCTTTTAGAAAATGTCCTGCTCAGCCTCAATCCGTCGCGACGCTATACCGCCGGCGGCAACGTGGCCTGGCTGGCCGTGTCGGATATCGAACAGCTTGACATGCTGTTGAACAAGCTGAATTTGCCCGGTTTAGTTCTCTTTGGTCCGCCGGGACGTCCCTTTATTGGCCCGCGTCCGGGTGTCTCTCTGGCCCGGCGCGTAAAACAAGCCCTCGATCCGTCAGGAAAATTTCTGGAGATTTAAATGCAACATCGCATCGACATCAAAAAATATGGACCCCGTGGCGAAGCTATGGCCGAGGCCATTCAATCGTGCGTTCACTGCGGTTTCTGTCTGGCCGCCTGCCCCACCTACAAGGTGTTGGGCGAAGAGATGGACTCACCGCGCGGGCGAATTTATCTCATGAAGGAAGTACTGGAAGAAAATCTTACGGTCGAGGAGGCCCAACCCTATCTCGACCGCTGCCTGGGCTGTATCGGCTGTATGCCGGCCTGCCCGTCGGGAGTGCGGTACGATGAGCTGATCGTCAGCTATCGGGCCTTCAGCGAGCCGAAGCGTAAACGAAGCCTGATGGACAACATGGCTCGCCGCATGATCGCCGAGACGCTGCCTTACCCCAACCGTTTCCGGGCGGCGGTCGCTTCGGGTAAGGTGGGCAAACTCTTCAAAGGCGCGATGCCGGAAAAGTTAGGCGCGATGATGGGGCTGGTCCCTGCCGATTTGCCAGAAGATAAACCGCTGCCGCCCATCTACCCGGCCAAAGGTCGACGTCGGGCCAGAGTGGCGCTGCTCTCCGGCTGTGTGCAGACCGTGCTTAATCCCGATATAAATTGGGCCACCGTGCGGGTCTTGTCTGAAAATGGGGTTGAAACCGTCATTCCGCAAGAGCAAGGCTGCTGCGGCTCGATTATGATGCATATTGGGGAAGAGGAGCGAGCCAAGAAGTTAGCGCGGCAAAATTTACAGGTGTTCGTGCCGGATGAGGTCGACGCTATCATCACGAACGCCGCCGGCTGTGGCTCGGGGATGAAAGAGTATGGCTTACTCTTCAAGGGTTTGTCGGAGGAAGCGGAGGCCGAGAAGTTCGCCGAGAAGGTGCAGGACATTAGTGTCTTTCTCGATTCGTTAGGCTTGAAACCACCGGCTGAACTGCGAGAGCCGCTGACCGTGGTTTACCAAGATGCCTGCCACCTGCTGCACGCCCAAGGTATTCGTAGTGCTCCGCGCAATTTGTTATCGAGCATTCCCGGCCTAACGCTGCTGGAGTTGGGGGACGATGGTTTGTGCTGCGGCTCGGCCGGAACGTATAACATCGAACAGCCCGAAATCGCGCATCAACTGGGCCAACGCAAAGTACAGCACGTTCTCAACACCGGCGCGCAGGCGGTTGTCTCCGGCAATATCGGCTGCCTAACGCAAATTCAGAGCCACTTAGCTAATCGCGGTGTGTCGCTCCCTCTCTACCATACCATTGAACTGTTGGATTGGGCCTACCGTCGTAAAGCGCAAACGTAACGTATAGGTAACACTTCAGACAATAGACGTTGATACCGGGAGGCTAAGGCTGAGGCTAAGCACGACAAATTTAGGTTGAGCCGACACACTTCGAGAAATCGGCTCGTTTTCTTTGCTTTTTTCTTAGCCTTTGCCTTAGCCTCAGCCTGATTTACATAAGTGTCTTGCGGCTGAAGTGTTACAAATCTCTCGCTACATCATCGGCTCAACGCGGGTGACCAGTTGAACCGCCAAACCCCACGGATCGCGCAGCATAGCCAACTTGTCGCCGTTGGGGGCGCTGGTGGTTTCGCCAACGGCCGTGGCCCCGGCGGCTACCAACTTCTCACGTGTGCTTTCGATGTCGTCTACCACAAAAGCGATATGCAAAATGAGGGGATTCATAGACGGATAATCCGGCACAAGGGCGGCCGGGTTGCTATAAAATTCCAACATACTTTTGCCAGAGTCGTCAGCTAAGAAGTGAATGTAGGGCGATTCATTCGCTTCTCTAACAATTGTCATGCCTAGATTTTCGGCATACCACTTTGCGGTACTCACCGCATCTTCTACGTTGAATGCTATATGTTCAATCTTCATACTTTCTCCTTTGATAGGTATTTGTGTTCAAACTTCTCAAGCAGCCGGTATCTTACCAAATTTTGTTCGCTTCGTAAAAACCGAAGATAAGTTATGTGTTGAGAAATTCAAGAAAATTCCCTATTGACATATTCGATATTAGATGATAATCTAATTCTATAGATATTGATCTAAATCACGAGATGGCTGTCTAATGGTCAAAGCGCAGGTCTTGAGATTTTGGTGGGCCTGTATCTGTAAGACAAACTCAAGTTGTCTTACAAAAGTGCGTTTTTAGGAGAGCATCATGTACTTGTGGGAAAAAATGGCAGAATATCAGCAGGAAAAATATTTAGCGGAAGCGGAAATGGCGCGGTTAGCAGCTCAGCTATCTGATAATCAGCCTGAGTTTCGACCTCGACTGGCAGCGCTGGTTGGGGATTTTTTGATCACGTGCGGGCTTCGTTTGAAAGGGCAATACCCTCGGGTACAGCGTAGGGTTTATTCATCGCACAATTAAGCATCCCGACAGCCGTGTGTCGTCTTTTCGTTGCCTCTTTTTGGCGGGATGAGAAAATTAGGTACAATGGAGGTTATGTCTAGCCTCGAATCGACTCCTAAATTGCTGTGGGATACCGGCACAGCCTACGATCTGTTCATGAGTCTGACCGTCCTTCACGAGCCGGAAGATTTTGGATTGCGGGGGGCTTGGGCCGCCGGCGTGCGATCGCGCCTGCCGGCTCCGGAACGGGAGATTTTGCAACAGGCCAGCCCCTTTTATGAGGGAGCCATGCAGTGGGTTTACTCGCTCCCGGCCCCTAAAGATAGCGCTACAGCGCTGAAATACCTGGCTGAATTATCTCCGCAGGATCGAATACGTACGCTGTTTTTTTCTTCACAGGTGTCGGATGAGGCACGGACGGTTCTGGAAGGGGTGGCGCTGCGTAACCAGTGGACAAAAACGGAACAGAAAACGCTTCGCTCGGCTTTACGTGGGTTTAAGTTTTCGGCCACCAAAGTGAACGATATTTTGAAACTTTGGGAGAATATAGCCGACTCAGGCGAGCGCTATTTGAAGGCGCTGAAAACTTATTACGATGTCTTTTTTGCCGAAGAGGAAATTCGGATTCGACCGGCACTTGATCAAGCCGTCGAGCGATCACAAGCGATGGCTGAAGAAATGGACATCCCAGAACTGCTTGAGGCGCTATCGGAAGGGTTTCGCTTTGGCGATAGGCTTAAGGTTTCTGAAATAGTTCTGGTTCCTTCGTTTTGGATTACGCCGCTGATTTGCGATTTGAGAGTGTCGGCAGAGAAGATGCTGTTTGTGTTTGGTGGGCGTCCGGCCAATGCGTCGCTGGTGCCCGGCGAGGTGGTTCCCGATGCGCTATTTCGGGCTTTAAAGGCGCTGGCTGATCCAACGCGCTTGCGTATTTTGCGGTATCTCACCGCCGAACCGCTCACTCCGGCCCAACTGGCCCGCCGTTTACGCCTGCGACCGCCAACTGTGGTTCATCATTTGCGGGCGTTGCGTTTGGCCGGCCTGGTGTATCTTACCCTTGAGGCAGGCTATAAAGTGCATTATGCTGCCCGTTCTGAAGCGGTCGATGCGATGGCGGTAAGTTTGAAAGCGTTTTTGGAACAGGACTTAATAGACCGTCAGTGACTCTGGGGTGACCTCTAAGGGAACGATTTCCGGCGCAGGTGGGAGTGTGAAGTAGAACGTACAGCCTCTCCCTGCTATTGCTTCGCTCTCCACGCCCACTTCTCCTCCTAATTTTTCAACAATACGATGGACAATCGACAATCCCAAACCGTGCCCTTCACCTTTGTTTCTTTTGATTTTGGTGAATGGGACAAAAAGGCGCGCTCGTTCTTCGTCTGTTAAGCCATTGCCGTTGTCACGGACCCAATAGCGCACCAATCCATTGGGCTGCACCTGGCCGCCAATTTGAATGTGGGGTGGTGTGCCGCCATATTTAATGGCATTGCTAATATAGTTGGCCCATACTTCTTCTATCCAAGGTCCATAGCCCATGGCCATGGGCCAATAGGTAGGCAGGGTGATCACCGCTTGCTTTTCTTCGATAAGGTGCTCTAGCCGCTGTTTAACCTCATCGATCAAGTCTAACATATCGAGCACTTCTGTTTCTACATCGTTATCACGAACGGTGGCGAGCAAAAGTAGCTCATTTACAATGTCATTCATCTTGTGGGTGTTGCGCGAAATGGTAGAGAGCGAGTCAACGATTATATTTTTCGGCAACGTGTTGTGATACTTCGTTACCAGATCCGCCAGGCCGATAATCGGGCTGAGCGGTGTTTTGAGGTCATGAGCGACCGTATGGGCAAAGGCATCTAACTCCTCATTGCGAGATTGGAGCTGGTCGGTTTGATGGCGAAGCGCTTCTACTAATCGGGCATTATCGATGGCTATGGCGGCAGAGGCAGCTAATGTTTCAACCAGAGCACGGTCTTCGTGGGTAAAATGGCCTTCGATTTTGTTAATAACCTCCAATGCTCCGATAACCGAACCTCGGACGTTGAGCGGAACGGCCAACAGTGACGTGGTGAGACATTTTGTTTCCCGATCGATTTCGGGAGCAAAACGCGGATCGTCGGAGGCGCTGGCGATAATAACACTTTCACCTTGTTCGGTAACCCAACCGGCGATGCCCTGACCGGGCTGCAGGCGTAAGCTGACCGGCGTCTGTCGATATGAGCGATGGTACGCAGACTCGCAAATTAGCCCTAACTTGGGAGAAGATTCCATCAACCATACTGAACTGCCCTCGGCACCAATAGTTTCGGTGACCGCTTGTAGCAGCGTAGCGACGATTTTTTGCAAATCGAACGAGGCGGTTAACTCCTGGCTAACCTTATTGAGCAGCGCCAGATTGCCATTAACCTTTTGCAGATTGGTAATCGCCGTTTGCCGCTCTTGAATAAGCTGCTCTTTGGCCAGTACTTGTTCAATTACCGAAGGGAGCAGCTCCAGATAGCGCCCGTCAGTATCTTTGACAATGTAGTCGCTGGCACCGAGCTTCATGGCTTCAATCGCGATCTGTTCGTTGCCGCTACCGGTGATCATAATGGTTGGCGGTAAATTGCCCAATGCACTCATCCGACGGATAACCTCCAACCCATCGTAAACGGGCATGTTTTGATCAACCGCTACAATATCATAATGGGTCGTCCTATACATAGCGAGACCGGTTTCTCCATCGAGAGCCAGATCGATGCTGTACCCGGCGCGTTCTAACTTTTTTTTGAAGAGACGCGCCAAACCGGTGTCGTCTTCCATATAAAGGATGCGTTTTGGTGACGTCATAACAACTACACTCCGTTGGGAATACGAACCACAGACAGAAATAGCCCAATTTTGCGAATAGCATCTGAAAATTGATGGTAGTGAACGGGTTTGGTGATATAAACGTTGCACCCCAAATCGTAACAGCGTGTAATTTCCTGGTTATCGTCGGTGGTTGTCAGCATAATAACAGGGATGCGTTTTATGTGGGCGTCGTTTTTCATGCGAGCCAGCACTTGGTAGCCGTCAAGAACCGGTAAGTTGAGATCCAGGAGAACCAGTAAAGGGTTACCATGTTCGCTATTGGCATACTCACCATTTTTGAACAGGTAGTCGATAGCTTTCTGGCCGTCTTCAACCCATTTGATGGTATTGGTGATGTTTGCCCGGCGTAGATTCTTTTCGATGAGGCGGGCGTGGCCGGGATCGTCTTCGACTAAAAGGATAGTAACGGGTTGGGTATCAGACATGGGGAGGGGCCTCCTCGATTGGTTCTTGAGCAAGGGTGAAAATGAACGTTGATCCGACATCGATTTCTGACTCGCAGTGAATTTGGCCTCCATGGCGGCGTACCAAGGTGCGCACGTAGGCCAGCCCCATACCCTCGCCGGGGACGTCTTGTTTGCCGGCCCGCCGGAAAATTTCAAAAATTTTCGACATATCGGCTTGGGCGATACCCCGACCATTATCGGTAATCCGGAATGTGATTTTTTTGGCGTTGGCTTCGCCTTGAATGTCGATTTGACCGGGACGAGACGGATCGAGATATTTAACGGCGTTAGAGAGCAGGTTGCCCATAATCTGTTCCATCGACGTATGGTCGGCGATAACATCAGGGAGGGGGCCGAGGGTAACGGTCGTTTGCGATTGTTCGATCTGGTGGGCCAGGGAGGCGAGCGTGTCTTGGATGAGCGTGTTCATGGCAATCGACTCGTGAAGCAGTTCACGCCGGCCCAAGCGTGAGAGCTTGAGAATGGCGTTGATGAGGTTGTTCATGCGGTTAACAGAGGTATTAATAAAGTCGAGGGCTTCCGGAACGTCTTCATCGAGAATATGAGTCAGTTCAGTCTGCTCATCCCGGCTGAGATGAGGCCGTAGCCGGTGGAGCGTGTCGGTGAGGGCTTTGAGGCTAAAATCGAGTTCGCCGGCAAAACCTTTGATGTTGACCAAGGGTGCCCGTAGATCGTGTGAGACGATATAGGCAAAGTTTCTTAACTCTTCGTTGACGGCTTGCAGATCGGCCGTACGCTCTTCGACGCGTTGTTCAAGCTTGTCATTGGCCTCTTTTAAGGCCAGTTGGGTGCGGCGATGTTCGGCGGTTGAGGCCAAAATATTGGCGACGGCCTGCAAGAAATGGATGTCATCTTGGGTAAAAAGGCGTTTTTGGGTGGTGTGAACACTTAAAACACCGAAAGGCCACTGTTCGCCATCGATAATTACGCTAACCCCGCTCGTGACTTTATGGTTGTAGAGTTGGGGTGATTCATTAAAACGCGGGTCGGTCCGTAGGTCTTCGATGATGACGGGGGTGCTCGAGAAAAGGGTAAAGCCGAGATGGGAGTTTGGATCGGCCTTGAGGGTGGCGTGCCCAATTAATTCCGAGGGCCAACCTGATCCGGCTCTGAGGCGCAGAAGGTCTTGATCGGGGAGTAGTTCCAAAATTTGGCAGTAATCGACCTTAAGGGTCAGGGTAACAAGTACCGTGATCTCATCAAGCAACGACTCTAGCTTGGCCCCGGCCAGGGCATATTGGCCCAGTTTGGCAATCATCGCTTGTTGGTAGGCACGGCTTCTCAGTTCGGCTTCAATCCGTTGGCGTTTAGCCTCTGAGGCTTCCAAGTCGGCGATACGCTGGCGTAACGCCACCAACTCTTCGGTGAAATGCACCGATGTTAATTCCACGTGTTTCATCCTCTCCAGAATGACAGGGAAATCGAGTCTATTCGTTCATTCTAATATAAAAATTGTTTAGATAATGCTCAAAATTTAAAGGCACAGAAACTTTTGGGTTACATCTCTGTGCCTTCGATATTTATTATTGCAGTATGATTGCGTATCAGTTGATAAGGTGCAAATAAGAGGTGGATGTAGAGGTTCAGATGGGTATACAATCTGTGCGTATCGAAGGTTTTTAAAAATTTACGAAATCTCTAGCCTTGTAAAGGATACCATGAGTTCCCTAGAATTTAATTTAAATAGTATAAGAAAATAATTAGAAGCATTGTGGCAATGATGCACTCTCGCGTAATTTTTTGACCTGATTTTCATTGCTCAAACACAGGTCATGGAGTATACTATTACTTAATCTGCACAAGTCGATCTCATACTTTACAATACAATGAAAGCGAAACTGCACTCGCTGAAGGACGGAGAAGTCATGTATGGTGGCCGTTAAGTCCGAAATTACAACGGAAGACGCAATACAATTTGAGGGTTGGCTCCAATCTATTTCTGCGGGGCGCTCGATCTCGGAGATCGAGTTCATCCGTCGCGCCTGTGAAGTTGCGCAAGAGGCGCATCACGGCCAGGCCAGGGCTTCCGGAGAACCCTATTTTCAGCATTCTCTGTCTGTGGCCAATATTTTGGCCGAATTGCGTTTAGATTATGAGACGGTTTCCGCTGCGCTCCTCCACGATGTTTTAGAAGATACCCCCGTAACTTACAGTGAATTAGAAGAAGAATTTGGCACAACCGTAGCAAAGTTGGTTGACGGTGTGACCAAAATGAGCCAGATTCAAGAGTATCGAGGCCAATCGAAAAAGAGTAAGAAAGAGCAAGCGCAGGCTGAGAGCCTGCGCAAAATGTTTCTGGCCATGGTCGATGATGTGCGGGTGGTTTTAATAAAACTGGCTGATCGAACGCATAATATGCGTACACTCCACCATTTGCCGGAAGAAAAACGCAAGCGTATTGCCCGAGAAACACTTGAAATCTTTGCGCCCTTAGCCAATCGGCTGGGCATCTGGCAGATCAAGTGGGAGTTGGAAGATCTCTCCTTTCGCTATATGGAGCCGGAACTTTACAAACAAATTGCCCATATGGTTGATGAACGGCGTATCAATCGCGAACGCTATATTAATGATGTAGCCGATACGCTCAAGGAAGAGCTAACCAAACGCGGTATTAAAGCGGAGGTGACGGGCCGTCCTAAACATATTTACAGTATCTGGCGCAAGATGCGGCGTAAAGGCGTCGATTTTGACCAGATTCACGATGTGCGGGCGGTGCGGGTAACGGTTGGCGAGATAGGCGACTGCTATGCCAGTTTGGGGATTGTCCATACGTTGTGGCGTCCTATACCGGGTGAATTTGATGATTATATCGCCGCGCCTAAAGACAATCTTTATCGCTCGCTGCATACAGCGGTTATTGGCCCCAACGGCAGAACCCTTGAGGTGCAAATTAGAACCTATGAGATGCATCAAGATGCAGAATTAGGCGTGGCAGCACACTGGCGATACAAAGAAGGTGCGAAGTCGGACCCCAGCTTTGATAAAAAGATAAATTGGCTGCGCTCTTTAATGGAGTGGAAAGAAGATGTAGCCGATGCCGGTGAGTTTATCGACCAAGTCAAGGCCGAAGTTTTTCAAGATCGCGTTCATGTGCTAACGCCGGACGGTGACGCTATTGACCTGCCCTATGGGGCAACACCTATCGACTTTGCTTACCATATTCATACGGAAGTAGGCCATCGTTGCCGAGGGGCTAAGGTTAACGGGCGGATTGTACCGCTGAATTACCAGATGCAAAATGGCGATCAGGTTGAGATCCTTACGGCCAAGCGGGGCGGCCCCAGCCGAGATTGGGTTAACCCGCACCTCAACTATATCAAAACCTCCAGAGCCAGAGCGAAAGTTCGTTATTGGTTTAAGTATCAGAATTTTGAGAAAAATCTGTCTGATGGGCGCTTTATTTTAGAGCGCGAATTACGTCGATTAGGTATCCCGGAAGTGAGTTTTGAGAAGTTGGCTCACGCTTTTAAGTATGACCGGGTTGACGATTTTTTGGCGGCTATTGGTCGGAACGATGTTAGCATCCCCCAGATGGTTAGCGTTATTAACAGCATTATTGTTGCGGCTGAACCGGATGTTAAGGATGAGTGGCGCAGTCTAATTTCGCTACCAACCCCATCTAAGAAGATGTCTACCGGCATCCATGTTCAGGGTGTTGGTAATTTGCTTACTAACCTGGCTCAGTGCTGCCGGCCTGTACCGGGCGATACTGAAATTGTCGGCTATATTACGCGTGGTCGGGGAGTAACCATCCATCGCGGCGATTGCCCCAATATTCTGCGCCTTCGTGAAAAAGCACCGGAAAGGCTTATTTCGGTCGATTGGGGTTCGGAAGAAGGAGCTACCTATCCGGTCGATATCCAAATTGAGGCGTTTGATCGGCCCGGTTTACTGCATGATATTACCTCGGTGGTAGCCAACGAAAGGATTAATCTGGCCACTGTCAATGTTGTTACGAAGAAGCAAGAGTCAAAGGCCAATATTTTCGCCACTTTGGATATTGCCAATCTCGATCAATTAAGCCGCGTCTTGGCTGTTATTGAACAACTGCCAAATGTGATCGAGGTTCGACGCCGAACGTAATAGCTTTATGAGTTACGCAGTTCAAAAGGTGACAGTCACTCGGTCGTTATAAATAGTTAATTTGTACTACCCTCACGCAATTTTATTTCAATATTGCTCTAATTTAAAGGGCTGCCTCTTAAAATTTTCACTTTTCTGTTATACTGAAAGATAATAACGACATTTTTCCAGCGGTCAACCTTGAAATTGTCTTACTTTGGATATCCCTTCGATATCATTGCATCCTGCCCTGTTCAAAGAGGATCTTAATTAATGTCGGATATGACAAAAACAAAAGCTCAACTTATCCAAGAACTGGAATCATTACGGCAGCGTGTGGTTGAGTTGGAAGCTATGGTTGATGCTCATCATAATGATGAATCTCCACCATCAATTTCCCCGTCGCAACTTTTTACGATTGATACCCAATCTTCCCCACAGGCACTTCAACAAAAAGTGGAACGGATTGAAAAAACGCTGGCCCGCCGTATTCAAGAGATGACTGCTCTGTATGAAATTTCTCTTAATATTACGGCTGAATTAGGCAAGACCGATATATGGCACAAAATTATCGAGCAAGCCGCCATGTTGTTGGGAACCGAAATGGGGCGGATATATCTGCTTGCGCCAGGCCGACAGCATTTAGACCTTATGGGGAGCTATAACTGCTCTAAGTCGTGGACTGATGTTACCATTACCATAGATACGGGTTTGGTTGGGCATGTGCTGGGGACCGGCCAAACGCACATGGTTGCCAATTATGGCGCGTGGGAAGGCAGCGTTGAGGTTCTGGCAGAGAAGATAGGCCGGGCTGTTGGGGTGCCTCTTAAACGAGGCCATAATGTGATCGGTGCTCTCGTTGTCTTCGATGGCCCGGCAAAACAGGGCGTTTTTGATAGCGAAGATGTGAAATTACTGGATATGCTGGCGGCCCAAGTCGTCGTTGCTCTCGAAAACTTCCAGCTTTACAATACAATGCAGCACAAAGTTGAAGAGTTAGCGATGCTCAACCGGGTCAGCCAAGCCGTGAATTCCACTTTGGATTTGCAGGAAACGCTGACCTTAATTACGGATCATATTATGTCGCAATTGGATTCTGCTGCAGCTTCAGTAGCCTTATATGATTTAGAACGCGACGTGTTGCGGTTTGCCGCCGCATCAGGACATGGGGCCGATTTTGTGTTGGGGCAGCAGCTTGCTGCGGGACGTGGGATTATCGGTTGGGTAGCCCAGCATGGTCAACCGGTTCTGGTCTCAGATGTAGCCCATGATGAGCGATTTTACGATGCGTTTGATAGGAAGCAAGGTGATTTTGTAACACAGTCTATCGTGTCTGTCCCTTTACAGGCTCGAGGGCAAACTATTGGGGTTATCGCTGCTCTTAATAAAATGCACAGTTCTGCCTTTACCCCTGATGATTTGGAGTTACTTGGATTAATCGCGGCCCCCGCTGCAACCGCTATTGATAATTCTCGATTGTATGAACAGTCGCAGCAAAAGGTAGAAGCATTACAGCAGGCCGAGACCGAATTAGCGCAGCAGGCTAGACAGTTAGGGTTGATTAATGATATTGGCCGACAAATTGCCGCTGAATTGGAACTGGATTTACTCCTCAATCGGGCCGCTCAGCTGGTGCAACAGTCATTTAATTATCATCATGTTGCCTTATTTCTTGTTGAAGATAATTTGCTTAAGCTTAAAACGGTAGCTGGTTCTTACCAGGCTTACTACCCTGTAGGACACAGCCAGCAATTAAATGAAGGAATTACTGGTTTGGTTGCTCAGCAAGGTAAGAAAATTGTTGCCAATAATGTTAAAAAAAGCGACCATTACACCCATCTCATTGAGGAATATGCGCATACACAATCTGAGCTGTGTTTGCCTATAAAAGTTAAAGAGGATACCGTCGGTGTGATGGATATTCAAAGCCCCACCCCTAATTCTTTTACCGATAACGATATTGTGGCGATGGAAACGCTAACCAACCAGATTGCAGTTGCCATCCGCAACGCTCGATTGTATCAACAAGCCAAGCAAGAAATTGCCGAGCGTAAACAGATTGAACGAGAATTACGGGCGAGTGAGGAGCGTTTTCGGCAGGTGATCACCTCGATTAGCGATCATATCTATGTCAGCGAGGTAACGGAGGAAGGCGATCGGGTTAATTTCTACCATTCTCCTAACGTCAAGCTGCTAACCGGTTATTCGGTTGATAGATTTTCCCAAGACTGGCATTTTTGGCCTTCGACATTGATTCATCCGGATGATCGCTTTCGAGCCGCGGCCCAGGCCACTAAATTGAGCCAGGGCCAAAGCAGTCTGGTCGAATATCGAATTGTGCGGGCCGACGGTGCCGTGATTTGGGTACGCGATAGTGCCAGCGTAGAAACAAAGAATAACCGTACCACAATTTATGGTGTGGTGGCTGACATTACCGAACGCAAACAACATGAGCGTGAGCTGGAAATTATCGTCGCTATTGCCGACGCACTTCGTTCAACGGCCACCCACACCGACATTATTGCCATTTTGCTCGATCAGCTTTTGGATTTGTTACAGATGGAAGGGGCTGCCTTAGTGAGTCATGATGCTACTTCACACACATCGACTATTGAGCAGGCCCGAGGCGTTTGGCGTGATCTTTCACAGCAGCAATTAACTTCGTCTCAGCAGGGTTATTATTCTTTCTTCCCACAAGGTAATCTTTATGTCAATAACGATGTTCAGAGTGACCAGGATATCCCCTGGCCTGAACCCTTTAGCAAAGTAAAAGCTGTGGCTATTGTATCTTTATCTATTCAGAATGAGGCGTTTGGCTCTTTGATAGTGGGCCATCGTTACGAGATTACGGCCGATGTATTGCCGTTACTCACCACTATCAGCAATATGGCGGTTAATGCCCTACAGCGGGCCAGCCTTTTTGAAGCCCTACAAAAATCCAATAACGAACTGGCTAACGAACGTGCTTTGTTAGCCCAACGTGTTGAAGAGCGAACAGCCGAACTCAGTGCTGCAAACGCCGAACTGGCTCGAGCAGCCCGATTAAAAGATGAATTTATGGCCAATATGAGCCATGAACTGCGTACACCCCTTAATGCTGTTTTAGGCATGTCGGAAATATTGCGGTCGAACGTTTATGGGCCACTTAACGATGAGCAATTAAAAGCAGTTCATTATATCGAAGAAGGCGGCAACCATCTTTTGTCGCTGATTAATGATATCTTGGATTTGTCCAAAATTGAGGCAGGTAAGCTTGAATTGCTTCTCAGTGCCGTATCAGGCGTGAAAGTGTGTCAATCGTCGCTGCAATTTGTTAAACCCATCATGCAGCAAAAGGATATAAAAATTGTATACCGCTATGATAATAGCGTTGAGCTTTTTATGGCAGATGAACGACGCTTAAAACAGATTTTGGTTAACCTCCTTACAAACGCCATAAAGTTTTCGCCTAAAGGGAGTCGTATTGGGCTGGAAATGGATGGAGACATCGACCAAGGTGTTGTGCATTTCACCGTTTGGGACAACGGCATCGGTATTTCTGATGAGGATATGCGCCGCTTATTTAAACCCTTTGTACAAGCTGATAGCGGTCTCACGCGCCGGCAGGAAGGAACCGGCTTGGGATTATCGCTTGTATATCGTTTAACAGAAATGCACGGCGGTAGTGTTAGGTTGGAAAGTAAGGTTAATGAAGGCAGCCGCTTTACCATATCGTTGCCGTGGCAAACCCCCGATGGCTTTTTTCTGTCTTCGGACATGCAGCAAAAGCAGACTTTTGAGAAATCGAGAGATATTCGTCCTCCTCAAACCACTGTTCTGTTGGCTGAAGATAATGAAAATGCTATTGTGCCAACCCATACGTACCTGCGTGCCCAAGGCTATCATGTTGTAATTGCTAAAGACGGGATAGAAGCGGTTAAACTTACCGTAGAAATGCAGCCGGATATTATTTTAATGGATGTCCAAATGCCTGGTATCAGCGGCATTGAGGCCATGCGACAAATCCGTCAAAATCACAAGGCGTTGGCATCCATACCCATCATTGCCTTGACCGCCTTATCTTTACCCGGCGATCGACAACGCTGTTTTGATGCCGGAGCGGATGAATATCTCTGTAAACCTGTTAACTTGTCACATCTGGCGACGTTAATTGCATCGAAGCTAAAAACATTGGACAATTGAGATACATAGAACAGGCTAAAGTGGGAGCTAAACTTTAGAACTTCTCATTGGTGCTGGAAATCACTTTAATTCAACTGACGATTGCGATCTGAATACACATTGTATTTAACAACCCATCTTCAAATTAGATAACCTTAATAAGGACTCACCATGCCTAATAATACTATTCTAATCGTAGACGATCAGCTTAGTGCTCGTGAAGTGTTGCGAGGGTTGCTGACCGGACAAGGATACAACCTTATTTTTGCCTCAAACGGCGAAGAAGCGCTAGCTATGGCTCGCGAAAGCATTCCTGATCTTATCCTGCTCGATGTAATGATGCCGGGGATGGATGGATTTGAGGTGTGCGAAGCGGTTCGAGCCGATACGCGCATTGCTGAGGTTCCGATTTTGCTTGTCACTGCTCTGGATGATCGCGAGTCGCGGTTGAGAGGCATCAAAGCCGGGGCCGACGATTTCATCTCAAAACCGTATGATCAAAATGAGTTGCGGGCACGTGTTCAGACCATTGTCAAACTTAATCGTTATCGACGCCTACACACCGAGCGTGCAAAGTTTGAATGGGTGGTTGATAAGGCTACTTTAGGGCACTTGGTTGTCGATGAGGCGGGCAAAATTATGTATGCTAATGTTCAGGCTCGCCAATATTTGGAAATTCCGTTAGAAGCTGAGCTGCCCCTTTCTGATTCTTTTCTTGAACTGGCCCAACGCTATTACAACTGCGAACCACAACAGATTTGGGAGCAGTGGCCTAATCTATTATCATCCGACGTTCCGGTTTATTTGGTTCGACCAGCCTCTAATATCAGCGAGAGTTCTTGGCTCCATGTCGAACAAATGGAAATGGGGGCTGATGCTCATGAAAAGTACCTCATCAATTTACGGGATGTAACCGAAGATATTAACACCCGACGATTGATGTGGACGTTTCACGCCCAGATTGGTCACAAATTGAGAACCCCAATTATGCTTATTTCCGGTACGCTTAATCTTATCTATACGGAGAGGGAAACCCTTTCAGAAGAACAGAAAATTTTGATTTCATCCGCTTATAAAAACGCTATGCGGCTTCAAAATGAAATTCAAGATGTGCTTCAATATCTTGATACCTCCCATATTGCGAAATTGACCGATGATATATGTTGTATTCTAGAAGTGTCCACGCTGGTGGATGCTCTGATTGAAAGTTTAGAGCTTAAATCCGTCAATGTTACCATTGATGCCGATGAATATCAGCCCAATACGCTATTTCTGCCGCTGTCACAGCGAGCGCTTGAAGTTGTTTTGCAAGAGATACTGGAAAATTCGCAAAAGTTTCATCCCGAGGGCAACCCTATCATCGAGCTTGAGATCGCATACCATGACCCCTACATTTACATCGTTATCAAAGATGACGGATTAACTCTTTTGCCGGATCAGTTGACCAAAATATGGTCACCTTACTATCAAGTTGAGCGCTATTTTACAGGGCAAGTCGACGGAATGGGGTTGGGCTTATCGTCAGTGGCAAGTTTGGTATGGGATGTAGGGGGAACATGCCGGGCTTACAATCGAACCGATAAACCCGGTTTGGTTATCGAGTTAACGTTGCCATTAAGGAACCCCGTATGAAAAATCAAAGCACAATTCTTGTAGTTGATGACCAAGAGAGCGCGCGCCATGTATTGCGTGGATTATTGATAAAGGATGGGTATAACCTGCATTTTGCAGCCAATGGCATAGAAGCATTGGATAAAGCGGCTGAACTCTTGCCCGATCTCATTCTGCTTGATGTAATGATGCCCGGCATGAATGGTTTTGAAGCCTGTCAAAAATTACGTATGGATCCAAAACTGTCGGAAGTGCTTATTATTTTGGTTACTGCTCTAGATGATCGACAGTCTCGGCTGAAGGGGATTGAGGCCGGAGCCGATGATTTTATCAATAAACCGGTTGATCCGGCTGAGCTAAGAGCCCGCGTTAAAACGATTACGCGGCTTAATCGTCACCGGCGGCTGCGTTCGCTGGAGCTTCGAGCTGAGCGCGACCGAACTCAGGCTATTTTAGAAACCTTGGGTGAAGCCGTAATCGTTACCGACACCGATGGATATATACAGTATATTAATCCGGCGGCCATAAAGTTAACCGGCTTTTCTACAGAAGAAGTGTTGGGCCAAAACTGGCACATTTGGCAAACCGAAGAAACACAAGAAAAGTTTGAAGAGCAGATTTTCGCCACGCTGTTTGCGGGTAAAACCTGGTACGGTGAAGTGGTGAATAAACGCAAAAATGGCACTACGTACGATGCGGCCTTAACTGTAGCACCCCTCTTTACGCCTGCCCATAATCACGAAAATAATGTCATCGTTGGCTTTGTCAGCGTGCAGCGTGATATTACGCCTCTCAAACAAGCCGAGCGCTCGAAAAACGAATTTGTCTCAAATGTGTCACACGAGTTACGCACGCCACTCTCGGTCATTACGCTCTTAAGCGACAATCTCGATGGGCTATACGACCGTTTAGATGAAGAAAAGCGCCGAAAAATGATCCGTGATATTCAAAAACATACCGAGTCGTTAAACAACCTCATTGGCGACGTTCTTGAAATCTCGCGCATCGACAGCGGCCGTATTTCGATGGAGCGGGAGGTGATCGATTTATCTCAACTGGCCAGAGAACAAATTGAGGAGATGCTTCCGCTGGTTCACAAAAAGGAGCAATCGATGTATGTAACCGGTGCATCCCGATTAAATGTTTTAGGGAATCGGGCCCAGTTACAGCAGATTATCCGCAATTTACTCAATAATGCTATCAAGTATACAGAAGACGGTGGTGAGATTGTGTGCTATTGCGCCCGATTATCGCTACCCCCGGCGTCATCACGCTTAAATATAGCCTCGCAATGGCCCAACTGCGAAGATTTGCCAGCCGGGCAGTGGGCTGCTCTTCGCGTTGTCGATACGGGGGTAGGCATCGATCAAAAGCATTTGCCCCATCTGTTTGAGCGTTTCTATCGAGCCAAAGCGCAACAGAATATTCGTGGCACGGGTCTAGGATTATCTATCAGCCGTGATCTGGTTGAATTACATGGAGGAAAAATTACGGTCGCTTCGGAGATAGATAAAGGCTCTGTGTTTGCTATTTATTTCCCTTTAGTCGAAAATAAGCGGCGTGTAGAAAGTATATCCTAGAGGGCTGCTCTATGACGGATAGCTGGCTTGACGCGCTTGAGCAACTGCGCCGGGCCGATGAAATCAAACAGGTCAAATCAATCTCTTCTCATGCCTCCTCCTCTTCTCATTTGCATGAAGAAGCTGCTGCGGCCTTAAAACAAAGCGAGGCGCACAAACTTCTGCGCCAGGTTCGCAAAGTTTTACTCCGCGACAATGGCACAATCGACATATTCGACGAGTCGGATAAATATGATCGGGTTATCTCGTTGGTTTGGCAGGGAACTATTTCTAAAGCCCGTCGGCCGGATCGCGAGGATCCGGCCGACTTTAACTACATTATGATTGGGGCTAAAGGGAAACACCTGTACGTCAATAACAAACCCTTGAAAAAAGCGTCGCCCGAAGCTCTAAAGGCGGCTTTGCTAAAAGCAGCCCAAAAACCTCTCGTTCAAAAACGAAGCTGATTCTTAAGCACGTGTTGTGTTACAGCAAGATTAGTGTAAACTTTTGGTGCAATATAGCTATTTCCCGAAGAGGGGAAACACCACGTAGGTATAAACCAGACACCCCACACAAATATCCAAAACCGATTCTAGTAAAGCAAATCCCATTAACGTCAATGCCACAGCAAAGCTGGCGGCTGGAGCAAGATAAAACAGGACGGCAGCCGTTAAGGCAAAGAGGAAACCCACCCTGGCAGCAAAAAGTTTAGGGGCTTTGTCTATCTGTTTATCCGGCACGTGCAGTGTGTTGGTAAGTTGACAAGCGACCCAACTAAAAAGGCTATACTGTAATGGGGTAAAGGCCCGGATAAAGTAGTCGACAGCAATGATTATCAAAAAGTGATTAAAGCCGGTTAGCGCATACAAAGCAATCATCGATGCCATCATAAATCCGGTAAAGCGTACCACAGCCTTGCTGATACGCTGGCTGGATATAGGGCAAATTAACGAGTTCATAGAGCTTTATTACCTTTCTTCTCTGTCATGGCTATTGAGGTCTACAAATAATGCTGGTTTATGTCGGTAGTTCCAGATTAGTGTTGATTTATACAGCAAACGGTAGGGATTGGCCGATACCATGAGCTGCTAAATAGCGTTCGGCTGCTGCCGGATCGATAAACCATGGGAAGAGGCTGGGTGGATTATCAAAACCTTGGATAAATTCTGCGGCAATGTTCTGGTTGTGGCTGGCTGCCAGTAAAATATGCTGTTGATGCGGCAATGGCGGTACAAGCAGCCCATTATTGAATGCGTTGGCATAGCGACTATAACGCCAAAATTCTTCAGATACCTCATGCATCCAGGCCGGATCGAGAGGCTGTTCAGCCCGTTCAACAATGCGCTTGCACAGGAAATGAGCGAATTTGGTAGCGTTATTGGCTCCTTGCCCGCCGACAGGGTCATTCAAATTGGTCACATCGCCAATACCCAGAACCGATGCGCCGGAAGGTAATTGACCGACGACTTTACGCACCGTTGGGGTAAAAGAACCGGCCAGCCAGCTGTTGCCGTCGCTCAATTCAGCCCCTTTAATTTTGCCGTAATGCCAGGGGCTTACGACCGCCAAAAGCTCTCGTATCGTTGCCAGACAATCGGGACCGTTGGTTGGCAGGTGCGGGGGGTCAAATGGGCCACCCGGCACGGCTTCGAGCAGCAAAATATGAGCGCGTTGTCTTAGATTGGTATAAATCGGCAGGAAAAAAATTTCTCCAACACCGGGTATAAATGAGATTTTGGCTTGGGGATTGGTAGCCGCATACCAGGGGTGAACACCGGTTACGTATACTTGCAAAAGGCGGCGCTGAGGCTGATCGAAAACGGAGCGTCGGTCGTCTCGTTTAAACAAGCCGTTGAACTGCCGTTTTCCGGCTGCAACAACAACCAGGTCGCTTTCGCGGGCGTAATCGTCCATATCCTCGATGGTGGCCGGGTTGACAATAATGCGTCCGCCATGTTGGCTAAACTGATGCAGCCAGACAGCGTGTTTGAGCCGCTGATCGACCGTAAGCCACGGTTGAGAGAGTTGGGTTTGAATGGGTAAAACGCCACCCGGCGTGTACATTTCGATGAGAATGTTAGAGGCAGGTAAGGCTTCCGGCCAGTCGTTATATCCGAGACTCTGTTCTAAAGATGTAGCCGTATGGTAAAGGGTGGCGGCCCCAGTGGCACGTCCATGAAGAATTTGGATAGGTGTGCGGTCGGAGACGATGGTGACATCGTAGTTGTGCTGAAGTAGACCAAGTCCAAGCTGCAAACCGGCCTGTCCGGCACCAATAATGGTGATGTGTCGCATGGGATTTACCTTTCGCAATGGTATGTTCACAAATTGATGTTGATTTACATAGCATGATAGTCATCCGCTGCGAAATCTATGCGGAAACAGTGCGAAAAGTCCATGAGGCTATAAAGTGAGGAAACGACGCGGTTTGTGCGCGCCGGACTTGTGTTGTGACATCAAGAAAATAGAAGTAAGGGCAAAATAGAACGATAGCTCTGCCCTTACTTCGTCTATCGTTACTCCTGGTCCTTATCTAACGCGGACCAAATCGACGAGGGCGAGACACGTCCATTTCCATTTTTGTTTCCATTTTTGTTTCCGTTTTCGGTTGTTTCGATCTCACCGTCTTCAAGAATAGCTCCGGCTTGCTGCGGATCGAAACCTTCGGGCCAGCGTGTGTTTTGATCATATCGGGCGTTGGTAAGATTGGTTGATTTCAGATTTGCCTTGCGTAAGTTGGCACTACGTAGGTTAGCACGTTGCAAATCAGCCCCCGTCAAATCAGCTTCTTGAATTCGAGCCTTGCGTAAGTTAGCCCCTCTCAAATTTGCGTTTTGTAATTGGGTGTTTTGCAGACGCGCATGTTGTAAATCCGCATCGCTTAAATTAGCCTGCTGCAAATGGGCGCTGCGCAAATTGGTTCGCTGTAGATTAGCGTTTTGTAGTTCACTATTTTGCAGATTGGCTTCCCACAAAGATGCGCCACGTAGATTGGCCCGATGTAGATTCGCTCCTGCCAAACTTGCCCCCCATAAATCACTGCTTTGTAAATCGGTGCCGCGCAAATTGGCTTTGTCTAAAGCCGCCTCCCGTAAATTGGCTCCTTGCAAATTCGTTACTTTTAGATGGTTTGTTGCATCGTGAAGAAAAACTTCTAAGGCTGTACTTTCCCACATGCTTGCACCTTGCAGCCGCGCCTCTCTTAGATTGGCTTTATTAAGATTGGCTCCACGGAGGTCGGCCCCCCGCAGATCGGACCTTCTTAGGGTTGCCTTTTGTAAGTTGGCCTCGGGGAGACTGGCTCCCTGTAAGTTCGACTCCACTAAGACTGTTTCTACCAAATTCGCCTGGGGAAGATAGGCATTTTGAAGATTGATTTTGCATACTTTATCGCGATTAAGCCGCCGAATATTACCGATTATTCGGTACGTCGCCTCGTGGGATTGCCAATTGAGGTAGTCGTCAATTTCTTCCTGATATTTTCTAATCGAGCGTTTTCTATCGCCCAGTGAGTCGAGCCAGTAGACAAAAACACCGATGATCAACAGATCGAGCAGCATACCGTGGGCTTCGACCAGTACGTTCTCGTAAAAAGCGAAACTGTAATAGGGGAAAGAGAGTGAGACAACCAGCAAAAATGCTGCAAAAAAAACAATAAGGGCGAGTTCTATAGGGTTGTCGGCTGAGAGTTGTTCAAGTCGATCTTTGAGAGAGAAATAGAATTTAAGCGGGAACTGTTTGTGAGACACGGTTGACGATCCTTTCGAAGTGTGGTGATATTCAGTTTACAAAGTTGGTGGTGGATGTGACGCAAATCCTCAAGATAAGTGTATCATATTTGTTCAAATTTCACGACGTTAAGAAGCTAATTTCAACGCCTGCTCTAAATCGGCGATAATATCAGCCGCATCTTCCAGGCCGGTGGAGAAGCGCACCAGGTTTGGCTCAACGCCGGCCGTGCGTAACTGCTCATCTGACAAGGTGCCGCCCCACATCGCCGCCACGTGTGCCGCCAGGGTTTCGTAACCGCCCAGACTAACCGCCTGCCGGATAAAGTTGAGACGCGTCATAAATTGTTCGGTCTCTTTGTAGCCACCTTTTAGCTGAAAGCTCAACACCCCGCCAAAACCGGGAGACATCTGCGCATTAGCGAGATCGTGCTGGGGATGATCCTCCAAGCCCGGATAGTGAACTTGCTCTATTGCCCGATGCTGGGCCAAAAATTCGGCAACAGCCAGGGCGGTTTGGTTGTGCTGTCGAACGCGCAGCGGCAAGGTCCGCAGCCCCCGCAGCAGCAACCAGGCATCAAATGCGCTCATAACCGAACCGACCAGTACGTACGTCCCCCAAATGCGCTCGATGAGAGCCTGCGAACCGGCCACGGCTCCGGCGGTCAAGTCATGATGTCCACCCAGATATTTGGTAGCGCTATGCACCACCAGATCGACGCCAAATGCGAGCGGGCGTTGATTGATGGGGGTAGCGAACGTGTTGTCGGCTACGGTCAGAATATCGCGGGCTTTGGCCATCGCCGTCACCGCTTTGAAGTCAGTGACGTGCAGCAGCGGGTTGACCGGACTCTCGACCATTATCAGCCGGGTGTTGGGTTGAATTGCCCTTTCAAAAGCAGTGGGATCGGTCTGGTCAACCAGGGTGACCTCAACCCCCAAGCGCGTTAGTACCTCTGTCAGCAGTTTGGTGGTGCCCATATAATGGTTGTTCTGGGCCACAATATGGTCGCCGCTGGATACCAGCGCCAGCATGACTGTCGTAATCGCGCCCATGCCCGATCCCATCACCAGCGCGGCTTCCGCGCCTTCCAACTTGGCAATAGTTGCCTCGGCCCGTTGGTGGGTTGGATTTCCGTAGCGGGTGTAGTAGCGAGGGTGACGCGGTTCGTTGGCCATCTCGGCAAATTCGGCCGCGTCGCGGGCATAAAATGTTGTTGTCGGATGTATCGAAGGTGCAATATTGGTACCATCTTCAATGTCAGCATCGGCGTGGGTAACAATAGATTGGAAATGTGGGCGTGAATTTTCGTTTTTCATAATGTCCTTATAAGCTGGAATGAGAAATTAGAAAGAAGCAATAAAAAATCGCGCGTTGATGAACAGAACCTTTCTAATTTCTGTTTTCTAAATTTTTTACAGAGATATTCTTTTTTACCTCAAAAACAAAGGTTTGTCTAAAAAAACAATAGGCGTATCGCATTAACAGATACGCCTATCGGTCTTGAAATTTGTTGTTAATATGAGTTACGCAGTTGGACAAATCAGACCCTAAAGGTTTCCGAAGTTATCTACCAAGCAAAATTTTGCTGCAATCGAGCTTGTACGCTGTCCTAAAGTCGACTTGTAAAACCTTTAGGGTCTCGAACTTCGTTAAAGGGATAAATCCCACACTATTCCTTGCGGTCCGGCATTAACCACCACCGAGTTGCCCACCTGCGCCTGTTGACCGGCACTTTCATGGATATGTCCGCAGACAACCAGCGCCGGCTGCTGCTGTTCGATAACTTCGCGAACGGCGACACTGCCAAGACTGATGCCCCTTGAGGAGACATCAACGGCACCTTTAGGCGGCGAGTGGCTAATGAGTACACCGCCCATGGGACAATCGGCCAGCAGGCGACGGGCCTCATCTTCGGTGAAGTCATAGCTCCACGATCCAAAGGGCGTCACCGGAATACCACCGCCGATCCCAAAGAAATCGACGCCTTCTAACGTAATGCCAGAGCCGTGCAGAACATGAGCCGCCGGCCACAATTTCCGACAGGCAGCCTCAAGCTCTTCCGCCGATTCGCTATTGCCGGGAACCAGCACCGCCGGTTTGTCGATACGGTTCAGTAAGGCGACAGCGGTATCAATGCCCCGCCGCAGATTGCCAAAATCACCTGCCCCAATGACGATATCAACGGATTGGGCCAAGCCTGCCAGATTTTGCGCGGCAGAGCGATTTCCGTGCAGATCGCTAAATAAAAGAAATTTCATATCCTCTCTCAATACATTGGGTAAACTGTCGCTGCCCTGCAGAGAACAATTACGCCTGCTCAGCTTCCTTGTTAAGCTCGTCGTTTACATCAAACTGGCGTAACTTCTCTCGGGCACCTAGCCAACGCCAGGCCAACGGGACTTCACCGGCACCAAAGTATTTGACTTCGCCTTCAAAGAAAAGCTTCGACAATTTAGTCGCCCATTCTTGCCAGCGTTCATGCCCTACAATGGCTACCTTTTCAAAATCATCACGGTGGTTTGCATCAAATTTTAGTTCTTCCAACAGGGCACCGGGTTCAATACCGTCGAACTCTTCAAACTGAATCAATACCTTCAGCTTGTTCAGCTTGTCGACACGCTCTTCGAGCAATGGGATAAGCTTCTGATAATCCTCTTTGGTCAAGGTCGAGTCGATCTTAATGCCGATTATTTTATCGCCAGAGTCATAAATTTTCATACTGTATCATCCTTTCTACCATATACAATGACTCTTCCCTCCATTATTATTATAGCCCCGTGAAGGTCGCTCTTCAATACCAATTCGAGCGGTTCCGGGGTGCTGATAGGTTATTTCGTCGTGGTTCATTATAACCACCCCCAGAAATGGCAATATCACCCGACCGGGGGATAGCCGTCGCTAGCCCACCCGGATAAAAAATTATCTTATTGAGCGTGCAAAAATAGAGATATTTGAACTACAATATATAGTGAAAAATTTTCAAAACAAGGATGAATGATGACAGACATCAAACCCCCTACAATTTTAGTAACCGGCGTAACCGGCTATATTGGCGGGCAGATCGTGCCCCGATTGCTGGAAGAAGGCTATACGGTGCGAGCCATGACGCGCGGTGGCCGAGAGCGGTTGGCCGGCCGGCCTTGGGTCGATCAGGTTGAGGTCGTTAAAGCCGATGTGCTTGAACCGGACACGCTGCGTGGTGCGTTGGATGGAGTACAGGCGGCCTATTACCTTATCCACAGCATGCAGGATGGCGATAAGTTTGCCGAGCAAGATATGGAGGCAGCCTGCAATTTTGCCCGGGCTGCAACTGAAGCCGGGGTTGAACAAGTTATTTACCTGAGCGGGTTAGGCGACCCCGATGACGATCTGTCGGTGCATTTGCGGTCGCGGCAAGAGACCGGCCAGCGGCTGCGCGAATGCGGTGAGGTCCCGGTCACCGAGTTTCGGGCGGCGGCAGTTATCGGCTCCGGCAGCCTTTCTTTTGAGATATTGCGCTATCTTACGGAACGCGTGCCCTTTATGATCTGCCCGCGCTGGGTGGAAACCCGCATGCAGCCTATTGCCGTACACGATGTGTTGAACTATCTGGTTGCCGCCCTCGTTACGCCACAAAGCAAAAACGAAATCATCGAAATTGGCGGTAGCGACGTAGTAAACTACCGCGATATGATGCAAACCTACGCCGATGTTCGTCACTTAAAGCGGCTTATGGTGCCTGTGCCGTTCTTTACGCCGCGACTGTCCTCCTACTGGGTGCATCTTATCACGCCAGTGCCGGCCAGCATCGCCCAGCCGCTGATCGACGGTATGCATAATGAGGTTGTTGTGCGCGACTCGAAAGCCAAAGAGATCTTTCCTGATATTCACCCGATCGATTTTGTGACGGCGCTCACCGATGCTCTGCAGCGGGTTGAGTCGGGTCATG
>JAGRBZ010000130.1 GCA_020433805.1 Anaerolineae bacterium
GAGTTGACCCACACGCAGCCGAAAGCGTTTAGTTCGGGGCAGGTCAGCTTTACGTTTCAGTGGCAAGCACCCGATGCCAACCAGACGGTAACGATGTATGTAGCCGGGAACTCGGCCAACAACGACGGTAATCTGCTTGGCGACGGGATCAACACGACGCAGAAAACCATCCAGGTGACGGGCGGTGTCCAACCCAGCCCCACGCCGACGCCGGTTCCAGCGGCGGATGAGATTCGGCTCACCACCGTGGCGTCGGGGCTGGATCGACCGCTGCACGTGACGAATGCCGGCGATGATCGGCTCTTCATCGTCGAACAAACCGGTCGCATTAAGGTGGTCGATGGCAGCGGAAATCTGCTCAACCAACCTTTCCTCAATCTCAACAGCCGCGTAACCGATAACGATGGCGATCTGTTCGGTAATGAGTTGGGGCTGTTGGGACTGGCCTTCCATCCTAACTATCAAAGCAACGGCTACTTCTATGTTTACTATACCATCGAAAACCCTGATAATAGTTCCAGTGATCCGTACCGAACGGTTATTTCGCGTTTTACCGTCAGTAGTAATCCAAACGTAGCCAATGCCAACAGCGAACTTATCCTGCTGGAGTACAATCAGCCTTATAGAAACCATAACGGTGGTCACCTGACCTTTGGGCCTGATGATTATCTCTATATTGCCAGCGGCGACGGCGGCAGCCAGGGCGATCCGCAGGATAACGCCCAAACCGGCAGCACGCTGCTCGGCAAAATATTGCGCATTGATGTCGATAAAACAACGGGCAACCCCAGCGACTGTGGTACAACCTCGAACTACACCGTGCCTCACAATAACTACTTTTCCAACGGCAACGGCGGCGGCTGCGATGAAATTTGGGCGATGGGGCTGCGCAACCCCTGGCGCTTCAGCTTCGATGCGCTCACCGGCGATGCCTGGATTGGCGATGTCGGCCAGAACGAATGGGAAGAGATCGACGTGGTCCCGGCCGGTACGCAGGCGAACACGCTCAACTTCGGCTGGCGCTGCTACGAGGCTGATGAAAGCTACAACCTCCAAGGCTGTGGACCGAAGTCCAGCTACCGTTTTCCGGTATATGCCTACGAACACGTCAACCAAAACTGTTCGGTGACGGGTGGCGTGGTCTATCGCGGCTCGCGCTATCTCGATCTGTACGGCACCTACTTCTTCTCCGATTTTTGCCGGCCAACCCTGCGCACGCTCACCGGCGATCCGTCGATGCCCACGTTCAAAACCGTGCCGACCAGCGGCGGCACTCTTGTCAGTCCCGTTTCCTTTGGCGAAGATAGCCAGGGCGAACTGTACGTGGTCGGCCAGGATGGCTCGAACGCGGTGTATCGGCTCGAAGGACAGGTGCAGGTAGCGCCCACGCCTCCCCCCGGCGGCTGGAAGATGACGTATTTGCCGGTTATCCAAAAGGATGACTAGTGCTAGGTTTAATCTGTTGTGAAATCAAAGGAGACTCACTAATATGGGCATTCCTCAGAATACAACATCAAAACGGTTCCAGGTTTCGCTCATTGATTTGAACTTAGAGCAAAAAATTCACTGTTTTCATTTCCCTCAAAACTTCAGTGTTCCTCCTGCCTTCGCCTTAACCACAGCGTTGACGCCCCATTCAACCTGACTATAATAAGCTCACCAAAATAGAGAGGTTGGAACGGGGGATTGGTAATTAGTAATAGGAGACTGGTAACTGGAGACTGGAGACTGGTAATTCAATCTCCAATCTCCAGTCTCCAGTCTCCGCTCTTCAATCCCCCGTTGCAATACATTATCAAGAGGAGACGCAATGTCGCAGCTATCACTTAAAGAGAAAGACCTCGGCCCCATTATTGAGCGTTTAGCGGAGAGCAATCGTCAGTTTGCCACGCATTACCCCGGCGACTCCATCGAACGGCAGCCGGTGCATTCGGTTTATGGGGGGGCGCAGTTGTTTAAGGCGGAGACGCCGCAGAAGTTGGGGCAACTGGCCCTGCGCAGTTTGCAGGCAGCAGCTCCCGATTTTGCCGTTTTTGCGCAAGCCCTGGGCCTATCAGGCGTAGAAGAATTACCGGAAAACGGAGCCGAGATTAGCGCCCTGGCCGAAACGCTGGCTGCGTCGCCGCCGGCGCTGGACGATCCGGTTTGGCAAGCCTATACCATCTACCAGCGGGTGCGCGATAAACTGAGCCGTGAGCCGGTTGAAGATTTGCGAGTCGATTTTGAAGATGGCTATGGCTATCGCTCTGATGAGGAGGAGGATGGTCACTGCTTGTCTGTGGCCGATCAACTGGCTATCGGGCTGGAGCGCGGCACGCTGCCGCCTTTCATCGGCTTCCGGCCCAAGTCGTTTTCGCCGGAATGTTACGCCCGCGCCGTGCGTACCCTCGATCTGGTGCTGACCCGCCTGGCCGAAAAAAGCGGTGGCCAACTGCCCGATAACTTTATCGTCACGCTGCCCAAAGTCACCCATCCTGGTCAGGTCGAAGCAATGGTTGCCCTGCTCGATAATGTAGAAGCGCAAACCGGTCTGCCCGCCGGCAGCGTCCGACTCGATCTGATGATCGAAACACCGCAGGTTATCATCAACCCCCAAGGGCAAGCCGGTATTAAGGCGCTGGTCGAAGCCGGGCAGGGGCGGGTCAAGTCGGTGGCCTACGGCACGTATGATTACACCGCCGCTTGTAACATCACCGCCGCCTACCAGAGCCACACCCACGCCGCCGCCGATTTTTCACGCCACGTTATGCAGGTCAGCCTGGCCGGTACCGGTGTCACCTTCAGCGACGGCGCAACCAATCTGATGCCTATCGGTCCTCACAAAGCCAAAGCCGATCAACCCCTCACCGAAGAGCAACTGGCTGAAAATCAAGCGACCGTTCACCATGCCTGGCGCGTTCACTTTAATAACGTCCGCCACTCGCTGGCGCACGGTTATTACCAGGGTTGGGATCTGCATCCCGGCCAACTGCCGGTGCGCTACGCCGCTATGTATGCCTTCTTCCTGGAAGGTTTGCCCGATGCCTCGCGCCGGCTCAATAACTTTATCACCCGCGCCGCCCAGGCCAGCCGGGTCGGCAACGTGTTTGACGACGCGGCTACCGGTCAGGGGCTGCTCAACTTCTTCCTGCGCGGGCTGGCCTGCGGTGCCTTGACCGAGGCCGAAGTACTCGCTACCGGCATCACCGTCGAGGAGTTGCATAGCCGCTCATTCGCGCAGATTGTGGCTAATCGAGCGAACAAGAGCTAAGACCTGACAGGTTTTCAAACAGGCCTTAACCCGGCTAAATTGCCCAAATGACCTTGATTTTTCTCTGAAAATCCATTTCCGAAACCTGTCAGGTCTGATGGGTAACAACTTGGGTTACATAGTATTGTAGAGCTACGTAATTGTTACGTAGCTCTTTTTAATTTTAGCCCCGTGCAAAATACGCTTCACAGGGCTTAGGGCGTGGGATAAACTAATGGTGTTTATTACGTACTTCGTCACATTAGGTTAGGAGGAAACTTCGTGAACGTACCCCGTACTGTGTACCACGCAAGAATGAACCGCCATTTTTTTGTTTTTCTCGCTCTCATTGGACTTATTTTATTTCATTCTGACACCCAATCTTATGCAGCAGAGCCACCCATGCAGATCGAGGCCGGTGCGGTCGATGATTTTAGCAGCGGAATCAACATCTGTACTCCGCCGATTACGCCGGTGACGTTGTCGAACCCGACGGTTGTGACCAACTGTACCCAGGCCGGGCTGCAAACGGCACTCAATAGCGGTGGGCATATCGCTTTTAACTGCGGACCTAACCCGGTTACGATTAATATTACGTCGCCGTTGGTTACCAGCGCCACAGAAGATACGGTCATCGACGGCGGTGGTTTGATCACGCTCAACGGCGGTAACAGCAGCCGCATTTTGGAAAAACCGTTTACGCCGAACTCGCATATCGACAAAACCTTGGGGAATGATCTGACCCTTCAAAATATACGTTTCATCAATGCCAAAGGACCATCGAACACAAGCGGCGGTGCTGATCGCGGTGGAGCTATTACGGCGACCAGTCCCGGCACCAAACTGCATATTATCAACGCGACGTTTGAAAACAACCATACGTCCAGCCAAACCCAGGAGGATAATCAAGGCGGTGCTATTTTTGCCGCCAATATCTATGAAACGATCATTGTCGGCTCGGTGTTCGAGAACAACACGGCCGGTAACGGCGGCGCGTTTGGCGCGATTGCCAGCGGGTTGATGATTTACAACAGTCGTTTCTCCAGCAATGCGGCCACCGATACCACCAGCGGCGGCATCGTGCGCGGTCACGGTGGGGCGATTCATCTCGATGGCGTCACCAACAGCTTCAACCCCGACTCGAATAAAATTGTCGATATCTGTGGCAGCACCTTTGCAGACAATACCGCTATTCGCGGCGGTGGGGCCATAAAAACGACCATCTCCGACAACAAAGGCACCAAGGCGACCTATACGCGCTCGACGTTTACGAATAATCGTCTGCTGGGCACACCTTCGACAGAAGGCCACGGCGGAGCTATCTATCATCTTGAAGACGATCATGCCGGTGGTTCAAATGAAGATAATTTTGAGCTAAGTTACAGTACCTTTACCGGCAACGAAACCTCTAAGCAGGGTGGGGCTGCCTGGATTTATGTTTTGGGCAATGGCGTTATCGAAAACTCTACGTTTGAGGGGAACAGCACGACGGCTCCTTTTAACACCGTAGGCCAGGGCGGCGCGTTAGTGGTTAGTTTGGGGAAGATTGACATCACAAATGTGACGTTTGCCAATAACCATGCGTCTTATCAAGGCGGAGCCATTCATGGGGGTGGCAGTGGTGACTCTAATCGCGTTATAACCCTAAAGAACACGATTTTTTACAATAACACCCTCAATATCGGCCAGACACAGCCTTCGGAAACAGAATGGCAGGGTTTTCATACAAACCGGCGCTTAGCCGATGGTGGGCAAAATATCCAGTATCCGCGTTACAAGCCAACATACAATAATCATGTTAACAATTGGATTACGGACGCGCCTATCTTTGCCGACCCCAAACTGTCTGCCCTGGCCGACAACGGCGGTTTCAACCACACAATGGCGCTGCAAGCCGGCAGTCCGGCTATCAATGCCGGAGCGTCCGGTTGCCCTGCCACTGACCAGCGCGATGCGCCGCGCATTGGCAACTGTGATATCGGTGCGTTTGAATATAACGGGGTTCCGCCCTCGATAACGGCGTTGACTCTCAGTAAGCGTGTTACTGATTTGGGTGGCACGCTGCCCTATGAGGAAACTGTTGCCTATGAGATTGAACTAAAGAATACCAACTCTGTTGTCGCCTCGGCGGTGTCGTTAACCGATAACTTGCCTGGTGGGGTAAGCTTCGATGGCTGGGAGCAGCAAAGTGGAGCCGGCTACGGCTCCGGCGTAGTTACCTGGGGACCACAGGATATTGCCGGGGGTCAATCGGTGAAGATTGTGTTTACAGTTGATATCAACGCGGCGGCGGGCACAACCATTAACAATAGTGCTAATTTTAGCAGCAGCAACGCCGGTTCCGGCTCTGCCGCCGACTCGTTTGTCGCCGGCCAACCGCCGGAGCAGATCGTTTTTCTGCCGGTGATTGTGCAGGAGTAGGAAATTAGAAACTGACCTAACTGTCGTGAGCATCAGGGGTTACAGTCAATCCCGACGAGTCGAATACAATACCTGACAACCCTGTAAGTGCTGCTGCTAAAACCAAACCAACAATAACTTTTTTGATCCGCAGCAGTCAAGACAATAAAGGATTTGATCTGAGTTCGATAATTGCTTTTGTATCTTCCTTTGGAAAGCTCCAGAGTAGAAAAGCGCAGAAGTCGAGACTAAATCTTGATCAAATGCCCCTTAACGATCAACCGGTCAACGTATCGGCCCGTGGCTTCGCTCCAATTGGTACACGTAATCAACGTAATCTGACCCGTATCGCTTGGATACGTTACATCCACACGGGTGGCTTCGACGGTATAGAAGGTATCTACAATATAATAAAATTCTTTATTGCCCTCATAAACAATGATCAAATCGCCGGGGGTTAATTGGTCCAGTCTGGCAAATGGGCCGGCCTCGCCGGTGATGAGATCGACGTGACCGGCTAAAACAAAGTTGCTGTTCGCTCCCGGAGAGGCTGTTCCTTCCAGGTGACCAACGGCTTGTTCCAGATGCTCCACCTGCCAGGTACCACGAACAATGGGCGAGGTAAGAACTTCGCGTTCTAAATCCAGTTTGGGAACAACCACGCGGTTGGTCGCCTTTGTTTGGGTGGGGGCAGTTTCGGGTGTTAAAGTTGGTTGTGGTGTAGGGGATGCCGTCGGACTCGCTGTAGCTGTAGCCGTGGCTGTAGCAGCGGGTAACGTAGGCATAACCGCCGGCTCTTCTAAAGCCGCCGGGATAAGTCCTGGCGGTGCTTCAACAACAGTCTGATTGGATACACCTTCGGCTTTTAGGGGGGCAACTTGAACAATTCTAACCGATTGCGTTTCGGCCTCTTTATCACGCATAAAAAGGCTGCTAAAACTTACAACGATGAATGCTCCAATACAAGCAAACAAGGTTATCGTTCCCACTATTCCAAAAACTAAAATTCGTCGCATTGTTGGTTATACCTTTAACATCGTTTGTCTGAGCTATTTGACCACTATCGGTAGGAAAACCCGGTTAGAACCTGGCCCACTGCCAGGACCATCGCTATCTGATGAGTAGTACAGGGTTAGATTATCCAGTTTAGGCGATTTCGTCTCGTCGCGTGTGAAAAAATTGACCCGATATTGAATGTAACGCGCTTTGGGCCAGGTATTGCCGGCGGCATCTTCTATATGCTGTCCGGGTGCGTTATAGCCCGCCAGAGGTGCTCCGGTTTCATTGGCCGAACAATCCCAGGGTTGAGGTTGATAGGGATAGCGTTTTGGATACCAATCGCCGGCGAGAACCTCCGCCTTGGTATCGCCCATTCGCGTTTGAACGGTGATATAGGTTGATGCCGGGGTAATGGCCGACCAACCAAGGGTAAACCAGGTGGTATCGGTACTGCCGGAGTCGAGGATGGATGAAATTTGGCTGCCCGCGCCAAAATTATAACCATACGGCTTTTGGTTGTAGTAAGTTAGGTTTGTGCGAGCAAAATAAATGTCTTTGTGCTTTTGCGGGTTGCCGGCGCGGTCATCTTCCCAAACCAGATAGAGATAGCCTCCTCCGACAACTGACCCATGAAGTTGAATATCAGCCGCTATACTGGGGTTGAGTTGTCTGCCAGGCGGCGGATGACCTCGATCATAATCGCTGTAGCTGGGATTTGTCGTGTCAAAGTTGTGCAAGCGCACCCCATCATTGAGCATTCGGTTACCGGAGGTAGCACTGCAGCTCGATTTGAGGTCGTAGTAAATATCGTAATTACTGTCATCGTAGTTTCTGCTGTCAGACCAGGCAATAAAAACGTTCCAGGCATCTTCACCCGTATCGCCACCGCAAGGAGCGGCTACCAGGGTCGGATCACGTTGATCAACCGGTGAGGTCTGCCAACTACGTGCATCGTTATTGTTTATCTGTTCATTTCCACCCATTGAAAGTACAAACTCAAATTCATTGGTACTGCCTAGCTGTTCAACGGAAATTTGACTCTTGTTGTATAAAATATTGCGATCATTATTACTCGATGTCTGATACCCTTCCCAAACCGTGTGAATGTGGCTGATCGGTACATCAACCTCAACATCGCTTTGGTTGCCATCAGGTAAGGGAACAGTAAAGTTAATGGTCTGCTTCCCTTTCGTTAAGGTGACCTCTGGGTTGCCCTGATCCCCGTCGGTCGGAGAATTGGTTAAAAATTGGTCTTCGGCAAAGGTTTCGCCCCTGTCTCCGGAGAAGACCATCGCAATGTCCGAGGCCCCGTGGCGATCATCTTCCCAGGTGACCGCCATAATGGTGGCCGGTTGGCTGATAACCTCATTGACCGTAATTGTGTAAGGCTCCGTGGGCGCAACATCGTATGTAATACTAATTACTTCCAGCCAATCGAGTACCTGAATGGTGGGATTAACCTGTTGCGTAATCCCAAAATCGTCATGAACGCGTCGTACCTGCGTCCAACTGTATCCCATGCCGATCGGTAAGTAGCTGGTGGTGAAGATGTCGTAATGACCGTTGCGTTTGTCTTGCCAGGCCACGTGAAAGCCGCCCGATTCGTCAACGGCGATGTCGGGATTGATCTGTTCGCCGGCGTTATAACTGGCTGAACCGCCGACTAAAATATTGCTGCCCGAACGCATTAGGTTCGCTCCGCTAAGCGTAAAAGATTGGGCATAAATATCGTAATTACCATTACGATAATCCTGCCAGGCGACCATCAAAGTTCCACTGTCACTTAAGGCGGCTACCGGATTTAACTGATGTGCTGTCCCTGTATCGTCATTGACCTTTTGTTCCCCTGTCCAGGAGACGCCCGAATTTGTTGAGTACCGTATATAGATATCGCGGTTCGTCTCGCCGTTGCGACTGTCCTCCCACACAGCGATGAGTACGCCGGCCCCGTTATCGATGAGATGAGGTACCTCTTGTTTACCGGTTGTGGATGCATGAATGCGCGTATCAGGATTCTTCATATTGTAATCAGTCACGGAAACATTCGTTATTTCACAAGAACCGTTGGCAAAGGGAGGAATAAGAAAAGGCGGTTCTTGAAACGGACCGAGACGCAGGAGACCGGTGGGATCGCTGTTGTCAAGCGTGGAAGCCATGTTGGCCATAAAATCTTGGTGTGAGTCTTGGGTGATGCTCTCTTCCGTCAACACACTAACGTTGAATTTTTTAGTGTTGTTGTCTTCATTGGCCTCAACAACATCATCACCGCTGTCGACCTGAGCCCAAACCTCAAACGTTTTTACATCGGTGAATACCCATGTGGTTTCCAGCACGTAAGAACCGCCGGGCGGCACCCAAAACCACTGTATGCCCCAGGGTAAATCATCGTTCTCAATTTGATGGTAGTTAGGAATGGGTTCGAAAGGCGGATCGATATATAAATCGACCAGGAAATTGTTCTCGCTGCTTAAACCCACCGAACCCTGATTTTTGATAGTTACGGACAGTTTTGCCGGTTGATCTACCTTAGGGGTAGTTGGAACAACCGCAACGTTGGTAACGATTAAATCCGGTAGGGCTTCAGCCGAGATCGGGTCTGAATTTGCGGCTCCGTCAGGCGTAACCGGGATAGATGTTGGCGTGGGCAGAGCGCTTAAAATCGGGCCTTGACCGAACGCAAATTGGGCGGATACTAACAGCAAAAAGAGAACGGCTACAGGTAAAACGGGAAGCCATCGGTTGTTAAAGATCATACGTATGCCTCATTCATAAAATTGGCTGGGGCTATGCCGGAGCTTGCCCCTAATGGCGCGAACCTCGAGCGGAGGTATTAGGACGGATGATGAGCTTAACCACAAGGGTAGCCATAATAATAAGAAACCCCCAGCGACCGACAACGTGATAACCGAAGCTGCTCTCGTCAGTAACAGCCGGGTGGTCTGCTGCCGAATAATTCTCATCAGATAAAACTTTTCCCGTTTGGGGCAGCATAGTGATCGACCCCAGGGCACCGGCGGGTTTCTCTACCGGCTGGCCCGCTTCACCAGGTTCCGTAATTTGTAGAAAAGCGTCCTCGCCGGACGTGTCTTCCTCAGCCTCAGGGGTTAGCGACTTCAAAGCAATGGGGGTCACAATAACAAAGGAACCTACCGTTGATCCTGAGGTATCGCCGGTACTGCCGTTGGAGCTGCTACCACTGCTGCTTGTCCCGTCGCCACTGCCATCGATAACGTCAATGTCGATGGAGTCAGAGGTTTTTGATCCGTCTAGCCATCTGACGGTTAGTTTGTACTCTGTATCTTCTTCCGGGCATTCTTCACGATCATCCTGTTCTGACACCAATATCGCTTCTTTGTCATCGTCCATTTCGTCGAACTCGATGCGGTCGATATCGCCACGGACAACCCAACTAAACTGAACACAATCACCTGAGTCGATTTCATCTTCATCAACTCTGAAATCGAGCAGACGGCCGCTCGGCGTGATGGTAGCGGGTATGGGCGTCGGTTGAATCGGCACGTTTGGAACCGGAGTATCGGTCGCGTTCGGAGCCGGAGTCCAGGTCGGCGCGGGCGTTGGCGTTGGCAGTGGCGTTGGATCTTGGGCCGCTGCATGAGAGGCCAACAGACTTAGGGAAATGGTTACGAGTAAGCCAATTACAGCCCACCGAACCATTCTAAAATTCTGGAAATTTATCGTCATCTTCATCATTTGCTCCCGTTGCATACAAGGCTGATTGGTTTATTCGAACTGGAGGACTCGTTGCCAATCGACTTTAAGTTCTTGCGCCCCATTAAGACACTCTCCTCCTAAGCGCTGCCCCATGGCCTCAGAAACGGGTTGCCCATCCTCGAGCACTTGGACCATCCATAACCCCGGAATCTGATCATTATCGACAATAATTTGGTAAATACCATCTCCATTAGAGGGATTGGACATGAGTGGCCCGGCTCCATTGTCGATGTTGAACGCCTGTACCGTTATCCCAGACAATGGCATGTTGTAAACATTCCATACGACACCATGGATGAACCCTTGACCGCTGCAATTATTTCTGATCGCCATACTTTTAAGAGCGTAAGGCTGCGGTATAGGCGTTACGGTGGGTGTTGGTGTTGGTGGCGCAGCCGATCCCCCCCCGCCGCCGCCGCTACCCCCGGTTGAAGGGGCGGCAGTCGGTTCAGGTGAAGGCGTGGGCGTTGGCGTTTCTTGCGCCGCTTTGGCTAACGCGAGCTTGCGCCCAATACCCGATGTGTCGACCCCTCTTATGACACGGGCTGCGTCATACTTGGTTTGTGCTTCGGCAAATTCGCCATACTCAAAAAGATCGTCACCCCAGGCAACATAGGCGTCATACAAAAGCGGACCCACTGAGCCATTAGCAAACTGTGGCCGAGTGTCGTAAATAAGGCTTAGATTTTCGACAGCATCTGCCCAGTGTTCATCTTCCAGATCTTCTAAACTTTCTAAATACAATTTTATGAGTTGACTTTCGCCCTTGGCTTGCTGATCGCCCGGACGTAGAACGAGCGCTTTTTCAAAAAGTTCGAGAGCGGCTGCCAACTGCTGCGGGTCGTCGCCGGCCTCTGTCTCCTCGGTTAAGCCTTGTTGTAAGTAGCTTAAAAACAGATGTTCCCGGACGGTATCGCTTTGGAAATTGCTATCAATGTCTTGCAATGCTTCATAGCCCTGAATAGCGCTTTCATAATTGCCTTGGCTAAAATTGGCTTCAGCTTCGCTAAACTGGCTGGTTAGGAGCTGTTGTTCCTCGATAAATTGGATCCGATTGGCAACATCTCGATAGCCGGGCTGAGTGGCTTCAATCTGTTTGAATATCGTCAACGAGTTTTCCCAATGATGCGCTTCCATCTCCGCGATGGCTTCACTATAAAGCGAGATAGTCGTCCGCAGCGCGCGGGCTTGCTCCAGACCTTGCCGGGCTTGATCATCATCAGGCTGCAGTTTGAGCAGTTCGGTATAAGCAACAACTGCCCGATCATAATCGCCACTATCGAGTGCATCCTGAGCCTGTTCGTGCAGTTGGCTTACCTGCGCCGCTACCCGCTGGTTATCGCCTCCGGAGAGGCCCCAAACCTGTAAGGCAAGCATCGTGCTGCCTACCAGGCACAGCAGAGCGATAAAAATAAGGCCGGGAATGATAAACTTGAGTCGACCTTGCAAATTGAAGCGAGACTGCGGTTCATCCATGTATTCTTCTGCGCCATACCCTAACAGCGCGCTTCGCGTGCGAACCGAAGGCGCTAACTCCTTTAAATAAGGATCGTTTGGGTATAAAGCCAGTAACTCTTCAAATGGTGCACGCGCTGCCTGCCAATCACCCTGACTAATGAAATGATCCACGGTATGATAAAGTGGATGGGCCGTTGGGCGATCGGGCAGGGGTGGCTGCGGTTGGGTTGGTTCGTCATTATTGCGAATAGGTTGCATCATATTTATCCCTACTTATTTTTATTCGGTTGAGGCTGCGATCAGTTCAGCCGATTTTTCTTGCGCTTCTGATGGATCAGCAACAGGTAGATCCGCTGCATTTTCATAATCATCCAGAGCGATGTTCGTTTCTCCGGCTGCCAGTTGGGCATCGGCGCGGGTGAGCAGAGCCGTGTAGAGTAGTTCTGCGGCGTTATATCCGGCATAGTCCGGCCGTTCAGCATAGATTGTTTGCAAAAGATCGATGGCCTGATTATGGTCATCGGTATTAAGAGCCGATGCGTATGATTCGGCCAAACGGCGCTCGTTCAGCGCTCCTTCGTCAAAGGGGCGGACAGTCAACGCTTCAGCGAAATGCTCTAAAGCCGCCGTTACCTGGTCTGAGTCGGTGTGGGCTGTAGCCATAAGCTCTTGGGCATAGTTGAAATGAGATTCAAATAGACGGTTTTGGATTGTATCAAACTTAAAGGTAAGACTGGTTTCATGGAGTTGCTTATATGTATCTAGCGCACTCATCCAGTCGCCGTTGGCGAAATCTGCTTCAGCGGTTTGAAATTGTTGTGCCAGGGTTTGGGCTTCTTGGGCCGTGGCTAACAATTCTGGTAGATCGCGGTATTGGGCATCCAGACTTTGCAGTTCGGTTAGGGCTTCAATGGCTTTATCCCACGCTTCTCCAGCCATATATTCCTGTGCTGTGTTGTATAAATCCGTTATTTTTTCCAACTGCTCGACCCGCTGTAAGGTCTCATCGATGTCCGCATCCTCCGGCACAATAGTGCGCATTTCTTCCAAGGTTTGGCGAGCCTCACTGTATCGTCCGGCGATGATGGCCTCATCGGCATTTTGTCTCAATGCGGTCAATTGCTGAATGCGGTATTCGTGTAGAAATGTGGGTTCGATCCACAGCTTATAAACGGCCAGGCCGATTATCGAAATCACAATGAGTACAAGCACACCAACGCCAATGCCACGAACCAGACGTTTAGTTGAACCCTTTGATTTTTTGCGGGATTGCGCTTGCGCTACGGTGGCTCGCATATTGATATCGGCAAGCAGATCGCGGACATCGTCATTTTCCGGGTAAAGCTCGCGTAAGGTTTCTATAGCCCCAACGGCCTTTTGCCATTGTCCTTTATCCAGGTAATCCATACCTTCGTTATAAGATGGATGATCAAATGGGGATTTTGGTTTGGAGGGGGTCGAAACATCGTAGGACATTCGCGTAATCCTTTTGCGCCTATAAAGAACTAAAGGTTTCTAGTAACTGTGGTACAGCCGGCCCCAAGATCACGGCAAACATCGCCGGGAAAATTAAGAAGACCAGCGGGAATAACATCTTGATTGAGGCTTCGCGGGCCAATTGTTCTGCTCGTTGCCGACGCGCTATTCGCATTTGTTCGGCCTGAACGTGAAGAACCTGAGCAATACTTGCCCCGAGTCGTTCCGCCATAGTTAAGGCCATAACAAAACTGATCATCTCTTTTACCCCGGTTCTATGGGCCATGGCCTCTAAAGCGTCAGGGCGATTTTTACCCAGCTTTGTTTCGGTCAACACGCGAGCAAATTCCTCTACCAAGGCATTATCCCAATTGTCACAGATACGCTGCATAGCCCCCGATAGTCCCATCCCCGCATCGACACAAATGACCATCATATCCAGCGCATCCGGTAGTGCTCTAAGAATTTCATGTTGGCGAGCGGCAATACGCTTGATAAGCCAGTAATTTGGAAGCATAAAACCGGTCAGGCCACTGCTCAGCCCGGCAAATACAATCATGAGTAAGGAACTTCCGGGGCGAACGATGATGACAAACAGAACAAACAAAATGGCCATCATCATGCCAACGACAAGTTTCAGCCCCAGAAAATCGACGAGACTCAAGTTTCTCGGATTTCCGGCCGTGTCCAATTTGGCTTGTAAAGCCTCGACGTTGCGTTGGGGGGCCAGTTTGCCAAACCACTGTAAAATAGATCGGCTGATGGGTTTGATGGTTCGCTCGTAGAACGAGGTGCGTAGCTCCAACTCTCGCAAGGTCATGGGTGCATCCGGAGAGAACATAATCTCTTGGAGCCGATCTTCACTGGCTGAAGGCGTCATAAAAACCCGTACGCCATTAAATAGAGCCAGTACACTTAATCCGACTATCAAACTGAGTAAGATTTGAGCTGTTATAAGCATTTACATCCTCCGCCGATTGCGTCTAACCATTACACTTCAATATCGATGATGCGACGCATGGCAAAAAAACCGACAATAATTCCCAGTCCGGCCCCAGTAGGGATACATAGGGTAATTCCGGGTGTAAAGAGTTGCATTTGGTAAGTAGGATTGATGAGCATCAAGAGGGCACCCAAAACAATGGGTAAGAATACCAAGACGTAGCCGGAAATTGTCTGTTGTGCGGTTAAAACTTGAATTTCACGCTTGATTCGCACCCGTTCGCGGATGGTTTCGGCTGCGGTATCCAGAATTTGGGCCAGGTTACCCCCAATTTGTTGGTTGACATTGATAGCCGTAATAACCATAACTAAATCTTCGTTTTCGATGCGCTCGGCCAGGTGCGCCAGAGCAACCGAGAGCGGTAGCCCCAATTGAACTTCACGGACAACGCGCATAAACTCTTCACCGGCCGGGTTCGGTGCCTGTTTGGAAACCGTATCCAGCGACTGCACCAGGCTGTAGCCGGACCGTAGAGAACCTACAATTTGGGTTATGACATCAACCAGTTGGTCGGCAAATTGGCGGCGTCGCTTCATCTTGCGCCAGGTTACAAATACAGATGGTCCAAAAAAGCTAATGGTACCTGCTACCAGGGCCGATACAGGATGTCGGGAAATTGAAAATCCTAACAACGCTCCCAGAACCGTGATGCTTAAGACCAGCAAGGCATACTCGGTGGCCGTTAATTTTAGGTCGGCTTGCATCAAATTAGCGGATAGAGCGTGTCCTAACCCTCTTGATTGAAGCTTCTTGTCAAGCAGTTTTAGAGACAACTTAGAATTGGCAGAAAGTTGAGGGCCGCTGCCTCCTGTGTCGGCTGCTAAATCTGCCGAAAAAACTTCCTGCATGCGGTCAGAAATATCATCACGCGATATTATAGAGAGCACACCAACAAAAATGGCCAGAATAGCCAAACCTACTAAACAAGCAACGACGAAACCCATCAAACCCATACTCTTGCTCCGTTACCTTTGGGCGTTACCATATTGTAAGACGTACACTGTTTGATACCGACTGCCAGAAAGGGATACGCTTCCAGAAGGTCGACGATTTATCCGATTTCTTTTCTGAACGCGGTGCCTCATCATCACTCTGCATTTTCGCTGCGCTCATTTGCTCCATGCGGATTTGCTGCGCGAGGGCCACGATATCTTTGGCGAGCGGAGACTTGCGCTGAGACGTTACGAAAGGCCGACCTTGATTAATAGCCGTTGAAGCCAGCAGAGTGTCCTCGCCTATGGTTGCTGTAATAGGGTGTTGAATTGAGGCCTCGATATCCGATGTTTGTAACACTTTTTTGCCCTGATAGGCATTCATAACCACTTTCCAGCGGCCGGTTGTATCAGCAGAGGCTTCCGCAAGTTCAAGAAAGTTTCGGGTTACGCGGAGGGCCGGTAGCTCGGGCCTGGTGACAACGAGTACGGTGTTAACCGCATCAAGAACTTCAACCGTCCAACGATCCAGACCGTTACTGGTGTTGATCACCACATAGCCATCCCAAAGGGCAACGATGCCCTCTATCAAAGCCCCAACCTGACTTGGCTCAAATGGCGTGTCGACAAACTGAAGCTGCGGATCGCCGCGAAGCACCATAATGCCTGAGTTATGTTCGCTTATAACTTGCTCAAGTGTTTCTTGATCGACCGTTTGGTCTAAGTTAACGAGGTCTAAAATAGACCGCTTGCTAAAAATGCTTAGGAATATATCAACATCAGCCGTGCGAAAATCGGTATCAACCAGGAGAACCGGAATGCCGGTTTCTTCCTTAAGTGCAATAGCCAGGTTGACGGCTAGCGTTGTGGTTCCGGCTCCACCCTTGGGGCTGAATAATGCAATCGAATGGGAGTCTTTTGCCGGCTGATCGACTGCTTGATGCTGGGACCTCGACTCGGCCAGAAGCGTTGAGCGCTGCAACCACAGATGGTATACTTGCTCAATACTCTTTGACAGATCATCTAAATCAAACGGCTTGAGCAAGAAACCGCTCGCGCCGGCTAGCATGGCCTCCCGCACAAAGTTCATTTGATTCTGGGTAGCACTAACCAGAACGAGACACCCGTTTGTTTTAAAGGCCAGTTCTTTGATCCAGTTCGTCTCCAGAACCCCTTCGCCGGACTCATCGGCTAAAATGATATCGACTGGTGTTCTTTCAATAACCTGGGCTGCTTCCTCGATAGAAAAGACCTGTCCTAATACCTGATAATTGTGGTCTTGTAAAGAAATTTGGACCCAATCAAGGTCAGAAGCATGGTCGGCAATAATTAAAATGTTCAGTGATTTTCCTGTTGCTTGTTTCATAAACGTTTCCCTTTTTTCGGCTTAATCTTTGGTTACCTATTAAATATGATTGCAATTAAATGGATGACTAAGCCATAACAGAAGATAGTCTGTGCCGGCTAGTCGCTTTTCAAGAGCTTAAGCCGAATTACGGAACTGGTCTGGGTGCTTCGAAGTCATAGCTCTCCGCTATCGTGTTGATGGTAACCGTATCCACCTCAAAGCGACGGCGGTTGTCTTGGCCCCGCAGCGCCAGATCGATAGAAGTTTCTGTGTCAATAGCATATTTAAGTACAACGGCATCTTGTGGTTCAATAGCCAGTAAAATGGTTTTTGGGACGCGGGCTGCCGGTTCGACCTCGGCATTTTCTGGGTTATCCTTACCTTCGCTGCCTTCCCCCTCTACTTTGGGTGGCGCTTGGTAGATGACCTGCAAAATTTCCAGATCTTGAATGACATACATGGAGACCGGTCCTCCGGTTCCTTCTTCCTCACCAATGACGTCGGTGCTGACTAAAACATCAACCCGATCGCCTGGTAAAAAGATACCTTCCGCGGAAAATCTATCGGTCGCCGGCAGAGCGTAGGCAACCAAATCCTCACCGAGCGCTTCGTTGAAGTTAACGGTAGTCGTGACCGTTTCCGATGTTTCGATAGCACTAGAACCACCCACCGGAAAACTCTCAACCAGATTCTGCGCCAGTATGACCTGACCGGGCTGAATAGAACGGGTAGCAATACTGCCCACGACATCTTCGGTTTTGAAGATCGCCCCGCTGGGTACTTCTTCTACTTCTCGTTCTTCCGTAGTAATATCGGCCAGGCGAATAACGGCTCTTTCATTAATGAGCTGGCGGCTGACTACTACAGTTTGGGTTGTTTTTTCTTCAACTGCATTGGCTTGCTCTGCCGTTATTTGTTGAAAGGCAAAGTAACTTATTACGGCGGCGAGTACAGCCAGAATTAAACCGGCCGCAAGCCAAATTGTTCCACGTCTTCGATTCATTGTTTTATATACCTCTAATTAAAAATGGAGTTGCTATTACTACAATGAGACTTCGGTCTGAGAAACCAGGGTTTTAACTTTAGAGCTAAAAATATGCGCTTGCGTGAGCCGTTTTTGGACAAAATTGATCGAATTCACCGAAAACCCTGGTTTCTTTCCCAGGCTTATGACAAAATCTCGTGGTAGTAATATTAAGAAAGAAAGTATGGCTAGAACTTCTATTTTATTAATCGGATTGAATCCGGGCCTTTTGATCTACTTTACCCTTATAAAAAAGGGGAAGACCATAATGTTTTATAACCGGCCAAACAACTAAAGCAATCGGCGCGACTATGAGAAACTTATATCCGATGGCTCCCAAAAACGGGAGCGATAATAGCGGGTAAATAAAAAGGGGTAAGGGAACGCCCATAGTAGACAATAAAGAATATCCGCCCGCATAAGGAGAGGATAATATAGAAGCGCTGACAATGGCCGGTATTTTCTCGCTTTTAGGATAGGGAATGAGGACCAATAACCAGGCTAAGAGGCCATACGGAAAAAGTCCAATGTTGTTGAAACTATTCGCGTCTCGACTAAAACCTTGCTCTTGAGAAGCGAGGTTTGTTTCAAAAAATAATCGATTTAGCCATTCTATAGGCCAGCCTACTCCAAAAAAATATAAAGATAGGAGACAGACCGAAATACTCACTACAAATGCGCGCCAGTTCCACTGCCATAAGAGATAAACCAACGCCAGAATGGCACCGATATGCGGTTTTAGACACAATAGTAAGGTGGCAACCCCTTGAAAATAGGGTTTATTCCTGCGAATAGACCATGCCCCGATGGCCACCCCTAATGTTACTAATCCGTCGATCTGACCATATACAAGCATCCAAAAAGCGGGAAAACTGGGGAAAATTAACCATTTATTGAATGAAGAGAGGTGAGCCGTTAAACGAAAACAGATGACGCTTACTATCATCAACCCCACGTAACCGACGAGCGGAGTAAATAAAGCCAATGGATAAAAGATAAACATGATGTAAGGCGGATTGGCTACCATTTCGTAGTGGATAAAATCATCAGACAAGGTTGCCGGTCTATAAAGCGTTTGCCAATCCCTACCAATAATATCAGCTTGATCAATAATCAAACTTAAACCGATTACGATGCCTATCGCTAACGCCCACCAAACCACTTCTTCAAATTTAATAAGATAATTTACTATTGCAGATTTGTTTCTAAAAAACATTTTTCAAATCAAACGGTCAATGTGGTAGCGCAACATTAAACCGTGGAGAGAGGTAAAGAACCCAGGTTTTTGCCTAAATTGTAAGCATGTTGCCCTATTGAGCACCCAATAGACGCCTTTGCGGGTCTCATGTTCAAGAAAAACCTGGGTTCTAACGCTACCTCGATTTCGTGC
>JAGRBZ010000131.1 GCA_020433805.1 Anaerolineae bacterium
ACGAGATTTTGACATAAGCCTGGGAAAGAAACCAGGGTTTTCGGTCAATTCGATCAATTTTGCGCCAAAAACGGCTCGCGCAAGCGCATATTTTCAGTTCTGACGTTAAAACCCTGGTTTCTCAGACCGAAGTCTCGTTGTAGTACTAGTAGTAATGTTAGAAGCGTGTCGCCGGGAGGGTGGAGGAGTTTTGAAAAGGAATGGTCGCGTCGCACTCCCTGCTCTCTGGTTATTGGACTAAATTGTGGCGCACGGCCAGAGCGGCCGCTTCCGCTCGATTGGCGGCCTGTAGCTTAGCCAGCACTTCGCTGACGTGATGGCGGATGGTGGACGGGCTAAGAATCAGCCGCTCGGCGATTTTATTGTTACTCAGCCCTGCGACCATCAAGGCCAACACCTCCCGCTGCCGGCCGGTCAGGTCTGCTCCCAACGATAGGCTGCTGCCGTTGGAGGCCCGGATCAAAGTTTGGGCCACTTCAGGCGAGAGACTGGACTGCCCCTGCGCTGCCGCTCGGATCGCTCTCGCAATCTCATCGATAGGAATGCCCTTGAGCAGATAGCCAATGGCTCCGGCTTGGGTCGCTTGCTGCACCAATTCTTGCCCCTCAAAACTGGTCAATATCACCACTTGAATGTTAGGGTGCCGCTCCCGAACAGCCCGGGTGGTGGCCACCCCATCTATACCAGGCATCCTAATATCCATCAAGATGACCTCTGGCTGGATCTCCCCACACAGCCGCAGTGCTTCTTCCCCACTGGAGGCCTCGGCCACGAGTTCAATATCATCAAAGGCCAACAGTAAAAATCTGATGCCCATTTGTAATATTTGATGGTCATCGACCGTCATCACGCGGATTGGTTTTTGGCTTTGCACGATTTCTCCCTTGAAAATAACGCATTTGATCGAGGAGCGAAGCATCCCTTCGGCTGCGCTCAGGACAGGCCTCAGATGCGGAGCAGTTTGGCCCAACCCGTTCGCATCTGACGCTTGCGGCTCACTCCGCTACAGGGCAACAATTTTCATTCTCGTTGCTGTTGCGGAGCTTCTGTACCACTCCTCGTATAAAATAAACTTGTGGGACAAACTTAAGTTTGTCCTACGTCCCTTATTAAAATAAGCCGGGGCTAAGGACGTAAAACGGGAGACAATTATGAAACAGCGGTCATCGGTTCCCCGCATTGATCGGCAGATGGCTAGGCCCACATGACGGCTAACGATTAATCAGTTGAGATACCGTTAGCATAACCCAAAGAAGTGGTGACTAACAGCACCAAATCGGTCTACAAATGGTCTATTTTGGGAAAAGAAAAGGAGTGCATGAGCAGGGCGCGTGTAGATCAGCGTTGAATTATACCTAGCGATATGGCCTTGCTAACCGCTTGCCTACGCCCATTAACGGCCAGCTTCTGATAAATATGGATCGTATGCTGCCTGACGGTGGTCGGAGCAATGACCAGCCGTTCGGCGATTTCCTTATTGGTCAATCGATGGGCAAGAAGCACTAATACTTCTTGCTCTCGATTTGTCAGCGGCTCGATGAGTTGCGTGGCGGAAGGGCGTGGATCGAGCACTATTTTAGTCTCCGTATCTGACTGGGAGGCAAAAGCAGCCAGGATTTGGTCAACATAGCGACGTGATCCCGTGCCGTTGGTCTGGAAGGTGGTCAACAAATGCGCTATTTTTGGCCCCAGATCCACAAAAAGACGAATGAAGCCGCCGGGCTGCGCCAGAGCTAGAGCCTGTTCCAACAATTCGGCGGAGGTCTGGGATTCGCCTTGGGCATCATGGAACAGGGCTTGCAGAGCCAGCACCTCGATTAAAAAGCGGGTGTTGTGGGTGGTCTCAACGAATTCTTGGGCTTTTTGCAAAAGGTCGGACGCTTGTTGGCGACTGGTCGGCGTATCTTGGGCCAGCCAAATTTTGACCAGCGTTAAATGGGGCCAGAAGACTCCATAGATCATAGTGAAAGGCGGAAGCGGATCAAGATGAGCCGCCCACTGGCTAGCCGCAGCAACTTGCCCTTGCTGTAGGGCAACTTCTGCCTGAAACGCTTGAATAAGCGCCATCAAGGTGGTGTTGCCGGTTGCCAGAAAAAACGCGGCAGCGGCTTCAAGCACCATCTTGGCTTCGCTGGGCCGGCCCTGAACCTGGTGGTTTAGGGCCAGAGCGCAAGCGCTGTAGGCGTAGCAATCGCCGTTGGCCAGATAAGGCTGCTGTACGACAGCGGCAAAATGCTGTTCGGCAGCAGTTAGATCGTTTTGCTGATAATAAACCAGACCCAGATAAAAATGGCCCCAATTGAGAATGTATGGCGAGCCGTCCTCTTGACTGAGTTTGATAGATTGTTTGGCGGCTTGAGCCATATCTTGCAGATCGGCGACCATCCAATGGACGAAACAAACCGTCACTAGCAGAGCGCCTTTAAACCGGGTACTTTGTACTTCTTCTTCTTTAAAACCACGGTATATGGCCGCATAGGCTTGGTTGAGATCGCCCATCATCTGCAGCCCGATGGCCAGACACAGGCGGGCCAGGATACGCACCATCCATAACGCGCGGCGGGTCTGTTCGATAGCGTGCCGCGCGTGGGCCACCGCGCTTTTTGGATCAACCGCGAGGAGATACAAAATGCTGCGTAGGGTGCTTATCTCTCCTTGCAGGTGGTCGATTTCCTCTGACGTCAGAGATGACTGCTCCAGGGCGGTTTCAAGCTGCTGTAGGGCTGCCGGCAGTTCCGGGTATTTAGACCGATGATAGAGAAGCCAGGTTTTTAACATCAGTAAGTTCGGATATTGATCCAGAATGTCGGGCGAGAATTGGTGCAGCCGTTGTTCCATAAGCGGCCATTGGGTTTGGTTCAACAAGGTAGACCGCTGCCGGGCCACCAGCCGGGCGGCGGCGGCGGTATCATTTACGGCAAAATAGTGGCGCAACGCTTCTTCAGCAAAATCGTTTTGGTCCAGCCAAGTGGCGGCGGCGGTTTGCAGCGCGGCCTGCTGCGCCGGGGATATTTCCGCCTTCAGTTTGTGCCACAACAACTCCTTAAACAGATGATGATAGCGAAACCATTCACCGTGGTGATCCAGAGGCACAATGAAGAGATTATCACGGGCCAACTGCGCCAGGATTTCCCGACTGGCCGGCTGTTCGTGATCATCAGAGTTGGGTATTGTTTCTAACAAAGCATCGCACAGCGGCCCGCAGAACCGATCCAGAATAGCCGTGCTGAGCAGAAATATTTGGATTCGCTGGGGTTGGTGAGACAGAACTTCATCGATTAGATATTCCATGATGTAACGATGAGTCCCGTGAAACGCATCGATGAAACCGGCCCTATCGTCCTGCTCACGTAAAGCCAAACAGGCCATGCCCAAGCCCACAGCCCAGCCCTCGGTGCGTTTGGCCAAGACCGACACCGTTTCCGGAGAAACGTCGACTCCCAGAGACAGCTTCAAATAAGCCTGAATCTCTTCCGGGGTGAAACGCAAGTCGGCCAGGCGAACTTCGGTCATCCGCTGTGTTGCCCGCAGCCGAGACACGGAAAACGGTAGATCGTGTCGAGAGATGATGACCAAGTGTAGGCAAGGCGGCGCATGTTGGAGCAGCGTCGAGACAAACTGATGAATATCTTGGTCGGTCAGCAGATGATAATCGTCCAAGACCAGCAGAAATTCTTCGGGTAGATCGTTGATCTCATTAATCAAGGTGGAGGTTAGATAATCCGGCGATGGCGTATGGGGCGCGGCGAGTAGGTTCTGCGTGGTGGAGCAGCCTTTGGGGAAAATGGTCTGGATGGCGGCAAGGAAGTAGTTGAGAAAAACAATCAGATTATTATCATTTTCATCCAGCGACAGCCAGGTTGCCGCCGTCCCCGTTGCCCGATCCAACCACTGGTTCACGAGGGTTGTTTTGCCAAAACCCGCCGGCGCGGAAACGAGAAGAAAAGGCTGGTGGTGCCGGGAGTTCAGCCTTTCCAGCAGGCTTGTTCGCTCTACTAAATCTCTATGGACTTGAGGCCGATAGAGCTTGGTCCGGATGAGGGGCGATGGTTCAAAAACTTGGTCCATTGATGTTTCCCGGATTAGCCTAAATAAGTCGATTCATTACCGCTAAGTGACTGTCACCTTTTTAACTGCGTAACTCATAAGAGAATGGATCCGGTGCCGCCTCAATACAGTCCGCTATATTCTCGTCCAAACGAACGGGGCTGTGAAAGGGATGATAACTGTACGTTTTAGGGATTGGTGGCATTAAGCATAGTGTATCCTCAACGTATTATAGGTAATTGTATCAAATGTTCAAATGCAAAAGTGGCTCAACAGGGTTTCAGGGGGTTGACAAGCTTGCAAAACGAAAAACGTAAAACGTAATCCATTTTTTACGCATCACGTTTTACGTTTTATGGTGTCAACCCCCTGAGTTCCAAAAGAGCCACAAAAATATATGTCCTCAATCTTCGATTAGCGGGTAACGGTCTTTATTTAGGCTGTGTTCTCCGCTTCAACCAGTTTGTGTTTGGGCAGCCACATCGACAAGATTAATCCCACCAGAGTAAAGAAGGTTAACAGACCGATTGCGGCCTTAAAGGCGTTGGTGCGCACCAGTGCATAAATATCCAGTAACTCACGTTTAACGAGCTCCTCCGCGCCTGCTTCATTCAGTGCATCCTCAAGATTGGTGTTCGACATCAAATTCACGCCGTCCTCAACTGCCGTAGTGAGAGGCGTTTTTACGTCTGTGGGGATGACGGTGCTGGCTGCAATATTTTGCTGTAGGCCTATGGATAGAGCCGTCAGCATTAAAGTCCCAAGCAGCGCGACCCCGATGGCATTACCTAACTGCTCAAAGGTACTGTTTAAACCGGCGGCTTCGGCCGTCTGCTCCGGGGAGACCAACGATAGGATCAAGTTTAAAAGCTGCGATGCGATTAAGCCCAGCCCCAGCCCAAATACGGCCCCAAAAGCCAGGTCTTGAGGCCCGATGCCGGGCTTGATCGAGGCACCCAGTGCCATGAGACCGACAACGGCAACCACTAAGCCAACAATGATCAGACGGTTGGCAGAAAAGCGGGTCGACAGCCTGGCCCCAAGCACCGCCATCACCAATAGGGCCAATGAGAAAGGCATGAGAGCCACGCCCGTTTGCATCGCGCTATACTCAAATGTGAGCTGCAGCAGCAAAGGATAAACGTATAGAAAACCGGCCGTCACGGCCATCTGCACAAAGCGCACGGCAATGCCCGGCTTTAGATAAGGCGTCGCGAAGATCGAGGGTTTAAAGAGGCCGTCTTTGTTTTCGTCTTCCAGCCGGCTTTCCCAACGGAACAGCAGCATAATCATCAGGATACCAAAGCCGACCATGACCGGGCTAATCGACAGTCCAAATGGAGCGATGGCCAGCCCGCCAATCGTAAAAGGTTCTTTGGCGAGAAGGAAACCGTATTGTTGGGCCAGCAAAATGCCCAGTACAATGCTCGACCAACCCACAACCGACAGCAGCGCGCCAACATAGTCGAACTTGGGTCGGTTCGCTGTTTTCTCATCGGGCTGAAGCGTACGGGTCATAAGCAATACGATGACGGCGATGACCAGTTCAGTTCGAAAGGCCCAGCGCCAACTGATGAAGGTGGTGAAAAAACCACCCACAATAGGCCCTAAAGCCGCCCCAATCGCGGCCACCGCACTGACAATGCCGTAAGCAAAGGCCAACTCGGCCCCGCTGTACTGCTTACGCAGCAAGACCTGGAGCGTTGGTATCATCAGGGCCGCGCCGACGCCCTCCAGCACCGACCAGCCCACGATCATCGCCGCCAGGCTGTTGCTCAGCGAGGCCATCGTGGTGCCAACGCTATAAATGATCAGGCCAATCAAAAAAGTGCGCTTGGTGCCAATCACGTCCGACAACCGGCCACCAATCAACATTAGAGAGGCCATAACCATCGCATAGATTGAAATGGCCGACTGCACCCCGGTCACGGTGGTGTTGAGATCGATAACCAGGACCGAAATCGAGACATTCATAATGGTGGTATCGATGACGATGATGAAAAATGCCAGCGACAGGGTAATTAATGCACTCCATTGTTTCATGGGGGATGGTTCCTTTCAAACCAAAAAATTTTTTATTTTACGCCAATGCCGGATCTTGGACGGCTACGGCCGTGCTCTGACCTTCGCGGCCGCCTCTACGGAGGAAGATTTTTATCACCTCATACACGAGGATCAGGGCGAACGCGAGGCCAATGCAGAGCAGCCACTGTCTGCCGGTAAGCGAAACCAGCCCCAGAATTCTCTGGAAAATACGCATCTCGGTAGACAGGATCGTCAGTAATAGAGACAGACCGTAAAACATCAACTGCCGCCGATCGCTTAGCGTGTTGCGCTGAAACACCGTGTCGGTTTCGGAGAGAGAACTGATGCCCATGGCAATATTGAACAGAGAGAACATCACGAAGCCGATGGTCCCCGCTAAGGCTGCGTCGGTTGGGGCATACACTGCCTCCAAAGCCAGGGTGCCAAGCGCGATCAGAAAACCGATAAAGCTCATGCGCAGCCATTGCGTCTGCGACAGGATCGGTTGGGTGAGTGGGCGCGGCTTCTTATCCATCAGTCCAGGGAGAGGCTCGCTGAGGCCCAGGGCCATAGCGATGGGCACCTGGATAAAGAAGTTGATCCACAAGACGACCAGCGGGCCGAAAGGCTCGCCGCCGAGGATGAAGAACATCGCTGCTCCCAGGTAAGCCAAGATAAAGGCCACCAAAGCTGTCATCTGGAAACGGATATACTTCGATAGGTTGTCGTAGATGGAGCGGCCATACTCGACGGCCTTAACAATGGTGGTAAAGTTATCGTCGGTTAGGATCATCACCGCGGCCTCTTTAGAGACCTCGGTACCGGTGATGCCCATAGCCACACCGATGTCGGCCTTCTTCAACGCCGGCGCATCGTTGACGCCGTCGCCGGTCATGGCCACGATGTTCTGCTGCTCCTGTAGGAGGCTAACGAGGCGAATTTTGTCTTCCGGTGCCACCCGCGCCACCACGCCAATTTGATCGAGTTGCTGCTTGAGCTGCTCATCAGGCATCGCCGCAAATTCTGCTCCGGTTAGGGCCTTGCCTTCAATGCCTAACTGGCTACCGATGGCCGCCGCCGTAACGGCGTGATCGCCGGTGATCATGCGTACCTGGATGCCGGCTTTGTGGCACTTGGCAATAGCGTCTTTGGCCTCCGGGCGGGGTGGATCAACAATGCCAACCATGGCTATCAGCGTTAGCTCTGTGACCAGCTCGATCAGGTTCGCTTTGGGATTAAAAGTCTGGGGATCGAAATCGCGGCGAGCCACGACCATCACCCGTTCACCGGCCTCGGCCATGCGCGAATTCTCAGCCAGCGCCAACTGGCGATTCTCATCGGTGACGGCCATGGCTGCTGCGTCCGGAATCCAGAAATAACTGCCGCGGGCGATCAGGACATCCGGCGCACCCTTGACAAAGCAGCGCACGACCGGCTTCCCGGTCTCATCGGTCATATTGTGGAAAGTAGCCATAAACTTGTAATCCGAGTCGAAGGGGACTTCGGCCACACGCGGGTACATCTCCCGTGCATCATCTACGGAGATGCCGCCCTTTTCGGCCAGCACAATCAACGCACCCTCGGTCGGGTCGCCGATGAGGGCCTCACCGTCGAGCCGGGCATCGGCGCATAGGGCCATCGGCAGCATCACCTGCTCCAGGTCGATCTTGGCCCCACCGGCGCTTTTTATCTGCCCCTCGGTGCTATAGGCTGTCGAACCCTTTTGCCACGGCTGGCCTGGCGCGATGCCCCTGGTTAGTTGCAGCTCGCCCTGGGTGCCGTAACCTTCACCCGTCACCCGGTAGCGATTCTGACCGGGGATGGAGAACTCAACCGCCGTCATCTTATTGAGCGTGAGCGTGCCGGTCTTATCAGAGCAGATGGCCGACACAGAGCCTAAGGTCTCGACCGCCGGCAACCGCTTAACGATGGCATTGTGTTCGGCCAGCTCGCGCGTCCCCATCGAATAGAGCGTTGTAATGACGACAGGGAGGCCGGTGGGGATAGCCGCGATAGCCAGGGCTATGCCGGCGACAAAGACTTGCTCGAACGGCTGGCCATTGATATAGCCCAGGATTAACATGATGACGAACGTAACGCCGGCCACGCTGGCGATGATGATTGTCAAACGGTCGATCTGTTTTTGCAGCGGCGTTTTATCGACCTCGGTTTTGTTGAGGAGGTCGGCGATGTGGCCCATCTCGGTGGTCATCCCTGTGTCGGTCACGACCATCTCACCACGGCCACGGGTAACCGACGTATTCATGTAGGCCATACAATGGCGGTCGCCCAGAGGTGCCTCGGGATTGTCGATAGCCTCGGTGTCCTTGGGCGAGGCCACACTTTCGCCGGTTAGCGCCGCCTCTTCAATCTCCAACGTAGCGGCTACAATCAGGCGACCATCAGCCGGCACGCGATTGCCCGCTTCCATCAGCACGATATCGCCCGGCACAAGTTGTTCGGCCTCGACTTCAATTGCCTGACCGTCACGCCGCACGCGGGCAATGTTCTTCATCATCTTCGCCAGCGCGGCCAAACTGGCCTCGGCCTTGGATTCCTGATTCAAACCCATAACCGCATTGAGAACAGTTAGCCCCAACAACGCCAATGTGGTACCCCACTGGCCGGTGAAGATCTGATTGATGATGGCCGCGCCAACCAGGATGATCTGCATGAAGTCCTGGTACTGACGCAGGAAGGCCTGCCAGCCCGGTTCTTTCTTTTTGCCGGCCAACTGGTTGGGTCCGTACTGCTGCAACCGTTGGGCTGCTTCGGCACTGCTCAATCCTTGCGCCGGTTTGACTTGCAGTTGTTCAGCCGCCTCTTCTAGGCCGAGGGTATGCCAGTTTGTTGCTGACGAGGATTGGTTTGACATGTTTGATCTCCTTGCAGTTCAAAACTTAGATTTTGCTCCTTATTTATTCGGCAGACGCATCCCCGGACTCCTCAGGTAGGGGCTGCTCGGGTTCCGCGGGCAGATGCTCTGCTGCCTGCCGATGCTCATTGAGACGTTCGTGAGCGCTGATTAACGTCGCGGCTAGTGGCGAACCCAATGTAGCGCCCAGCAGACCGGCCAGGGTACCACCGACGATGGTCGAGATGAAAGTGACCAAAGGGTGCATCTTGAGTTGGTCACTAGCCATCTTGTTCTGCATCAGTGTTTGAATCACATTTTGCATCACCAGAACCACCGCCAGCACGATCAACGCCTGGTCCAGCCCTCCAGAGCCGAGGGCGACCAGGAAGGCAAACGCCCCGGAGAAGATTGCTCCCAAATAGGGGACATAGGAGGTAACCATCGTCACCAGGGCGATAGTGAAGGCCAATGGCAAACCGAGGAGCCACATAGTCAGGCCAATCGACACGGAGACGACGATGCTAGACAAGGTTAAAGCGTAAAAGTAGAGGCGGATGGCCTTCGTTGTATCCGCAACAAGAACCGCGCCCAACGCTGGCGGCACACCCAGATGACTGCCGATCCAGCCAATCAACCTATGCCAGTCGGACAGCAGATAGAACAGTAGGAACGAGCCGACGAATGCCCCCGTAAGAAAGGCAATGGCACTGGAGAAGCTTGTCGAGAAGAAAGAGGCGAGGCCGGAAAGCATGGTCGGCGCAACCCCGCGGGCGCTATTGGCCAGGGTCTCGACAACATCGCCCGGTAGGTTCAACTCGAGCATCCACGCATTCAACCCCACGAGACCTGCGTTCAATTGACGTCCGATCTCATCGGCCTGACCGAGGACGCCGACCACCATCAACCATAGAACGGTGATGGATGTGGTCAGGACCAGTAACATGACCAGCAGACTGCCCAGTGCGCGGGGCAACCGGCGCGCCTCCAACCAGTCGACGACCGGGTAGAACAGCATGCTCATGATAATGGAGATGATGAGCGGCACCACGAGTCCGGCCATAGCGCTCAGGAGTGAGAAAATGACGGCGCTCCACAAGACGAGGCCGAGATAGAGCCAACTGTGTACCCCGGCGACCCGTAGCCACAATGGGCTATAATCTATAGGGTTCGGTCGCCGGTTGAATTTTTGTCGGGACATGTTTCCCTCTCGAATGGTTTGTCTTTTAAGTAGCATCTCCGACTGTAGCACTGTTTGTACTTCTCATCGCGACCGCAGGGACAGGAATTCTTGCCAGTCTCGAAAGCTTGTATCCCAGAAAAAAAATGGCTATTATGACCTTCTTATTTTAAGCGCAAACGGTAGACCAGACATCGACTATTCGGTGTGTTTTCCTCTGGTACGAATAACCAGTATTGGGATGGGTCATTCGTACAACCTGATCGTGACCCTAGAGCGAGCGAGATCAGACGATAGAATCTACGCCCCGGCTGGATGGTTATACCAAAAGGTCTCTCTAATCAAGAAATTGCCGAAGCCTTAACTGTTGAGAAGACTAAGCTCTGTGACTATCTGACGTTCCGGCAGTTTCGGCCTCAGGGAGAATGCCTCGCCCGTCTTACGATAGCGCCTTTCCACGTACGGCAGCGTTTTCCCGGCTTCCGTTTGTCTCTTTCCGCACGCAGAACTGTCTCATCGGCTGTGCATCATCGCCTGTTATTAGTAGAGGCTTCTCATGCACGCTTTCATAGCCTTGGCTGTAGGGAAACACCCTTAATTTATTTTGGCATATTCTATAGTATGTTCGGTTAGGTTTATAATGAGGGAATAATTAATGTGTAAGGTCTATCCCAGAATGAGAGTAGGGTGACCTGCGCAATGTCAATCTGAGGAAGGCCAAGCTGTGCGCCCCTGTTCTAACCAGCGCGCACAACCCAAGCTCAAGACCTGAGATTTGGCCGCCTCGTACATGGCCAGCTCGTCATCTGATAATATATCTCGCCAACGACCATTCATCCCTTTGAAAAAGAAGGTGCTAGCGCCCCCTTTGAAGCTCGATTGGGACCCTCCAGCCTCTATTCTTCTTTGCCGCATAGCAGACAGACTGGTGTACTCAACAATAGCGGATAGTGCCTCATCTGAAACACCAATGCCCAAAAATTCAGCTATCCGCTTTATCTCGCTTATTGGGTTGGATAGTAGATCGGCGTAATGGAAAAATTGGATATTATCTAAATGGCGATAATTCCACCAGCTCTGCGTATGATGCATGTTACCCCAAAACGGATAGCCTTCCTGTTCCCAATCAAACCAGCCCCGGCTGATCCAGCTTTGCCAAAAGGTGTGGATATCTTCGGGACAGCGGGGACATGGCTCGCCGACCAAATTAGGGGCTTCGTTGATCGTTTTATAGAAATCGTCTTTGTAGTTAGCATAATGGTTCCACAAAGACATAAACACGTCCCGGGCATCCCGTCCAATCACCACATATTTGACTTGAGGATAGAAAGGCAGCCCATCCAGGGGTAAATGGGTTTTGATGAAGCGACGGTGTCGCTGCGCTTCTAGCTGCTCATGTAAAGCCCCTATTTCACGACTAAAGGTTGCGTCGAGCCAGAAGCTGGACCCTTTGTCAGGAAGCGGTATCGATTCGGGAAGAGCAGAATTATGGCAGTCTAGACCATGAACAATAAGTTCTCGCACGATAGCCTGGGTCCAGGTAGTGCCGGACTTAATAGAGGTTGAGATAACAATATCATCATCACGGGGTGAATAAGCGGCCCAGCGGGTGCTATCCATATGGTGATTTTGATATACGTTTGTTATTTGCGGTTGTTGTTCTAATAACAGCATCGATACCTAATCCGGCTTTAAGTGGAAAGTAAATGACTACCACCAGAGGTGGTGGTCATTTACTGAACTGAGCCTATTATGTCACAAACCGAAGTGATTATCAATAGTGGTGTAAATCGGCTAATTTAGCTATTCTCAGAAAATCACTATAATGAGCCTTAATATTCTCCACCCTTCACCCCTTTGTGAGGGGAAAGCGACCGTCTAGCCTTGGTGGTGAAGTTTTATGCATAGTTTTGGTTTCAAAGCATTTCTACAGTTGGTTGTTGAAAGCTTGCTGGGCTGGTTTGAGCACAACGCTATTTTATATTCCGCCTCGCTGGCTTATTTCACCCTATTTTCCTTAGCACCACTCGTAGCATTGTCGCTGGCGATTGTCTCTCTGGTGTACAATCCGTCAGAAGTTCAAAGTCAACTTATCGAGATGGCGGAAATGATAGGTGGCGATGCGCTGGCCGATCAGATACTCGTACTTCTGCAGCAAACCTATGCCTCGGTCAGGCGCGACTCTATTGTGTTGTCACTTATTAGTTTGGGGGTACTATTTTTCGGCGCTACTCTGGTCTTTCGGCAGTTACAGACCTCTATCAATGCCATGTGGGGCTTGGTTCCGGAGCCGGTTAAACCCCAAAAAGACAATTTATTTAAAACCGCCTTCGCCATTCTACGCAAGTTTTTGGTTACGGTCGTCGCCGCATTTTCAGTTGGCATTTTGCTGCTGGCGTCATTGCTGGTCACGTCCATAGGAACCATATTGCTTCAAAATAATCTGTTGGGGTTGGATTTGCCCCGGTGGCTCGTGCCGCTGATCAGTTTTGGAGCCGTACCGCTTGTTTTGTGGCTGGTTTTCGCCTGTATCTTTAAGTTTTTGCCGGATGGGCGGGTTGTGTGGAGGGCGGTTTGGCCGGGAGCCTTGCTAACGGCGATCCTGTTTTGGTTGGGTGGCTACGCCGTTTCAACTTTTATGGCCCTTAGTCCGGCCAGTTCGGTCTACGGGGCAGCCAGCACGCTCTTTGTTTTTTTGATCTGGGTCTTCACCTCTACGGCGATTGTGTTGTTTGGGGCTAATTTTATCCAGCTTTACGCCAAACGGTTTAGCGTACCGATTACGGCAAAAGCGGGAGCGAGGTTGACCGCCCCGTCGCCGCCCTCTCTGGAGCTGCCGCCTCAGGTTGTAAAATGGCTTGAGTGATTGCCTGCGCAATGACATAGGCAACTTAGCCCATAATCTTCGTTTCAACCGGCTTCCGCTTAGGCAACCACATCGACAAATCAACCGCATTAACGTCAAAAAGTCAACAGACAGATATCCGGTTAGTCGTCTTCTGCTACGGATGATCAGCGCTAATTGGGTCATCTGTACTAGTCTCAAATCGGACGTCTGGTCGATTACGCTGAAACGGTTTGATGTTACACTGGTAATTAGTGGGTATAGACCTTATTGTACATTGTACCAAGAAGTAGACTCGTCTCATTTGAGCGATGCGAGAATGAAAATATTTAGCCCTCGCCCCGTCGCTGCGCGACACCCCTCTCCCCATTTGGGAGAGAGGTTGGGGGTGAGGGGTATTTTCAAAGGAGTGAGGTTGTGTCCGTTATTGACTATCTGTATTATCTGTGGCAGGCCATCTGGAATTCGCTCATCTTTAATCCCAGGGTATATGAGGTTGTCTCAGAATATCCGCAAACCTTTTGGGTTACGCTGGGTGTGGCTCTGGTAGGCGGGGCGTCGCTGTTGATCGGGCAAAGCATTGTGCTGTTCGTTAACCAGGTTACGCCGGCGCGCTTTCTCCTCAGTATGGTCCTTAACGGCTTGCAGTTTGCCATTAGTTTGCTGATCTGGGCTGTGCTGCTGGCCTTTTTAGGTGACCTCATCTTCAGAATAGACGTCCCTTTTGTTGTCGCCACGCGAATTATGTTCCTCACTGCTGCGCCGATGGTCTTTGGCTTTCTGGTTTTGATCCCTTATTTGGGGCTGACCATCCAGAAAATTCTCCAGGTCTGGAGCTTGCTGATCACCCTGCAAATTGTAAACTTTCAATTTAGTACCAACATCATCCAATCGTTGATCGTAGTTGGTCTGGGCTGGCTGCTGACCGTGCTGCTGGGCGGCACCATTGGCCGGCCGATCACCGCCCTGCGCGACTATATTTGGAAAACGTTTATTGGCGCCAGCTTGGATGCCGACATAGACGAGATCTATGGCCGGATTGCCAAGCAAAAGGTTGAGGGTGTAACCCGTCAAGAATTGGAGGCGCGTGGTGGTTGATCTCATTCTGCTTTTGATCATCGGTGTGGTACTGTTTTTGTTAATCTTGGGCGTCTTGGCTCCCTTAGAGTCGCTGGGTTGGTATGCCGGCTGGATTGGGGAAAAGGTGGATGAGTCGGATACGCTGGACGCCCTGTCTGATATAGAAAAAACCAAGAAACCGCTGCCCAATGAGATGGAGCATTACATTGTCTACCTCTCTGGGATTGGCTCGTTTACCGGCAGCTCGATTCCTATGGAGGAGCCGCCTTTCCTGGATGCCCTGCAAAAGAACCTGCCCGGCAGCATTGTCATCAAAGATGTGTTTCCCTATTCAGTTACCAATGTCGGGCTAACCGGAGAGCGACTGATGTCTCGAGTCTGGAAACGGATCGAGGCAATGCGACCGGTTAATCCTAACTCGGCCTGGCTTTATCTGGTTGTTATTCGTAATTTGTTTCAGGTGGCAGTCTCGGCCGATAAGCGGTACGGTCCCGTTTATAACCTGGGGGTAGCAAAAGAGGTCTGGCGGACCCTGCTGCGCCACGGCTACCGGCCCGGCAGTAAAAAACCGGTCACGTTGATTGGGACCAGCGGCGGCGGGCAGGTCTCGGTCGGCAGCGCCACGTATCTGTCTTATATCCTGGAAGACACGCCTTTGCGCGTTGTCTCGATGGGCGGCGTGGTTTCCTCGGATGAAGGGCTGCTGCATATGGATCATTTCTACCACCTGTACGGCACTTTAGACAGCACCCAGGCGTTGGGCGAAAAAGTGTTTCCGGGGCGCTGGCCGGGCGCGGTCAACTCGGTGTGGCACAAGGCCGAAGCAGAGGGCAAGATCAGCATGATCGAGTTAGGGCCGTTTGGTCATACCGGGGCCGGCAGTATGTTTGATCAGGGCACCAAAATGCCGGATGGTCGCCGCAATTTTGATGTGACCTTGGAAAAGCTGACCAATGTGCTGGTTACTTTTTACGATATGCCGGAAGGCGAGACATCGGCCATCAGCCCAAAAGTGGTAGAGACCGGCGACGTTGCCCCAGCCGATGATGTTGCACTAACCGCAAATGTTGCTGCGTCTGATTCGGTGCAGCAGGATGAAGATGGTTAACTGTTTTCAGCGTTCCTTATGAATAAAAAAGTTACGGTTTACACCAACAACCCACCCTCCCCTGATGAGACGCAACGCAGGCTTGAAAAGCTGAAGATGCTGCTGCGTCTGATTATCGGCGGCAGCGCCGAGGCCCTGGATGAGATTATGCGCCGCGTCCAAGAGCGCCAGGAGCAAATCGAGCAGAACCTTGCCGGGGGGATGACGATTATTCCCCATAATGAAACCGAGCTTGACCGGCTGCGTTATGCGTTTATTGGCTTTTTATTTGAAGCCCCGGAGCACGTGGTTAGCCGTATATCGACCCTGCAAAAGAAAACACGCAAAGCTACAAACCGCATCGACCGAATAGTTAGCCCCTTCACCAATAATTTCCTGACGCGACCGATAAGACGACGTTACCAAGAGCGGGTAGCGAAACTCAATGCCATGCTCAATCGTTTAATTGACAGTGGTCGGGCTGAAGCGACGGCTGGACGACGCCTGACGCGGGATACCTTTGAGGCAGCCGTGGATGAAATCTTTGATTATGTTGCTCAGAACCCGGAGATACGCCAGGTTCTGCAGCAGCAAAGCATGGGGATGACCGAGGAGGTTGTCGATCAGCTTAGAGATCGGGCGGCGACGGCCGACGTGCTGGTTGATCGCATCGCCAGGACAATCTTGCAACGGCGCTCGTCACCGACTGAGGCCGATCCCCCGGAACGTACAACCCCACCTCGATGAAGAAAAACACCCACCAAGGACACTATGCGGGCTTTGTCAGCCGGGCTATCGCTTTTAGCGTAGATATGGTCATTGTCAGCTTGTCCAGCTTTTTGTTTACTGCATTTGTCGGTATGATTTCAAACTTTTTTGGGCTGGATACAGGCCAAGTTGATCTCTTTGGAGGGTGGTTTTTTACCGGGCTACAACAGCTTTTAATCGTGGCCGGTGCGCTGTTTACGGCATTGTTCGGCCTGGTTTACGCGCTGTTTTTTTGGCTGCTCATCGGGGCGACGCCCGGCAAGCGGTTGATGGGACTACGGATTGTCCGGCTCAATGGTCAACCCCTGACCTTCAGCTTGGCTTTGCTGCGCTACCTGGGCTACTGGATCTCGCTTTTGTTTCTCTTTCTCGGCTATCTCTGGATTATTATCGACACCCGCCGGCAGGGCTGGCACGACAAGCTTGGCCGCACGGTTGTGATTTACGATCGATAGGAGACTGGACGAATGACCCAATCAAATTAGGTCATTCGTACCAGCCCAAGACCCGCTATATAGTCGATGTATTTATCACCATTTTAGTGTAGATTTTGGGGTGGAGGAAGTCATCTCTGTCCTATCAACAGCCTGGCGCATCACATGAGAGCTAAGGAAATCATTTCATAATGTCCATACAGCAAGTGTTTTCCAATATTGTTCAGTCGGCAGTGACGATGGGAATTATCGTCATTGTCTTATGGATCATTCACATCATCGATACCTGGATTTTGCGGGGAGGTCTAAAGCAACGTTTTGGTATTCGACCACGCACCGGGTTTAACCCGTTACCCTTTTTGATTGCACCACTTCTGCACGCCGATTTTGGTCATTTGATCGGCAACAGTATCCCGCTGTTTGTTTTGGGTGCCCTGGTATTGGTGCAGGGGCAGACCGCATTCTGGTTTACAACCTTGTTTGTTATGATTGTAGCCGGCTTGGGTACCTGGCTTTTAGGGCAACCAAACAGCCTGCATGTGGGGGCCAGCGGCGTCATTCTGGGCTATTTTGGTTTCATCCTGGCCAGTGTTTTCTTTACGCCTGATATAGCCACCATCGTGGTCGCCACTATTGTGGTCGTGCTTTATATCGGCTTGATCTGGCAGATTCTACCCAAGAAGGGCGTCTCATTTACCGGTCATCTGTTTGGCTTCCTTGGCGGGATTTTGGCGGCATGGGTCTCGTTTCTTTTATTGGGTTAGCGGTGGTAACGTTGTACCGCATAGAGCAAACTTACGTTTGCCCTACCTACTACACCACGAGACTTCGGTCTGAGAAACCAGGTTTTTGACTTTAGAAATGCAAATATGCGTTTGAGTGAGCCTTTTTCGGCCCGAAATTGATCGAATTGACCAAAAACCTGGTTTCTTTCCCAGGAAAATCTGGTTGTACTACTACAAGCCGCAAGAATTAAATTTGTAATTAGCCTCACGTCATCTCTTTAATCTGGGGATGATATGAGCGATTAAATAAAATCATTTTTAGTAAGAAAGGGATTTAATTATGGCAACACTAACTGTTTTAAAGTTTGAAAGCGCCGGCGGAGCCGAGACCATGCTTGAGACGCTCAAAGGGTTGACCAAGCAAGAATTGATCAAGCTACACGATGCCGCCATCGTCACCTGGCCGGAAGGCAAGAAAAAACCCAAAACCCGACAGTTGGTCAACTTGGCCGGTGCGGGCGCGTTAAGCGGCGCTTTTTGGGGAATGTTGTTTGGCCTGCTTTTCTTTGTGCCTTTGTTCGGCATGGCTGTCGGTGCGGCGATGGGTGCTCTGTCCGGCTCCTTTGCCGACTTTGGTATTGATGATGACTTCATTAAGTCAGTTCGCGAGAAAGTAACCGAAGGCACTTCCGCCCTCTTCCTGTTGACCAGCGACGCAGTTCTGGACAGAGTTAAAGAAGCGGTCAAAGATCAAAAGTTTGAAATCATTGGCTCTAACCTTTCTTTGGAAGAAGAATCTAAGCTTCGCGAAATGTTTGCCGACGAAGAAGAGGCATAAATCGGCTAGACATTCGTATCAGAAAGAAAAAGCGTGATCCACAGATACGGACCGCCATAGTTCGAAAACGGCAGCTCTGCACACAATCGTGGTAGCGTTAGAACCCAGGTTTTTCTTGAACATGTGATCGCAAGGGCTTCTATTGGTGCTCAATTGGGCAACATGCTTAATTTAGGCAAAAACCTGGGTTCTCTACCTCACTCCACGGTTTAATGTTGCGCTACCTCGAAAACTGTTGCCACGAATTACACGTATTTTCACTGATTTAGAATAGGTTGTGCGAATGCGTGTAATTCGTGGCTTGTTTTTTATTGCAGTCATGACATTGTTTTAACACCGTGGGATGTAGAAGTAAGTAGGACGTAATCCCTTACTCCCTACTCCCTAACCCAAGAAGGTCTGGTTACCATGGAGAACTCAGACACCCTACAAAGCCTGATTCCACAGTTACTTAAAAAAGGTGACAAAGAGTGCTTGCTTGAACTGCATTCGGAGGGTATTACCCGCTGGTCGTGTGTAGATGTGGCGCAGACAGCCGGGCAGTTGGCCCGGGGTTTGGTCGCGGCCGGCGTCAAACCGGGCGAATATATCCCCATTCTGGCCACCAACCGCGCCGAGTGGCCCATCGCGGCTCTGGGCATCCTGGGGGCCGGGGCGGCGGTCTCGCCGCTGGATAGCCAGATCAAAAGCGAGGCGCTGGGCCGCATCTTAGCCGATAGTCAGGCCCGTTTTATCTTCACCACCACCGAGTATGTTAACCGGCTGCGTCGGCTTGACCCTGAAGAGAAACTCCGCCTCATCTTGTTCGATGTTGCAGCGGATGATGCGCGGGGCTGGCGCGTTCTGCTGAATGACGATCCGGCAACGGCCTTACCTGTAGTTGCGCCGGATGATCCGGCCGCTCTTTTCTACACCTCCGGCACGACGGGGGTGCCCAAGGGCGTGCCGCTGACCCATCGCAATTTGGTTTTTCAAATCGAATCGGTCAAGGCTGTCGATCTGGTCCATGATGATGATCGAATTTTGCTGCCGCTGCCAATGTACCA
>JAGRBZ010000132.1 GCA_020433805.1 Anaerolineae bacterium
CTGCTCACGCCGTTCGCATCTGAGGATGCTCACTCCACGGCTTTATTCGTTCGAAGGTAACGTGCTGGCTCGTAAGAGCAGGCCCTCATTCCCGTTTATTTCCAATGACGACATATCGATCAACCCGTCGCGTACCCTATCGGTGGCGATGGCGATGGTTGCGCCGACAGCGATGTGGCTCAAATCGAGCGTGTGCGCGTTGGGGCCGAAGTTCAAGACGATGATGAAGGTGTCAGCGTCGGGGGCGGAGCGGACGTAGGCGAAAATATCGTCAAGATTGGTGTCGATGGCGATGTAGTCACCGACGTGCAGCGACGGTTCGGCGCGGCGTAGGTCGGTTAGGGCGCGGTAGAAGCTGAGCATTGAGGTTGGGTCGGTGTTTTGGGCTTCGACGTTGCGGGTGACGTAATCGGCGGCGACGGGCAGCCACGGTTCGACGTCGGGATCGGTGAAGCCAGCGTTGGGTGTGGCGTCCCACTGCATCGGGGTGCGTTCAAAATCGCGGCCAACTTCGTGGGCCAGTTCCGGCTGGTTGACGGCGGGTGGATCGTGCATTTTATCGAGCGGGATTTGGCCGTCTTGCATGCCGATTTCCTCGCCGTAGTAGGTGGTGGGGGTGCCGCGCAGCGTGAGCAGCAGCATGTTGGCGACGCGATCCTGGGCCGCACCAACGCGGGTGGCAACGCGATGCTGATCGTGGTTGCCGAGCACCCAGTTGGGCCAGGCTCCGTCCGGCAGCGCAGCCTCATAGGTATCGACCAGTGTGCGCACAGCCTGCGCCTGCCACGGCGATAGAATCAGTTCGAAGTTGTAGGGGATGTGACATTCGTCGTTGTTTTGGCCGAAGTAATTCATTTGGCGCTGCATCGGCAGGTAGATTTCGCCGATGAGTACGCGGTCGCTGTAGCTGTCGATTAGGCGGCGCATCTCGCGAATGAGGTCGTGGATGCCTTCCACATCTTGGGTGTAGATGTGGTCGAACTGCGAAAAGAGCGGCGTTCCTTCAATATAATCGGGTTTGAGCGGCTCATCACGCAGGGCTTCGTCTTTGATCATCAACCAGATGACGTCGACCCGAAAGCCGTCGACGCCTTTATCGAGCCAGAAGCGCATGTTATCGAGCGTGGCCGGGAAGACGTCGGGATGGCGGTAGTTGAGTTCGGGCTGGTGGACGTCGAACTGGTGGAGGTAGTATTGGCCGGTTGTTTCATCGAACGTCCAGGCCGGGCCGCCAAAAAAGCTGAGCCAGTTGTTGGGCGGGCCGCCATCGGGGGCCGGATCGCGCCAGATGTACCAATCGCGCTTGGGATTGTCGCGGCTACTGCGGCTTTCGAGAAACCAGGCGTGTTCATCGGAGGTGTGGTTGGGCACGAGATCGAGAATCAGCTTGAGATCGCGCTGGTGCAGTTCGGCCAGCAGGTGATCGAAGTCGGCCATGGTGCCGAATAGGGGGTTAATAGCGATGTAGTCGGCGACATCATAGCCGAAATCGTGCATCGGCGAAGGATAGATGGGCGACAGCCAGACAGCGTCGATGTTGATACTTTTCAGGTAATCGAGCCGGGTGGCGATACCGGCTAAATCGCCGATACCGTCGCCGTTGCTGTCCTGATAGGAGCGGGGATAGATTTGGTAGACAATGCCTGTTTGCCACCAGGCGTAGTTTTTGGTCATGGAACTCTGTTTTTTTACCCTTTCACAAGTTTGATTAACGTTATGCGTTACGCAATTGTAAATTCAAACGTCATAGACGTTCAACAGCATCTTATTAATGCGTCAAAACGCAGTTAACGGTGTCGTTAACACCGATTTGACGTCCATTTTGCTCATTATTTTTTCTAATGGCCTAAAATCGGATATCGAAACGCAATTAACGATGTCGTTATCGACGTTTTGACGCCTACTTTGCTCGCTGTTTGTTTCTAAAGCTCTACATTGGATGTCGAAACGCTGTTAACGACGTCGTTATCGACGTTTTGACGTTCATTTTGCTCGTCATTTATTTCTAATGGTCTACATTGGATGTCGAAACGCTGTTAACGACGTCGTTATTAACGTTTTGACGTTCATTTTGCTCGTTGTTTATTTCTAATGGTCTACATTGGATGTCGAAACGCTGTTAACGACGTCGTTATTAACGTTTCGACGCACGATGAATAGGTTGCAGACCGACGCGCTTTCATTTACGGGTCGATTGTCTTACGCTTTTACACTTCGTCCTCATCGGCGTGCCGCACATACCAGTCGATGAGAAAGCCGGTGACTGCGCCGACAATCGTACCGGTGACCGTCCAACCCAGAGCACCCGACAGCGCCACCGACCAGGCCGCCACGCTAATGGGTATCCACCAGATGGCCAGATCATACAGGTTGCGAAAGACAAACAGCCATTGCGCTGTGCCGATAATCACTCCAACAGCCGCGCCGCCGACCAGCCCGGCATTTAGCCCGGCTTCAGGCGGCGGCAGGATGTCTGTCTGAAACATAAGCCAGCCGATGAGCCAGCCGGACGTGGTGGCCCAAATCCACCAACCGGCCTGTTCGGGAATAATTTTGCGCAGCACGAGCCACTGGGTGAGGCCGACAACAATGCCGATGCCTATTTCGCCAAAAAAGAGGATGCCGAGCATCCAGCCGAGGGTGGTGGCTAATACCCATTGAAACCACAGCCCCCACTCGATGAGCGGGGTCGATGGTTGATCTGTGTTTGAGTTGGACATCCATGTATCCTTAGCATCAGTCATCAAATAACGTGAACCATCCGGCAGGAGATTGGAGATTAGAGATAAGGAGATTAGCCTTAGCAATTTTTCCATCACCTTATCGCCTTATCTTCCATCTTCACGCGCGTTGAAGTCGCGGAGTGAGCATCCTGAGATGCGAACGGGGTGAGCCAAGCCGCTCCGCATCTGAAGCCTCTGTCCTGAGCGCAGTCGAAGGGATGCTTCGCCCCTCGCTGGCAATTAGAGACTGGGATTGAAGCGGCTTAATCGAGCGTCCAATAGAGGAACGCGTACATCAGCAGAAAGAGTCCGGCCAGCCCCACCGAGGTGCTGATACTGGCGATGCCGCCAATAAAGACGGTGACGATGGGGGCCATAATCGCGCCGAAGATGAGATCCCATTTAATGGCCGGCTGAAGCTCAACTTCGCGGGGATTGCGGCCAAAGACAAAACGATCCTGAGCTTGATAGCTCCAGATGCGCGGTTTTTGGGCCGTATGGCGAATGACTTTGTCGCAGACGTATGCATGCAACTCTTCGACCCCTATTTGCCCGTCGTTATCACTATCCGCTGCTCCGGTGCGCAAGCCTTCGACCAAATAGAGCGTGAAGACGGAAGGTTCGGGGTTGCCCACCACGCTTTCACCCTTGAAAAAGTAATCGACAGTATTGTTGGCTGTTAGCACGACACGTCCGTAACCGTTGCCCTTAAAGGCTCTCTTCGTACCGGCCTCAACATTGGCGCAAATCGGCGTGTCAGGAGCCAGCAGACGGCAGGGAGGGCTATCGAGAACAAGAATTTGCTGGTGGGAAAGACCGCGATCCATAAGGCTGCTGATGAACTGAGCCGAAACGGCCGACTCTTCCAGGCTATCGCGCCGCGTATCGACGGCAGCTAAATACCAACGGCCATCAGCATCGATCAGAGACGGGCCTAGATAATACAGTAACAGCACATCGAGCTGGTTGCGATGACTCAACAAGCGGTTGATCTGGTAGCGGAGTTGGGCAACGGGCGGGTTGGTTAACAACGTAACGGTGTTAAAGTTGCCCATCAACGGCTCGCATAGAACGGACGTTAACGCCTGGCTATCGATGGGGGGCGGCGGCAACTGGGCCAGCAATGGGTCTTGAAAATCGCGATTGTCAATGACAAGAGCTATACGTTTAGACATCGTCGTTTGAATTCCATAAGACACAAAACGGTTTCGCTTTTGCAAAAACTGGGCAAGAAGTTGTCGCGCCAAGTGAAGACGGTTGACGGCTACGGTCTACAAAAGCCACCAAACAGCCCACAGAGAGGGTTATGGGATAAAAGTAGTAACTTTTATTGTATAACGTCTCTGATAACTTGCAAGTATAGACCAATTTCTGCAATCAATCAGCAGCACGATGGGTTTGATGGGAAATGGACTCAATCGGTCGGTATATCACCTCGCTCTGGCTGTTAAAAAAACGACCAAAATCACCTTCTTTTGGTCGTTTTTTACAGCTTGCATACTCCCTGTCTTGTAAATCAACAAATTAATCGGGTACGTGCCGGAGTCACAAAGCTAGCTTTGTGATTCCTCGATTAATTTCTAAAACCACAAGCAAGGGAGTTTTATCTCACCCATTACTGAACCGGGCAACAAAATCTAGCCTTTAACCGAACCGGCCAGCATACCGCGCACAAAGAAGCGCTGGAGGGAGAAGAAGACCACCAGCGGCAGAATCATCGAAATGAAAGCGCCGGCTGTCAGCAAATGCCAGTCGTTACCACGGGAGCCGACCAATTCGGCGATGCGCATGGTCAACACCTGCGTATCGGCCGTGGCCCCGATGAAGATCAACGCCACCAGGTAATCGTTCCAAACCCACAGGAACTGGAAGATAGCAAACGAGGCCAGCGCGGGCATCGACAGGGGTAAAATCAGTCGGGTAAAGATGGTAAAGTGCGATGCGCCGTCGATAAAAGCCGATTCCAGAATGTCGCGGGGGAGGCTGCTCATATAGTTGTAGAGCAAATAGACGGCCAGCGGCAAACCGAAACCGGCGTGGGCTAACCAAACCGCTAAAAACGTTCCGTTGAGATCAAGCCGTACATAGTCACGCAAAATCGGAACAAGCGCAATTTGCAGCGGTACTACCAACAGGGCGACCACCATAATGAAGAACATACGCCGTCCGGGAAAGCGCATCCAGGCGAAGCCATAGGCCGCAAAAGCGGCGATCAAAATAGGAATAACCGTAGCCGGAATAGAGACAGCGATACTATTGAGGAAGGCGTTGCTCATATCGGAGCCTTGCTCAATCTTGACACTGCCGTCCGGTTGGGTTACTTCATACCGTTTACCGGTTAATACATTTTGATAGTTTTCCAGCGTGAAATCGAGGTTCATGGCCCACTGCTGTTCTTGGACCTGGATGGTACCTAAGCGCCGGTTGCCAATCCACACCAGGCGGGTACTACCGTTTTGTATGCCCTCGCGCAGTTCATCAAATGTGGCGCGGATGCCTTCAACATCAATAGGTTGGTCGCGCTCTACTACCGGGGGATCGATAGTTTCTACGGTTACCCATTCGCGGTGGGGAAAAATAGTCCACCAGCCGGTTGTCGCGATGTCAAACTGCTCGCGGAAGGAAGAGACAAGCAGACCAATGGTGGGAATAGTCCAGAGCAGAACCAATAACCCTAAGGCAATGTTGACAACCAGATCACCCATTAATTTTTCTTGTTTGGCCGATCGCGTCTTTGCACTCATTTAAAATGCCTCTCTTTCACCGAACTGCTTCAAATTGTAAATCATAACGGGGATAACCGCGATAAGTAATACAACCGCAATGGCCGAACCAAAGCCGAAGTTGCGGTTGGTAAAGTATTCGCGATAGAATTGGGTAGCGATAACTTGTGTTCCGAACTGACCGCCGGTCATAACCCAGACGATATCGAAGATTTTCAGCGTAAAGATAACGACGGTGGTCGATACGGTGATGATGGTCGGCATGATGTAGGGGATCATAATCCTGAAGAAGACTTGCAGCTCGGTAGCGCCATCTACCCGAGATGCTTCCAGAATTTCACCCGGTATACCTTTGATAGCCGCAGAGAAAAGCACCATCGCAAAACCGGTTTGCAGCCACACAACAATAACAATCAGGAAAAAGTTATTCCAGGGCTGCAAGAGCGAGGTCCAGGCTTGCGGTTGGCCGCCCAGCGAAGTCCAAATGGCGTTCAACATACCAATGTTGGGGTCGGCTTCGTAGATGAAGTTCCAGATAACGCCGGCACCAACCATCGAGATAGCCATCGGCATGAAAACCAGTGACTTGGCTGCGTTTTCAAATTTACTGCGATCGGCCAAAACCGCTACAAGCAGACCGAATATAACGGAAAAGGATGCTCCAAAGAGGATCCAGAGGATGTTGTTGCGAAACGCGGTAAACATCGTGCGGTCGGTAAAGACAGCCGCATAGTTGGCCAACCCCACAAATTCACTGCTGTTGTTGCTAAATAAGCTGATGTAAAACGTTCTAAATGTGGGAAACAACAAATACCAGGCCAAAATGGCTACAGCCGGGCCGACAAAGACAAAGGGCTGTAACGACCGAACCCAAAATCCTGGCAATTTTTCGATTAACCAATTGGAAACCGAGTATAGCAGCGCCACGCCACCAACACCCCAAACAATAGCCACCAAGACGATAACAATCTTGGGTGCGTCACTGTCTCTAAGAAATATGAACCCCTGCCATAAAACAATAAACGTAAAAATAGGGACAAAAAGCGATATAATGACCTGCCCCACAGTGCCCGTAAGCCAATCGAGCGGTGAAGCCGTCTTTTTTTTGGCTTCTGATCCTTGCATAGATGTTTAACCTCCCTTAAATAACCTTATTTTGCTGATTAACAGCCGATTTATAAGACTGATGCATTAAGCGTATAGCCTCTCTCACCACTACCCTGGTTTACCAGTTTCGTTTTATTTTGTAAGCGTTCAGCCCTGAGCCGAACACTTACTTTATTTTTATTATTTTTATGAGTTACGCCGTTCAGAAGGTGGCAGTCACTTCGATGCAATAAATCGAGCTATGGAGGCCTAACGGACGTTCAGTTTCAATGCATAAGTGACTGTCACCTTACTAGATACCCCCAACTGCGTAAGACATAATTTTTAGAGAAGCAGAGCGAGGGTTTAGCCTCACTCTGCTTGCTTACTTACACAAAATCACCTATTGAGGCCAAGAAGAGTCGATTTCTTGCATGGCCGTGTCGAGATCAACAGAACCGCTAACCCAGTCGACCATCCCTTTCCAGAAGGAGCCGGCACCAACTTCGCCGGGCATCAGGTCTGAACCGTCAAAGCGGAAGGTCGTTGCTTCTTGCACTGACTCAGCAATACCGTGTTCAATCGGATCGCCGTACCATTCAAGTTGAACGTCTTCATGCGGTGACAAAGAACCACCCGCATTGAGCCAACCTTTCAACGACTCGCCACGCGTCATGTATTCCATCACAGCGCGGACCTCGGGACGATCATTCATCATCGCCATGAGATCGCCGGAAACCAGGTAGGGTTTACCATACGCTTCATCGATGGGCGGCATGTAGAAGAAATCGTAGTCAACACCGGCTTCGGCCCCTTCCGGGAAGAAGCTGGTGATGAAGTTACCCTGCTTGTGCAGCCAACAGCGAGGCGGATCTTCAAACATACCGTTGGGCGCATCGCCAAAGAAGGTCGACACGATACCGGCTTGACCCCCTAAAACATACTCTTCGTTGAACCAGATATCGCCAATGGTTTCGGCAGCGTTGGTTACTTCCGGCGAAGAGAAGGGCAGATCGCCCGCAACCCAAGCATCATAGTTTTCCAGCGAGGTCGTGCGCAGCATAACTTCTTCCATCCAGTCGGTAGCCGGCCAACCGGTAGCCGCACCACTCTCGATGCCGACACACCAGGCGGTGTCGCCGTCATCAGCGATGAGCTGCGTCAGTGCCATCATTTCATCCCAGGTTTCGGGAATTTCATAACCGGCAGCTTCAAAGTCATCTTTCGGATACCAAACCAGGCTCTTGCCGTTGAAGCGGTGCCACACACCGGCTACCATCGGGCCATCGGAACCGTTGACAACTGACATATCAAGCCAGCTATCGTCATAGCGCTCGCGCAGGGTCTCGATATCCATAAAGGAAAGGACATCGACAATTTCACCGTCGCTGGCAAAGTTTGCGGCCAGACCCGGTTGGGGAAAGTCAACAATGTCAGGAGCATCGCCTGCATCAACCCGCACCGAAATGGTCGCTTCAAATTCTTTGGTACCCGTATATTGAATGTCGATACCGGTTGCTTCTTCAAATTCAGCAATGGCATTGTTGAATTTTACTTCATCTTCATCGGTGAACGGCCCCATCATGGTAACCGTTGTGCCGCTGAATTCGCCGGCCATGGCGCGGTCAAGGTAACCACCTTCGCCGGAAGAGGCCATCGCTTCTTCTTCGGCAGCCGGTTCTTCGGCAGCTTCTTCTTCAGCAGCCGGTTCTTCGGCAGCCGGCTCCTCAGCAGCCGATTCTTCAGCGGCCTCTTCAGCCGGGGCTTCTTCAACAGCTTCCGGCTCGTCTTCAGGGAAAAAAAAGCCGTGGGCGCACAGGCAGACATCACCAGGGCAAGAGCAGCAAACATTGCCACCAAGAGCCACAAGTTTTTTTTCATCATCAAATCTCATCCTCCTTGCTAAGATAAATGTGTCTATAGAGATCCAAAAGGTTTCCAGAGGTACTGTAAGGTCTAATTTGAAAACACCTCCTTCTTAAAATTGGTTTTGAAATAAAAAGCATAGGGTTATCAATCTTGTTGCTATACTTCTACCTCCTCCATTGGAGTTTTTATACTACAAACGCGCCACATCCCGCTTTTATGTTTTAGGTGGGGGGGGCTGTCGTTTGGCGAACAACTAATTCGGTTGGGAGTTGAATGCAGTTGAGAGGCAAATTGGGATTATTCATCACGTCGAAAAGAAGACGTACACCTTTTACACCTGAGTCATATAGCTGCTGTCGAACCGTTGTTAAACGGGCAAAGTAGGCTATTTCAATATCATCATAGCCGATAACCGATAAATCGGTAGGAACGTCAATGTGAAGATCGCGTGCGGCTTCCAATACGCCTAAGGCTTGAACATCGCTGTAGGCGAAAATAGCCGTAGGCGGATCCGGCAATTGTAAAAGGTACAGGGCCATCTCTCGCGCCTTATCGCGACTCACATCACCTTGGCGATGATATTCAGGATTAATCGGGATACCGGCTTCTTTCAAAGCTTGACAATATCCTTTATAACGATTACAGCTGAACAGTGAACCAAACGAGTCATTTAACCTATCGCTAATGAAGCCTATCTTGCGATGTCCCAAGGTGATAAGGTAGTTAACCGCCTCCTTAGCAGCGGCAACATCGTCTAAGTAGATACTGTGCAAATGCGCATGCTTGGATTCGACCAATACAGTGGGAACATCTTTTTGAACTATCTGTTGTAAATCTTCTTCTGTCGGTTCAAGAGAAAAAATAATCAACCCATCAATTCGACCACGATGGGGAACTGTTTTGAGAATTTTTTGTCGCTGAGAGGTTGTTTCTACAGTAAAGAGGCTGACATCGTACACGCTATCGGCGAGGACGGACATAGCACCACGTAGACGCTCTACCTGGGAAGGGGTGCTAAAATAGGGGATGACTACGCCTATCATATGCGTCTTACCTAATGATAGACGCCGCCCGCTTGAGTTTGGCACGAAATCGAGTTCAGCAATAGCGGCTAATACTCTTTTACGTGTTTCTTCGTTAACAGGCCGACTGTTATTTAACACACTCGATACAGTACCGATACCGACTTTTGCTTTCTTGGCAACGTCATGTATGGTAGCGGGCACAATAAACCTCTCTGTCGATTTGACCTCTGCGTCATTAAATAAATTACTGAACGGAAGCGTTTCCGTTTTCAGTTAAGCTGATTATACACAGCAATTATGGTTTGTCAAAAAACTATGCTTGATTCGGAAACGTTTCCGTGTGAAATTTTTCTCAATCAATTTCCGAAAAATTTCCCCATTTTTCCAAAAAAAGCTCCTTCAAAAAGAGGCTTTTCCATCTTCAATAGTACCGTAGGGACTCCGTATGGTAAATCATGTTGACATTAGTTAGAAACATGATTATACTTTACAAGTAATAATGGCAGTGTAGCCGAGGAGATTTTTCATTATGAGCATAAAATCCTCAATAAACCCAATAAACGCTTACCACTGAGCACCTGCACACACGTCTGCAAGGTGCTCTTTTATTTTCTCTACATATCCAACCATTTAAGACATCTTTCTTAGCTTAAGGAGACAGATCAATGGACTCTAGTATGATCGGTAAAATCGAAAAAGCGATGTTTTACGCTCGAGAACCTGAGCGCATCCACTTTGACAAATTTGTGGCTGTAGTTCAGGGCGATCATAAACCCCACCAGGTAAGTTACGCCCACGGCGAATGGACCTGTGATTGTAAATTTTTCTACGGACATGGTGTCTGCTCTCATATTATGGCAATGGAACGCATTCTTGTAAGTTCTGTTACCCCCGCCGATGTGTCCTACACGATGGACTCCGGTATCATCGGTAAAATTGAAAAGGCCATCATGTATGCCCAAGAACGAGAACGTATCACCATTCAATCCTTTGAGGCTCGCATTCAAGGCGACCACAAACAACATCAACTCCAGTACAACCAAGGTGTATGGAGTTGTGACTGCTCCTACTTCCACAGCCGGGGCGTTTGCTCGCACGTTATGGCTATGGAACGCTTGTTGATGGATGCCGTTGAAACGGCTGAGGCCATCCCATTACCTGCGTAGTAAAACTTTAATAAAAACAGCTTATGAAAAAGTCGTGGCAACCACCCACGGCTTTTTTATTTAAGGTGACAGTCACTTTTGAAGGGGCTCGGCCGCCGATTGCATTAAACAGATGGGTATTTTTGACGAAGTGACTGTCACCTTGTTGCTCTTTTGAGCATTACTTTTTATTTATAATTCAATTTGTCGAATCGTCACTCAATAGAATAGAATTATGTTGAAGAGTTGGCGATTCTGGGTGGGCGCTGTCATTAGCGCCTTTTTTCTTGTTATAGCCCTAAGAGGTTTAGACTTAAGGCTTGTCTGGCAGGTGGCACGCTATGCCAATTATTGGTGGATTGTGCCAGGTGTCTTTGCCTACTTTGTTGGCGTTTGGGCCAGAACGTGGCGTTGGCACTATCTGCTCAGACCCATAAAACCAATTCCCATCAGGTCGATGTGGCCGGTGGTGGTTATTGGGTATATGGGGAACAACGTCTATCCTTTCCGCGCCGGGGAAGTTATCCGGGCTTATGTTCTCAAAAGGAAAGAGGATGTCAGCATTAGCGCCAGCATCGCTACCATCTTAGTCGAACGGATCTTTGATGGGTTGGTGATGCTGCTATTTGTTTTTGTGGCTCTGCCGACGGCTCCCGGTTTGCCAAACTGGTTAAGACAAACCGTTATTTTAGCGAGCCTGGCCTTCTTTGGAGCGCTGCTAGTTTTTCTCATCATGGCAGCAATGCCCAAGACGTTCCGAACGTGGTATCAATGGGGCATCAATCGCTTTGTTCCCGCCAAATTCCGGGTGACGCTGCTCACCTTGGCCGACCGGTTTATGGAAGGTTTGGTTAGTCTACGCAGTCCTAAAGATGTTTTTATGATCTTTTTCACTTCGGTGGTCATCTGGCTGCTTGAAACTGTAAAATATTGGTTTGTGATGCACGCTTTTGATTTTACAGTCAGCTTCTTTGCTTTGATGCTGATGAACGGCGTGGTGAACCTGGCCACGACGATACCTTCGGCACCGGGCTATATCGGCACGTTCGATGGCCCCGGCATCGAGGTTTTGAAAGTTTTTGGGGTCGATGGGGCCATCGCCGCCGCCTACACGCTGGTTTTGCACGCGGCCTTGTGGCTGCCCATCACACTGCTCGGCGCTTACTATATGATCCAAGAAAGTTTAAGCTGGCAAGATTTTGATAAAGCTGTTCAAGCTAAGGAAGAAGTGGTTGAAGAACAGCTTGAAGAACACGAAGACGCCGGATCCGACTCGGTGCAGAATCCTCCGTTTGGCCACCCATCCCCGGAACAAGAAGGACGATAACATTCACGTGAAAAGAGATACTTATGAAAGTTGCTATTATTGGGGCCGGTATTGCCGGTCTTTCTGCTGCCTTTGACCTATCAAAGGCAGGTCACGATGTCACCATCTTCGAGGCAGCATCGTACACCGGCGGACTAGCCGCCGGTTTCAAAGATGAGAATTGGGATTGGCATCTTGAACATTTTTATCATCACTGGTTTGATACCGATGATGATATTCTCAACCTCATTGCCGAAATTGGACAGCGCGACAAGGTCTTCTTCCCCCGTCCCGTCACATCGCTCTATATCGATGACGAAATCTATCCGTTCGACAGCCCCATTCGGATACTGGCCTTTCCTAAACTTTCTCCCATAGCCAAGGTTCGCTTTGGTTTGGTAGCGGTTTATTTACGCTTGACGAAAAATTGGCAAGCCTTAGAAAAAGAAACGGCCCACAATTGGGCGCTGCGAATGATGGGCGAAGAAGCCTACAAGGTTGTTTGGGAGCCGCTGCTCATCGGCAAATTTGGCGATTACTATAAGGAAGTGAATATGGCCTGGCTGTGGGCGCGTCTGCACAAACGCAGCTTCAAGCTAGGCTATTTCAAAGGTGGCTTCCAAGCTTTTGTGAAGGCCCTTACCGAACGGGTCATAAGCCAGCAAGTTAAAGTGTGTCTAAACGCCCGTATCCAAAATATCGAACGGATGGACAACGGTCAGTTTTGTGTCGAGACCGCTCCGGCTGACGGGAACACAGTCCCAAGTCCAGAGCCACCAGCCACCTTTGACCGCGTTTTGGCCACGGTTTCCCCACACTTACTGAGCAAGCTTGTGCCAACGCTGCCAACGCACTATCTGGCTGAGATTAAGAATCTCCAATCGATGGGGGCTGTCGTCCTCATTCTGGCCCTTAAACACCAGATAACCGATGAGCATTACTGGATCAATCTTCCCAAAAGTGACGATGTACCGTTTCTGGCTTTTGTTGAACACACCAACTTTATCAACCGTGAATACTACGGCGGCGACCACATTGTCTATTGTGGCGACTATCTTAAACCGGATCACGCATATTTCACGCTGACCAAAGAGGAACTGTTAGCCCGCTTTTTACCTGCGCTGAAGAAATTCAATCCCAACTTTGATGAGGGTTGGGTAAAAAATAGCTGGCTCTTCCGCACCAAGTATGCGCAACCGGTACCGCCGGTTAACCACAGTCGCAACATTCCAGCCTTAGAAACGCCCATACCCGGCCTGTATTGGGCCAGCATGAGCCAGGTTTACCCCTGGGATCGCGGCACGAACTACGCCGTTGAGATTGGCCGGCGCGTGGCGCGACAGATGATGGACGAAGCGCCTTCGTAATGATTACGCGAACAAATAGGACAAAACGAGCGGTTTAATATCGGTCAAGGCTTTGAGCCGGGGAGCCAACGCCCTGGCGGATTGTCCGGCGATGATGGTCAGCGACGGATTAGGGGTGTGTTTTTTGGTCGTCCAATCTTCAAAGTTACCGTGATCGCTGATAACCAGTAATAAGGTATCATCAAGATTTACGGCTTCTAAGGCTTCCCCAATGAAGTGGTTAAGCTGCTCAAGGACCCAGAGCGATTGATCACGATCCATTCTGTGGCCTATCCAATCGGAATACCAAAACTCAAAAAACGTTAGCGTGTAATCTTGGGCTAAATTCACCAACTGTTGGCCGGCCTGTTGGGCGTTGAGAGGAGGCAGAATAACGTTTGTCTCCGGCCAAAAATCGCTCGATAGCATGGCCGGAAGCGCCCGCCCCTTTTCTAAATCGCGCCGACTTCGCAGGCGTAAGCCGGCCAAAAAAGCGGCATTGGTGTTGGCACTGGCACGCCCCTTACCGCGTCGAATCCGATCGAGAAATTTATCGGGGTAGGCATTAGCATAGGCTACGGGATGGCCCATATCGTGCAAGGTCTTGAAGATACTGTGGGCGGTGAGCATATCGCGGAGGTGGCTGTTGGGATAAGGGCCGTAATGGCCGCCGTTGGCGACCGGAGCGTTTAGCCCGGTCAGGATCGCCGTCTGGCCCGTGCCCGATTGCGGCAGTCCCGGCATCCCCAACTGCGCATCGACAGCCAGCAGAACCGCCTGGTCCGTAGCGCTGCCTGCGGTATCGAGCACGAGTTGATCGGTGCCTAGCCACGGTTTCAGCCGATCCATTTTAACATGCATAAATGGATTGATCTCGGGATTTGAGTCACCGAGGCCAACGCCATCGAGAAAAATAATTACGACTTTTTTAGCCATAGTAGGCCAAGTATGCGTCATCGAATCGATTTGACGCCACGGTCGCAACAGCTCGGTAGGCGCATTGTTCCGTAAGCACAAATATCATCGCAAGGCTCAATCTGCGGTTCTCACCGTAAATTCCAGACCTTGGCTAAGGGGCAGCGTCACGCTTTCCAGGCTGGGATGATTTTGCACGTAGGTCGTGTAATCGGCCAGCTCATTTTCACTGGCGACAACGTCATCGGCAATAATGGTTGAGCCAACGCTCATCCGTTTGTAAACGACATCGAAATAGGTTTCATACTGACCAAAATCGGCGTCGATAAACAGAAAATCGACCGGTTCATCGCGATGGCGCAAGGTCTCGCGGGCATCACCGCTGAGAAATTCGACATAATCGGCCAAACCGGCTTTTTCAACATTGGCCTGGGCTTCGGCTGCTTTGGCCGGATCAATTTCACAGGAAACGACTTTACCGCCCGTAATCGAAGCGGCATAGGCCAGCCACAGGGTCGAATAGCCCGCCCCGCTGCCAACCTCAACGATACTTTTTGCTTTTTGAGAAACCGCCAGCATCGAGACAAATTTGGCCGCGTCGGGGTCTAAAATATTGCTGCGTAGATGCTCAGGAACATTCCGCAGGCGCTCCGTTTCGGCCCGCATTTCAAGTTCGCTGAGGACATCAAATAGTTCTTGTTCCATAATCAATCGTCTCTTTCTACCTTAGCCCATTCAAGGACCATATTAAAATTTCGCGGTTATCTTAGCACAGTTGTATCAATCGCCAAAAAGCCGCGATAGCGACGGTTTTCAGCGAGCGGACACTTATTTTCCGATAGCCTAAAGTGTTATCCTGATGGTATAATAGTTATAATGAAAAATTTACTAACGACAACACCTGCTCACTGGGACGAACGTCTTGCCGCCGGGCAAGGCCACCTGTTGCAAAGTTGGAACTGGGGCGAGTTCAAACGTCATTTCGACTGGACACCACAACGTATCCAAATCGATGATGCTGCCGCCCAAATTTTATTTCGACAGCTTCCCCTCGGATTGTCCATAGCGTATATTCCCAAAGGTCCGCTGGTCGATTGGGCTAACCCGGATCAATGCCAACGGCTTTTTTCAGCCATCCACACCGCCGCCAAAAAACAGCGCGCTGTATTCCTTAAAATAGAGCCTGATGTGTGGTGCGATGACGCCTCAGCGGACGAAGCCCAAGCCGTACAGACCATCCTGCGCCAGGCAAATTTCACCCCGGCCGATACCATTCAGCCGCAGAGTACGATTCTCATCGACATCAGCGGCGATGAAAAATCGATTTTGGCCGCGATGAAGCAAAAAACGCGCTACAATATTCGTTTGGCCGGTCGAAAAGGGGTGACCATACGCTACGGTCAGGCTGAAGACATCGCCACTTTTCACAGCCTGGCCCAAACAACGGCCTCGCGTGACGGATTTGGGGTTCACGCGCCGGATTATTATCGGCTGGCGTATGCGTATTTCGCCCCTGATCGCTGTGCTTTGCTCATCGCCGAATTTGAAGGTGAACCGCTGGCCGCGCTGATGGTTTTTCGGTATCATGAGATGGCCTACTATTTCTACGGCGCTTCATCGAACAGCCATCGTAATCTTATGGCTCCCTATCTCATCCAATGGGAAGCGATGCGCTGGGCTAAAGAACACGGCTGCACCCGATACGATTTGTGGGGTATCCCCAACGTCGATCCCGACACTCTGGAATCGGAATTCACCGAAAGACACGATGGGTTGTGGGGCGTCTACCGTTTCAAGCGGGGGTTTGGGGGGCAGATTGTGCAAAGTGTGGGCGCTTATGATTTTGTTTATAACCCGCTGTTGTACAAAATTTACCAATTTCGACGCGGATCGACCGCCGAATAGGGCCAAATTTGGCGCTAGCTTGACTATTAAGCCAGTTTATGGTATCATTTCGACGTAATTTTAGCACTCCTCTATAGCGAGTGCTAATAGCACTCTCGCAGGGAGAGTGCTAAAAACATAATAGGGAACAATGGACGCAAAAGAACTAACAGAGCGACAACAGAAGATTTTACGGCTTGTCGTACAAGAGTACATTCAATCAGCTACACCTGTTAGCTCAAAATCCATCACGACGTACAACTTAGGTGTGCGAGCAGCAACCATTCGCAATGAAATGTCCCACCTGGAAGAGCTGGGCTATTTAACGCAGCCTCACACATCGGCCGGTCGCGTGCCGACCGAAGCGGGTTATCGCTACTTTGTTGAAAAGCTGATGAATCAGGTTGAGCTGCCCAACGAAGAACAACGTATGATTAGCCATCAGTTTCATCAAGCGCGTCTGGAGCTTGATCAGTGGCTGCGTCTCAGTGCGGCTGTGCTGGCCCATATGTCCCAAAATGCTTCCCTCATCACGGCCCCAAAAAGCGATCTGTGTCACGTTAAGCATGTCGAACTTATCTCTATTCGGGATAATGTCGTTTTGCTGATTTTGGTTTTGCAGGGAGGCACGCTTAAGCAGCAAATTCTCAATCTCGATTATCCCATCGATCAGGATAGCTTAAGCCGGTTGGCCCGCCAACTCAATGATTTGTGGGGCGGTCAGGACGCCAACGGGGTAGCTGCCATATCAACTCCGCTTATTGATGATGTCGCTATAAAGGTGAGTGAGCTGGTGGTAGACACCATGCGCCGGGTAGACACCCGCCGCAGCAGCGACATTTACCGTGACGGACTGCTGAATATCTTAACCCATACCGAATTTAAAGAACGAGAAGGCATCCAGCAGATTATTCGTGTTCTGGAAGAACACCAAATGGTTGAACGTTTGGTGGGAGAAGCGCTCAGCCAAGGTGGGGTACAGATCATCATCGGCGGCGACGGCAAATGGGAAGAATTTTCCGAAGTAAGCATTGTGCTGGCGCGCTACGGTGTAGCCGATGAGGTAACCGGGGCGATGGGCGTTATTGGCCCCCTGCGTATGCCATACAGCCGAACTGTATCCGTTGTGCGCTATATGTCACACTTGATGAGTAATTTAATCAGCGATCTCTATGGCTATCAAAAATTAACCTAACACCCCCTACACAATTATAATTGTTTGAGGCATGAAGCAATGGCACACGATAAAAATTCCGAACCAACAAATGAAGATGTAACACCGGCCATCGACGAAAATACAGCCGTAAAAGAAGGTGAAGTAACCTCACCGGAAACACCCTCGCTTGACGATGATGTCAACGCTCAAAACGCTGAAAAACAAACCGAAGGCGAAGCAGCAGCGGCAGAAGTTGCTCCACCGGACGAAGCAGAGGCAGCAACAGCCTCTGACCCAAGCGCCGAAATCATAGAGCAGCTTCAGGCTGATCTTGCAGCTACTCAACAAGAATCGACCAAAAATTTAGAAAACTGGCAGCGCACCGCCGCCGAATTGGCCAACTACAAACGACGCCAAGAAGAGCAAATGAAACTTCAACGCGACCGCATTAAGTCTGAAGTTTTGGAAGGTGTTATCAGCGCTCTCGATGACCTTGATTTGGCCTTTCAGAATTTGCCCGAAGAACTCGACGGCCAGCTTATCGGTTGGGTAGAAGGTTTTCGGTTGGTTCAACGCAAACTCGACAAAATTTTGGATGATCAAAACGTAATGCCGGTTGACACGAGTGGGCAATTTGATCCCAACTTTCACGAAGCGGTCAGCTACGAACAAAACGACGATCACGAAACCGATCATATCATTGCCGAACTCCGTAAAGGCTATCAAATCGGCAATCGTGTCATTCGTCCGGCCCTTGTACGTGTGGCTCAGTAAATTCCATACAAAATTTAAACGTCATGATTGAGAAAATTAACCCCGTATACAAGAGCACTATTCTAGATATTCACCCTTCTCGATTTTATTTCAAACTTATGGTTCAGGAGTTATAACAAGATGGCAAAAATCATTGGTATTGACCTTGGAACGACGAACTCGGCAATGGCTGTTATGGAAGGCGGCGAACCGACCATTATCCCCAACGCTGAGGGCAATCGCACCACACCGTCCATTGTCGCTGTAAATGCGAAAACCGGCGAACGCATGGTAGGTCAGGTAGCAAAACGGCAAGCCGTGACCAACCCCCAAAACACGGTTTTTTCTGTAAAACGCTTTATGGGTCGCAAATTCAAAGATGCTCAAGTGCAAAAAGCCCTCGAGCACGTACCGTATGACGTAAAAGAAGCCCCCAACGGCGATGTTCGCGTGGTCATGGGCGGTAAAGATTACTCACCGCCGGAAATTAGCGCGATGATCCTGCAAAAGCTCAAAAACGATGCCGAAGCCTACTTGGGTGAGCCGGTAACGCAAGCCGTTATTACGGTTCCGGCCTACTTTAATGATACCCAACGCCAGGCCACCAAAGACGCCGGTAAAATCGCCGGGTTGGAAGTTTTACGGATTATCAACGAACCAACCGCCTCATCGCTGGCCTACGGGCTTGACAAAGAAGATGATGAACAGATCGCCGTCTATGATCTGGGTGGCGGTACCTTTGATGTTTCCATTCTCGATGTCGGCGATGGCGTTTTCGAGGTTCAATCGACTAATGGTGATACCTTCTTGGGGGGCGATGACTTCGACTTGAAGCTGATCGACTACATCGCCAATGAGTTCAAAAAGCAGGAAGGCATTGACCTGCGCCAGGATACACAGGCACTTCAGCGCCTGAAAGAAGCATCGGAAAAAGCCAAAATTGAGCTGTCGACTACGCAGCAAACTGAGG
>JAGRBZ010000133.1 GCA_020433805.1 Anaerolineae bacterium
GTCATAGTCGGGCATGGTAAAGGTGACCATCACCATACCACGCTGGCCGCGGGCGATTTCAAATTTGTTGTTGGTGTAGGCCAGATGGTGCAAAATATCGCGGTAAAGCTCGGTTTTGCCGTGCTTGTTGTAACCCAGCGAAATGTAGAGTTCGGCGATCCGTTTGCGGGGCATAATCGAGCGTAAAAAACGGACAAGGTCATACGGGCGATCGACATCGATATGAAAGTAGGAGCGGGCAAAGCTAAACAAAATGCTGATGTCATCCTCATCGAGTAGCACGGCATCGATAACAATGCCTTCGTCATTGAAGTGACGCAAGGCGATAACTATCGGCACCACGTGCGAGCCGCTATAAAGCCGCCCAACCAGATAAGCCGCTTTGCGCCGAAAGAAAGCAGCCTGGATCATCTCAGCCCATTCAACCACCTGTAAAGCGCCAATCTCGCGCAAGTGGGTTTTAAGCCGCTCGGTAATATTGCGAACGTCATTTTCCAGTTGTTGAAACGGGGCATCAAAGTGGTAGTCGACAATGATCGTTCTAATCAGAGCCGAGATGGAATCGCTGCGGTTGTACGTACGGTAAACCAGCGTTTTTGTTTTGGTGGGGGGCACTTCGAAATCGGTATCAACAAACTCAATTTGGGGATCGACGCCGGCGGAGGTCGTAAAAACACGGCGGGTGACGGAGTTGTAAAAAGTTTCGGCCAATTCCCAATTGTCGCGATGGGCAATAAGGCCCGAGTAGACCGCTTTGATACCGGCCCACACAAGTTTGTTTTCCCACCGTGTTCCCAGCATATCTTTGATTTCATCAACGACCTGGCAGACCATTTTGTCCTGGCTGTCGAGCCGTTCTGTGGCGTCGGCCTGCATACCGGTCCAATCTCGGCTTTCGAAACGCTTTTTCGCCCGGCGGGTGATGGCATTGAACTGCGTTTGGAAAAACTCGAAACCCTCCAAGATGGTATTGGCCCCTAGGTTAGCCAATCGACTATCACTGAGTTGGGTGTTCATCAGCGTCCTCTCTCTCTATCTTGCGTGGCGATGTTGCTTATATAATTTTTTTATTTTTCTATTTTAGTCTAAAGTAAGCGATGTAGAAAATTGTGAATTATTTTACCATAGTTTGTGAATTATTTTACCACATTTTAGCCATATGAATAATGCAATTTCACGTTTAAATGCGGTAATTGGTAAATCGTAATTGGTAAATGATAATTATTCAATTGCTATTACCATTAGCACAGATTGTTCTAGAGGAGTGAATGTATGCGTGCAAACAAAGTGAAGGATATGTGGCAAGTGGGTGGCGCAGTGCTTAATGGGTGGCTGCAAATTCCAAGTGCATGGTCGGCGGAACTGATGGCCAATCAAGGCTGGGACAGCCTCACCATCGACATGCAGCACGGTTTGATTGGCTATGAAACCGCCGTACACCAGCTTCAGGCTATTTCAACCACTGATACCGTGCCGATAGTGCGAGTTCCATGGAATGAGCCGGGCATCATCATGAAAATGCTCGATGCCGGCGCGTACGGCATTATCTGCCCGATGATCAACAGTCGCGCCGAGGCAGAAGCCTTTGTCGGGGCCTGCCGTTACGCCCCGGAGGGCTATCGCAGCGTTGGCCCCATTCGAGCCAGAGTCTATGGCGGTGATGATTATGGTACCGCAGCCAATCAAACCGTCATAACGATGGCGATGATCGAGACGGCGGCGGCGCTGGAGAATGTGGAGGATATTATCAGCGTGCCAGGCCTCGACGCTATCTACATCGGCCCGGCCGACCTTAGCCTGTCGCTAACCGGCACGGTCCAGGTCGACTATACCGACCCTGACCTGTTGGCTGTGCTGGATACAATTTTGGGTGCTGCGCAACAGCAGGGAATTGCGGCCGGTATCCACACCAAAGCGCCGGAATTTGCGACAAAAATGGTTAAAAAGGGATTTCAATTTGTGACCGTCTCATCCGATTCGAGCCTGGTCCAATCCGGTGCGCAGGCGATTGTTACGAAGATGAAAGGAAAAGCCAACGAACCGGCGGCAGACTCACCCTATTAAAGGAAACTATGGTCAAAACGTATCATTCTGTCTTGTTGATAATAGTGCTTGTGCTCATCAACGCCTGTGGTAGTTCGACCCGCGGCGAAGAACAACCGGCGCTTGAAGGCGGTATTGCCGTGCTGCTGCCCGACAGCACCTCATCGATGCGCTGGGAAGCCGATGACCGGCGTTTTTTTGAGCAGGCATTTGAGGCCGTCGGCGTTGAATACACCATTTTTAATGCCGAAGGCAACGCACGAACCCAGCAGCTTCAGGCCGAACAAGCCATCACCGGCGGTGCCAAAGTTATCCTGCTAACCAATCTCGATAACGGCAGCGCCGCCACCATTATTGCCCAGGCCCACGAAGCCGGAGTTAAGGTCATCGACTACGACCGGATTACCATTGAAGGGCCGGGTGCGGACCTGCACGTGAGTTTTGATAATGTAGCGGTTGGCCGTATGATGGGCGACAGTTTGCAGCCTCTCATCGATAATTTAGCGGTGGACACGCCGCGCGTCATTCTGCTCAACGGTTCTTCCGATGACCACATCGCCTATCTCTTTGCCGAAGGCTATAAATCGGTGGCCGAACCCCACTTTGCAGACGGATCGTGGGAAAAGGTTGACGAAGCCTGGATCTTTGATTGGGATAACCAGCAAGCCTATGCTGCTTTTGAGCAGATGCTCACCGCCGCACAGGGCGATGTCGATGCGGTTTTTGCGGCGAATGATCCCATCGCCAGTTCGGTCGTGACCGTGCTCAAAAATCAAGACCATGCCCCCATTTTGTTGAGTGGGCAGGACGCAACCGTTGAAGGTCTCCAAAATATTCTGTCCGGCTGGCAGACGATGACCGTTTACAAACCCATCAAAAGAGAAGCCGACGCCGCGGCAGAAGCAGCGATCCGTATGCTGCGCGGGGAAGATGGTTCGGCCATTGCCAACGATACCATCAACAACGGGCAAAACGATATTCCCTTTATGAAGCTGTCCCCCATTTTGGTGACCAAAGACAACATTGCCGAGACGGTTATTGCCGATGGCTTCCGCACCTGGGCTGAGATTTGTATCGGTGAGTTTGAACAGTACTGCCCGGCTGAAGCAACACAATAAAGGTAAGAGAAGACCAGTTGATGGCGTCTATAAGTGTCACCGCTTTTGTTTTATTGCCGACCCGCCTAATAAAACGCCCCGCAACATTTCGAATTGTGTTGGAAAAGTTAAAAGAAAGTGTTGGAGATGGCCAATAATTGGTCAAATGTGCATGAAAAATGCCAGAAATGTTGTGTTACTATTGGGGAGCGTTATAAAAAAGGAAAGGTTGTGTAAAAAAAAGCGCCGCCGCTCTTAAGAAAAGCACGGAATATGCATGAAAAATAGTGGGAACGTTGTATTGGTGTTGGGGTGTGTACAAAAAGACGCGGGAGAGATTAATAAAAGCATAGAAACCCTTCAAAAAGGCGCGGAAGAGGCATTAAAAAGCGCGGGAAACGTGTAAAAAAGCACGGGAACTGTAAAAGAAGGCACAGCCGTAGACCGAAAAGGCGCGGGAACGGTTTAAAAAAGCAGCGCAACCGCCTATCAAAAAACAGAATTTTGAAGCAGCGGGAAAGAAATAAAGTTTCCCGGCCTGGGTTTCAGTCCACAGATGAACACAGATGTTCACCGATGATGGTTCTATAACTTTCATCGCCGTGCATCAGGGTTTCGCTGTGGGCTTCATTTTTGTAAACCCAAGTTGCCATCAACCGGAGAATATCGCAAAACCGATATTTTTGTCCAAACACCAGCGAAGTAAGGAGCACGTGTAGGCATTACTCGATTTTGTCCCCTTAATCCCTACTTCCTACCCCCTACCCCCCGGTTTGAAGGTAACTTCACATTCATGATAAGAATTTCATAACCCAACCTCTATTAGAATGAGATGGAGAATAGAATGAATTCAGAAAATACCAAACCTCCGCTTAGTTTTGGCGAATTTATTGTGCTGATGGCTCTGATGATGTCGCTGGTGGCCCTATCGATCGACTCGATGCTGCCGGCGCTGACGGATATTGGGCACGATTTGGGCGTGGAACGCGCCAATAACAACCAACTGATTATATCCATGTTGCTGCTGGGTCTGTCGATTGGGCAGATGATTTATGGACCACTGTCGGACAGCACCGGACGAAAACCGGCGATTTATGCCGGCTTTGGGCTATTTATTATCGGCACGCTGGTCTCACTTTTTTCGACTACTTTTCCGATTATGCTAACCGGTCGGCTGCTGCAAGGCGTGGGAGCGGCCGGACCGCGTATTGTAACCATCGCCCTCATCCGCGATCAATATGAAGGTCGGGCGATGGCTCGCGTGATGTCGTTTATTATGGCCGTCTTTATTCTTGTTCCGGCGGTTGCGCCGTCATTTGGACAGGCCGTTCTGTTTGTGGCCCCCTGGCGGGCGCTTTTTGGAGTCTTTTTGCTGATGGCGGCTATTGCCGTTACCTGGTTTGCTATTCGCCAACCGGAAACGTTGCCGACTGATCGCCGTCGACCTTTCTCACTTAATCGGATTGCGATGGGCGTGCGTGAGGTCTTAACCACCCGAACTTCCTTTGGCTATACCATTGCCGCCGGGGTTGTGTTTGGCGGATTTATGGGCTATTTGAATTCGGCGCAGCAGATATTTCAGGTGCAGTACGGATTAGGCAATCTTTTCCCCCTCTTCTTTTCGGTACTGGCGCTGGCTATCGGCGGGGCCTCGTTGGTAAATGCCCGGCTCGTAACCCAATTTGGGATGCGGGCGTTATCCAATCGAGCATTGCTCACCATTTCCGGGCTGTCGCTGCTTTTTCTGCCGGTGGCCTTCCTTTTCGGCGGCCAGCCGCCGCTGTGGCTGCTGATGGGCTACTTTGTCATTTCTTTCTTCTGCATCGGGCTGTTGTTCGGTAACCTCAACGCGATGGCGATGGAACCTTTGGGCCACATCGCCGGTATCGGAGCCGCCGTCGTGGGTTCGCTGTCGACCTTTATCGCCGTCATGCTTGGCCTGGTAATCGGGCAAAACTACAACGGCACCGTATTGCCGATCATCACCGGTTTCGCCCTTCTGGGGGTGTCCTCTTTAATGGTGATGCGTTGGGTTGAAGGCCAAGAGCAACCTTCCGGCGAGCCGGTTTTGGAGGAGTCGGCGTGAGGTTGGTAAGATAAGAAATAATGGTGAATTGTGAATAATTAATAATTAATGGTGAATGGATGAGGACTTCCTAATTCATCCCTCATAATTCATAATTTGCTTAGGCGTTTTGTCATCTTGAAAAACGGCTTAACATATGGGATAATGGGGCCATACACTTGTTGGAGGAATAATACCCCATGTCCGATGCCGTTCAAACCGTAGTACTCGAGTTGAATCTGGGCGATGATGCCCACCCCGATGAAGTTAACGATGCCACCACGCAGCTTTATCGCGAACTGCTAAACAGCGATGCCGACCACGTAGAAAAAGTACGCAGTGATGCCCTCGCAGCCGGGGCCAAAGGTGATCCCATCACCATCGGTGCGATTGCGCTTGGCGTCACCGTTGCCGTTGCCCCCGAAGTTGTTAAGATCATCAATAACTGGATTGCCCGCCGCCATCTCGATAGCGGCAGCAGCCTGACCGTCAAACTAGGCGATAACGAAATATCCTTCCCCGTGTCTGCCGCCTCGACCCCCGATGAACTTGAGGCGCTCACCAACCGTCTGGTGGCGAAGCTCAAGGAACAGGGCACCGAGGAGTGATTTTGCGTGAGCAAAAAATATGCCCTCGTCATCGGCAACAACCAATATGATGACCCCAACTGGCACGACCTAAAAACGCCGGAACGCGACGCCGAAGCTATGGCCGCCGTCCTCACCGATCCCAAGATCGGCGGCTTTGACCAAGTGATACCGCTGTTGAACGCCTCCGTACCGGAGATGCGGATCGCGATTGCCGAATTGTTTGACGCCCGCGCTCATAAACCGGATGATCTCCTGTTGCTCTACTTTTCCGGCCACGGCACGCTCGACAGCCGCGATAAGCTCTTTTTTGTAGGCAAGGAAACCCGGCACGGTTCTTTGATTCGAGCCACCGGTCTGGAAGCCGGTTACATTACCGGCTGTATGGACAGCGCTCGCTCACGCCGACAGGTGATCATCCTAGATTCCTGCTACAGCGGCTCGTTCGGCAAACTGTCGAAGGGCGGCGTGCCGACCCAAGAGATTTTTGAAGGCGACAGCCAAGTTTTGTTTGAGCGCGACAAAGAGACGCTCGAAGTAACCGGCAACGGCTATGGCCGCCATATCTTGGCCGCCACCGAGGCGCTGCAACTGGCCTGGGAAGGGGATACGTTGCAGGGCGAGGTTGAAAACTCCTTTTTTACCCAATTCCTCGTCGAAGGGCTAACCAAAGGGCTGGCCGACCGCAACAACGACGGCCTGATCGATATTGAGGAGCTGTATGACCATATTCGCGAAGGGATGCAAGCGGGCAAGCAAACGCCCATCAAACGCTCGCTGCACGCCGACGGCAAGCTGATTATTGCCCGCAGCCCCATAAGTCCCTTCAAGCGTAAAGAGGAGCAGCTTGCCAATCTGCTGGTGCAGGCCGAAAAAGCAATGGATCGGGACGATTACACCAGGGCCGAAACACTGCTGAAAAATGTTATTCAGGTGGAGACCAACGATTTGCTGGTAGAGACAGCTCAGGCTATGCTGGACGACCTGAAGGTGGAGAGAACTCGAGCCAGAGCATATAGTAATGTGAAATCGTTGCTAAAGAAGGGGGCGGCCCGTGCTTCCCGAACGGCCTGGAAACGGTTTAGCGATCAATACCCCAACTACGATCCGGACGAACTGGCCGCGCACATTCCGTTAATTCCCTCACATCGAAAACCCATCGAGCCACAGCAGTCGCAACTGAAGACAACGAATACTACAAAAAAATCGCAAATCTTACGTGCCGAAGCCATTCTGTCCAAACCTTTTGCCTGGATTGAAATTCCCGCTGGGCAGGTGATGATTGATGAGAAAGTTGTCCAAGTTAAACCTTTCACTATCGCGAAATATCCGTTGACCAATGCCCAGTTTGCTCTCTTTATAGAAGCGGGTGGTTACAAGGAGAAAAAGTGGTGGACTGAGGTGGGCTGGGAAGCACGTGAAAAGGGATGGGATTGGGACGGTGCAAAGAATGAATGGACGGCGACAGGTAAACCCTGGACAGAACCACGCTACTGGAACAGTCATAAGTGGAACGGTTTAGAGCAGCCAGTGGTGGGTATCTCCTGGTATGAAGCAGTAGCTTTTTGTTTGTGGTTGAGCAACAAAACGGAACAAGAAATCATGTTACCTACGGAGGAACAGTGGCAGTATGTCGCCCAAGGAGGTGATGAGCGTGAATACCCTTGGGGCAATGAATGGGACTGTCAACGGTGCAATAATTCTGTAGAGCCTTGTAATACTCGCGGTACTACTACAGTGACCCATTATGAAGGCAATGGTGATAGCCCTTTTGGTGCGGTAGATATGGCTGGCAATGTATGGGAGTGGTGTCAGACGGATTATGAGAATAAAAGTAATGATATTTATAGCCAGGCTAACTATCGTGTATTGAAGGGTGGTTCGTGGGTATATTTTCATCCAATTATTTTTTCTGCGTTTTTCCGTAGCAGACTCGTACCTTATCAATGGCATAATAATAAGGGGTTTCGTCTGACCCTTTCTCCAGACAATGAAGTTGAGCAATTTGTGCTGGCTTCCTTTGGACGGAAACTTACAGAGCCATCACCGCTGACGGAACAGAAACTGAATGTCACAAAGAAACCGCAGAGTTTGCGTGCCGAGTCCACCCTCCCCAAACCCTTCGCCTGGGTGAAAATCCCCGCCGGGCAGGTGACGATTGAGGACAAAGTTCTCAAAGTCGAACCCTTTGCCATCGCCAAATATCCACTAACCAACGCTCAGTTTGACCCATTCATTAAGGCCGGTGGCTACAAGGAGAAAAAATGGTGGACGGATGCGGGCTGGAAAGTATGCGGGAAAGAAAAATGGACGGAGCCGCGCTATTGGCAAGATAAGAAATGGAACGGCGCAGAACATCCGGTTGTGGGTGTCTCGTGGTATGAGGCGGTAGCTTACTGTCGTTGGTTGAGTGACAAAAGCGGCCAGGTAATCATACTGCCTACAGAGGCGCAGTGGCAGTATGCCGCCCAAGGGAATGATGGACGTGAGTACCCGTGGGGGAATGAATGGGACAGCAGCCGCTGTCAGAATAGTGTCGATGGTAGATTGGGCAGTGCCGGGAGTACAACACCGGTCACGGCTTATGAAGGCAAAGGAGACAGCCCTTTTGGGGTAGTCGATATGGCCGGCAATGTATGGGAGTGGTGTTTAACGGAATATGAAAGCGGTAGTAATGATGTGAATGGAACAAAAATTCGCGTGCTGCGGGGCGGTTCGTGGGACTACAACGATACGTACATCTTCCGCGCTGCGTACCGCCGCAAGAGCTATCCTCACCACTGGGACCACTTCAGGGGATTTCGGGTGGCCCTCTCTTTGTAGTTTGTCCTGGCATCATGGTTGCTGGTATACTGTATTTCTGAAGGCGAGCAAAGCGAGCTATGTTCCCCGCGTAAGCGGGTAAGTTCTTTTGGCCTGGTATCGTGGCTAGTGAAACACTGAAGCACTGAAAAGAATGATTTCACTGAATTTTTTGTTTTGAAATGGTGTTTCTCGTTCAAGTCCGGACGAAATTAAGCCCAACAGAGGATGCATCAGTGTTTTCATTTCTATCAGGCGTTCAGTGTTTCTCTTTCGTCCGCAATTGAAATGCCCCCTGACTGAGTTTACCGAATTGACACGCGAAAGGGGCATCGACGTGACATCAACTGCATAATTTGTATGCCTCATCTCCCCATCTCTAATCTCCAATCTCCTTATCTCCTCATCTCTAACCTCTTGATAAATCTTCATCTCCATTATGGGTCGAGTTCGCCTGCCGATAGTTGGTTGGAGTCATATCTGTTTCACGTTGAAAGAGGCGATAAAAGTAGCTGGGGGTGGCATAGCCAACCATCTCGGCAACAGCAGAAATACTTATAGTTGTCGTCTTGAGTAATATTTTGGATTGTTCCAGCCGCAAATAGTTTACATACTGGATGTAACTAACGCCGAGTGTTGTTTTAAGCAGAAAAGCCAAGTGAGAAGCACTGAGATTAACCTTGTTTGCCACCATATTGAGACTAAGCTCGGGATGGCTCAGGTTATTGTGAATATACGTGATAGCTTGCTGTACGGGACTTTCAATTTGATCGGTCAGGTTATGATGCTCTTGATGATTTTCTTCTTTCGCCGGACTGTGGTCTGTGGATAGTAGCTGTCGGTGGTGGGCCATCTGGTAAAGCTTTTCTTTTTGCTCTTGCTCCTGACGAATCTGGTTTTGAACTTGGCTTAAAGCCACGACCAATTGGTTTGGTCGAATGGGTTTTAGTATATAATCAGCCGCTCCAAATCGTATTGCCTGTTGGGCGTAAACAAATTCATCATAGGCAGTTAGAATGATTATTTTTATCGAGGGGTAACGGTTATGAATTAGTCTGGTCGCTTCTAAACCATTTAACTCCGGCATCTTAATATCCATCAAAATGATATCCGGCCGTGTTTGCTCTACCAAGCTGAGTGCCTCTTGACCATTGCTGGCCTCGATAATTGGCTGAATGTCAGGCTTTTCTTGGGTTATAATTTTAACGATATTAGAGCGAATAATGGCGATATCTTCGGCAATGAGAAGACTTAGCATAAAGTCTTAGCCTCCTTTGAAAATAGCAGTTAGCGGTTAGCCGGTTAGCCGGTAGCAAAAGATTTTCATTGTCGTTGTCGTCTCACTTGAGACTGTCGGACTCCCTCAATTGATAAAGTTAGGACTTACGCAGTTCGAGACCCTAAAGGTTTTCGAAGTCATGTGTCAAGCAAAATTTTGACGCAATCGCGCTTGTATTTTGTCCTAAAGTCGACCTATAAAACCTTTAGGGTCTGATCTTTTTTCAACTGCGTAACTCATAAAATGTTAAAATTAAATACCAGCAGATTGCTTGCGGGGAATAAACAACATTATTCGGGTACCTTGATTTGGACCCCCTTCAACGCGAATGTCGCATTCCTGGCCGTAAATGCCGTCAAGTCGCTGAATAACGTTTTGTAACCCTATGGAACTGTATTCGTTCTGCCGGTAGCTGAACGTTCGGGCATTAACCGACTCGGCTATAAAGGGATCAATTCCGGCCCCGTCATCATTTACTTCTAACATTATGCCTTGTAGCCAAGGGTAAGCTCGCACATGAATGGTAACGGGGCGGGCAACGGGTTCAACACCGTGAACCACAGCATTCTCGACCAGAGGTTGAAGGATCATACAGGGGATTGTTATTTGATTGAGCGTTGGGTTAATATCGATTTGTATTTTTAGGCGCTCTTCTAAGCGCAGCTGCTGAATGGTTAGATAATGTTTGATGATGTCTAACTCTTGCTGTAAAGGAACGGCTTTGGTCATATTACGCAGGCTGTAGCGCAGCAGATCGCTTAAACAGTAGGCTATTTCTTGGGTACGGGGGGCATCTTCTTCAACCGCAAGGTAGCCTAACAGAGCCAAAGAGTTGAAGAGGAAGTGCGGATTAACTTGTGATTGCAGCGCCCGAAGTTGGGCATCTTGCAAGGCTGCTTGGAGTGAGGCTTTCTCTTTTGTTTCGCGCAAAAGTTGGCTTTTGGTTAAATTGGCTAATCCTAGTTCAATAATATAGTTGGCCGTTAATTGAAGCATCTCGGCGGCGGCATCAATACGTTCGCGAGGCAGAACCGGTACGGCTTGGGCTATTTTCAACAAGTCGGCGCGAGGCATGCCTAAGTACTCATTACGCCGCACAATTTCCTCAAGCAACTCTTCGTGCGACTCGGCCGATAAAATCTGACCACAATAAATGCCACCAAAATATTCGCCATCAATCACAATGGGAGCAACGACATCGACTAAGCCATTGGCGCAGATGTAAGAGTGAGGTTTACCCGATTTAAAGGCTTCAACCCCGCCGGCCGCGTCACAAGCTTGGCAGCGTGCTCCCCCCTTTTTAGTAGAGCGGATTAGCCTGCACAGCGGCTGGAAGTTGCTGGCATGCGTAACCGGCTGCCCGGATTTGCTAACGACCATTGCCGCCAAGCCCATAGCTTGTGAAAATGTATCTTGAATACGTTGGAGAACGGGTAAATCAATAATATCCTCAAATTGAGGCTTGCGGTTGAGCACATCATTGTGTTTCATTGAATTTCCCTTATTTTTAATTAATGCCAGGAACTCGCCATTTGCAACAGCATTGTTTCCCTGAATATATACTTAGCAAATCTTAGGGGCAATGTTACAGTATAGTTAGTTGATAGGTAGATAGATATAAAATAGGGGTAACCGACAAAATAGCAAAATCTGATCTGTTTGTCAAATTGAATCTTCGTCTTGGGTTTATCATTGATTTGTACACAAAAGTCCGTTGATTTGTCGATTGAAGCACAGTTGATAATTAATTATGATGAGTATTGATCTCTTCACTCTCTAAACCCGTAACTAAAGATGCGGACAAAACTTGAAGAAGAATTGAGAGCATTCGATAACACAAGTACCTGTAGAGACCCTTAAGCGCATTTGGCCGGTTACATTAGAGGTAGAAAGATGACACATCAGACGACGCAAAAAAATAGCGAAGCGGATCTGGTAACAAGATTCTGTGTCCCAGTATGTTGTCCCGTTACGGGGGAACAGGCCCAGAAACTCATCGAAAATTGTATCGTCGTTCCCTACGGGCGAGCAATTTGGTGGCGATGTTCAGCGTGTAGGGGCTGGCATCTCAACTTGAAATAGTTTTGTCTTCTCTGAAAATAGCAAGATTGATCGAGGAGCGAAGCATCCTCAGATGCGGAGCGGCTTGGGCCAACCCGTTCGCATCTGACGCTTGCGGCTCACTCCACGGCTTGATAATGATTTTCATTGTCGCTGTCGTCTCATATGAGACTGTTACACTCCCTTGAAAATACAGTAGTCAGATATCGGTAGTCAGATATTTGTTGGTTGGTTACCATCCAACCATCCAGCTAACCACCCAACTAACATTTTCATTGCCAAAAACACCTCAAAATGACATGTCTGAGTGGTTACATTCTGTCTACATAACGAACTCCGATTATGAAGATCGTCGTCGCCGCGAGCGATTAGGACTGCTGCGACCATTTCTGCGTTGAGCATGGTTGCGCGTGCCGTTTGATTGTGGCCGTGGCGCGGTTTTGCCCGGTTTCTTTTGAAACTGGCTTTCCGGCTCGAAACCGCCGTAATCAAAATCGGGCAGACGCCGTCGCTCGATGGGTTCCCCCAATAACTTCTCAATATCCCCAATCATCTGTCCATCCGATTCACCGGCAAAGGTGAAGGCTTCGCCCGATTGATGCGCCCGACCGGTGCGACCGATGCGGTGGGTGTAGGCCTCGACCGTATCGGGCACGTCGAAGTTGATGACGTGCGATATTTCCGACACGTCGATACCCCTGGCGGCGACGTCGGTGGCGGCGAGAATATCGTATTTGCCGTCGCGAAAGCCGTTGATGGCCCGCTGGCGCTGGTTTTGCGACATATTGCCCTGGAGCGCAGCCGCGCGATAGCCTTTCTTCTCCAGATCGCGGGCCAGGTTACGGGCGCGATATTTGGTGCGGGTGAAAATGAGCACGCGGCCGGTGGCGGTTTGCCGCAACATCGCCAGCAGCAGGTTTTTCTTGAGTTTGTCGGGCACCGGATAGAGGGCGTGTGACACGGTATGGGCCGGGGCAATCTCGCCAATTTGAACGGTGACGGGATCGTTGAGAATAGTATCGGCCAGTTCGCGAATATCGTCGGGCATCGTCGCCGAGAAGAAAAGGGTCTGGCGGCGGTTTGGCAGCAGTTTGAGAATGCGCCGGATGTCGGGTAGAAAACCCATATCACACATTCGGTCGGCTTCATCCAGCACCAACACTTCTACGCGCGAGAGGTCGATGTCGCCGTCGCTGACCAGATCGAGCAGGCGGCCGGGGCAGGCAATCACGATTTCGGCTCCGCGCCGCAGGGCCGACACCTGACCACTCTTGCCAACGCCGCCGTAGATGGCGACGCTGCGCACTTTGGTCTTTTGGCCTAACTCAACACTCATTTGGTAAATCTGTTCGGCCAGTTCGCGGGTGGGGGCGACAATAAGCGCCCGTACCTGGCGCAGTGGTCCAGTGGTTAAACGTTGCAGAATGGGCAGGGTGAAGGCAGCGGTCTTGCCGGTGCCGGTCTGGGCCAGCCCCATCACGTCGCGCCCTTCGAGCACGCGGGGGATGGCCTGTTGCTGGATAGGGGTCGGTGTGGTGTAGCCAACGGCCTGGATGCCGGCCTTAATGCGCCGGTCGAACGAAAATTGATCAAAATTCACTAAAAATACTCCTTGACTGTAATGAGCCAAGTCGCACTCTTAGCCCGGTTATGTCTGATGTCGTGTTTCAAAAATAGTACAAACTTTTATTATAGTCAAGGAAGGGTGGTTATGCTAATTTCTTGGATTTGGTTTAAGTCGGACCTCGCAAGGTGAACTGGTACTACAACGAGACTTCGGTCTGAGAAACCAGGGTTTTAACTTCGAAACTGAAAATATGCGCTTACGTGAGAAAAAAAAAAAAAAAAATTGATCGAATTCATCGAAAACCCTGGTTTCTTGCCCAGGCTTATGTCCAAATCTCATCGTAGTACTGGTCAAGTTGGTAGCACAACTCCTGCTCAACTCACCAGGTAAATACCTGGCATAAAATCTATTCACCTGGGGGGTGCAATAGACGTGATTTTGATTTAAATTAAGAATAAGGGGGGAGAAGGATAGATTTTTAAGATGGTTGCAGGTTCGGAATGCCGATGGAGGGATAGACGATGTTAGAAAATGTGTGTCTTTTTGTTGATAGAGTAGAGGCTGGAAAGAAATTGGCAGTTCGGCTACTTCACGAACCTGTTATCAAAGAAACGTCAATGAATGATGTGCTCTTGCTCTCTATTCCGTATGGTGGGGTCGTGGTTGGTGCGACTGTCGCGCGGATTCTGGACTGCAATCACGATATCATCGCCGCCAAGAAAATTAAGTGTCCTTGGCATAATGAGCGGGTGATAGGGGCTGTTGCTGAGCGCGATGTGGTCACAATCAGTAATCAGATGCTGCATGAATGTTTTCATAAGGGTAAACCAACCGGTCAGGCTATCGAGCAGGCGAAGGTTGGTGTGGAAAATTACATTCAGAAGTTTCGAGGCGGGCGATTGCTAGATTTGTCGTCAAAGGTGGTCATTTTAGTGGATGATGGGATTGCCTCCGGCGAAACCATCAAAGCGGCTATTAAATGGCTAACCTCTAGAGCCTCAGACCAACGCTGCCAAAAGTTGATTGTGGCGGTGCCAATTTGCTCGGCCAATCACGCTACTGATATTGGGAAACTTGCTGATCACTTTATCTGTCTTTCGATGCCGAGTGAATTCTGGGCAGTTGGATCATTTTATTGGGATTTTAGTGAAGTAAATGACGAAGCTGTTTTGTCACATATAGCTCGGTGGGTCGTTGACGATAGGGATGCGGTTGTTGAATAGTAGCGCGACCGCCCCTTGAAGGTGTTTGAAAACGCCTTGAGCTATATAGGCGAGACGGGCGCTCGTCCCATAGTTGCTTCAAAGAGGAGGCAAAAATGAAGCCCCAATTAGGTGGTAGAAAGTTTAGATTAATAGGTTTATGGAGTTTGTGCATCGTACTGATTGGAGTTGTTGCCGGATGCGGATTGGCATTACCTCAAGAAACTACCGAACAATCGGCGTCAGTTTCAGAGGATGTTGCGACCGAAGTTGAAATGGAACCGGTGCCTGAAATCGTTTCCGACTCCGATATCTATGCAGCCAATCCGGAGTTGATGGCGGCCAACCGCTTCGTGGTAACGGTCAATGACGAAGACCTGACCAATTCCGAATTCTACGCGGCCAATCCCGAGCTGATGGCGGCCAACCGCTTCGTGATAACAATCAAGGATGAAACGCTAAGTAATTCCGAATTCTACGCAGCCAATCCGGAATTGATGGCGGCCAACCGCTTCGTGATAACAATCAAGGATGAAACGCTAAGTAATTCCGAATTCTACGCAGCCAACCCGGAATTGATGGCGGCCGGTCGGTACGTGGTAACAATAAAAGATGAAGCACCAACATTAAAACCCGAAACCTCAACCGTAGCACCGATGCCGATGCATGAAAGAGTACGTGAAGCGTCTCTCAATTGGGCCGATTATGCGAAAGCGGCGGCGGATGTTAATGGTGAATCGGAAACCACGAGAATTCAGGAAGAGCCGGACACGAGCGTACCTTTACCACCAAATGATCTGGGGAATTGGTACCGATCAGAAACCACGAGAATTCAGGAAGAGCCGGATACGAGCTTGCCTTTGCCACCGAATGATTTAGGGAACTGGTACGGACCTTTTTGAAATCTGATGTTGACACCATAACTATTGCGTTGTTCTCGTATAGAACTGAGTGATTTCATGGCCATCCGTGATTCAGTGTTTCCAACGCCGCCTCAGCAACGTGCTGGATAACCTGACTTAAACTGGGATAAGGGTGGATTGTTTCGGCTAAATCGGTCAGGGTTGCGCCCAGCTCGATAGCCAGGGCTGCTTCACTAATGATGTCTCCCGCATGGGGGCAGACCAGCGTCAAACCGAGCAGAAGCTGGCTCTCTTTTTCAGCCACGATAAGGGCGAAGCCATGTGATGCGTCGAATAGGGGGGGATACGATCCGGCGTTGATGGGCAGTTGGGTCGAGACGACATCGTAACCCAGCGCTTCGGCTTGCACTGCGGTTAGGCCAACGGCGGCGATTTCCGGATCGGTGCGGGCGGCCATCGGAAGGGCTTGAGGTGCATACTGCACCGGCCGTCCGGCGATAGCCTCCGCCGCGATGCGACCTTGCTTGATCGCCAATGCAGCCAATGGCGGCCCGCCCGTAACGTCTCCGGCGGCGTAGATCGCGGGGATGTTGGTTTGCATACGGTCGTTGACCGGGATGAAGCCACATGCATCGATGGCTACACCGGCGGCTTCGAGATGCAGCCCGGCTGTATTCGGCTCGATGCCGACTGAGACAATCACCTTATCGGTTTTGACGGCGAAGCCTTGTGAAATGGTGACGTCATGCTTTATGGCGACACCATTTTGTTTTAGTTGTGTCTCAACCAGTTGACCGGCCACCGCATCGAATTCGGCCAGCAGGCGATGACCGGCCGGAATAAGAAGTTGGGTCGGTACTCCAAGCGTAATGAAGAGCGTCGCCAGTTCAGCCGCGATATAGTCCGCACCGATGATGGCGATGCTCGACGGCAGATGTTCGAGCGCGAGGGCCTGAGTTGGGGTAAGAATCTGCTCACCATCGAACGGCAGCGTATTGAGCGCGGTGGGTTTGCCGCCGGTAGCGATGACAGCCTGATCGAAGATAAATTTAAGCGCGCCGTATTGCCCCTCGACCCGCATTTCGGTGGCATTGATGAACCAGCCTTTGCCCTGGGCCACAGCGACTCCGTGGCGCTCTAACTGTCGTTCGATCTGTTGGCGGTGCGCGTCAATTATCTCTCTTTTCCGGCGCTGTAGCGCACCCCAATTAACCACCTGGTGACGCCGAGCCTCGGCGAGAAGGTGATCAGCCGGATGGCAACCTTCATTCAGACAGCTCCCACCCCCAGATTTGGGATCAATGATAACCACATCTTGGCCAAGCTGAGCGGCCCGGATGGCGGCAGTATAACCGGCCGGTCCGGCTCCGAGGACAATGACATCGACAGCGGTGGCAACATCTCCAACAACCATTATAAGTCCAGCATCAGGCGTTTCGGTTTGTTGAGCAGCGTTTTGAGGTGCGTGAGAAATTGGGCGGCTGCCACGCCATCGAGCAGCCGATGGTCGAAACTAAGCGACAGAGGCAGTACAGGGCGCACCTTAACTTTGCCCTTAACAACCACCGGCTTGGGTTCGATGCGACCGCAGCCCAAGATAGCAACCTCCGGCGGGTTGATAATTGGCGTACCTTGTTCGCCGCCGGCACTGCCGAAGTTGGTGATCGAGAAGGTGCTGCCGGAGAGTTCGTCGGCGCTCAACTTGCGGTCGCGGGCCAACTCCGTCAGCCGGGTTAGTTCTTGGGCCAACTGGCGCAGGCTGGCTTGATCGGCGTGGCGGATGACCGGCACCAGCAATCCTTCGGGTATGGCGGTTGCGATGCCGATGTGGTAATGGCGATGGCGCACGATCTGCTGCTGTTCCGTATCGAGCCGGGCGTTGAAATCGGGATAAACTTTAAGCGTTTGCACGACGGCTTTGATGATGAACGGCAGATAGGTGAGCGATACATTTTGCTCGGCGGCGACATCTTTAAGCTGGCGGCGCAATTTGACCAGCCGCGCGACGTCGACCTCGGCAAAACTGGTTACGTGGGGAATGCGCCAGGCTTCGTCCAGGCGCTCGGCGATACGGCGGCGCAGGCTGGATAAGGGTTCGGCTTCGCTCTGTTCTGGTGGTTGACGTGGCGGTTCGGGTGAGGATTTTGGTTGTGATAATGCGGGTGTCGGGGGCGGTTGATTAGGTGGCCTGAGATTGGGAGGCGCGTAGGTGGGCTGTGATGGCGATTGTGGCGCGGCCTGCTGCTCGGCAAAGGTGCGGACATCGGACGGTAACACGCGCCCATTGGGGCCACTACCTGGCACGCGATGCAGGCTAATGCCTAGCCGCAGAGCCATTTTACGAACGGCTGGGGCGGCCAGCACGCGCTGACCGGGGCCGGCCAGGCCAACTTTGGCCGTGGCGCTAACAACAGAGGAAGAATCGTCCGGGGCTGGAGAATACGCACTTTTACTTTCCGGCTGAATGGCCACCAGCACATCGCCCAGATGCGCTGTCGTGCCTTCCTCCACGCGAATTTCTTTGATGGTCCCGGCAACCGGCGCAGGGATTTCGACAAGCGCTTTGTCCGTTTGCACTTCGAGCAGCGTTTGATTGATGGTGACGGTGTCGCCCTCTTTTACCTGCCAGTGTACGATTTCCGCTTCGTGAATACCTTCGCCGAGATCGGGGAGTTTGAATTGGTACATGGTGTTCAATGAGCTATCCTTGGTCATTGCATTCTATGTGTTGATAGGGGTATTAAAATTGTAGTCAGAACTGCATTTTTTGGAAAATAGGTGGTGGGGAGCGTTGGGTGGTGTAATGCGTGTGACATTGCAGCCGATAAATGGTGATGTTGATAGGCTAAGGCTGAGTAGAAAAATAGAGATTGAGCCATCACTTCACGAAAGCGGTTCGTTTCTTTTCTTTTTCTTAGCCTTAGCCTCAGCCTTAGCCTGATTTACACGCATTGTCTGCTACAATTACCCTTCGTCCGTAGCAGTTAACGGCCTGACATACTCAAAAAGCTCGGTGGCCATGGTAAGTTTGTCGGCGCGGTCGGTGCGGCTGCCGGCGTGGCGGGTAACTTCGATGATTTTGCTGCGCATGCGGTAGCCCATATTGGCCTCAACAATGCGGCGATTGGCTTCCAGCAGGCTGTCCAGCTCGGGCAGCGACAGTTCGGACGGCTGTTTGTGGCGATAGAGATTTTGCAGCGTCATCCCCAGCCCTAAAATGAGTTGCACAGCGTCCACACCGCCGA
>JAGRBZ010000134.1 GCA_020433805.1 Anaerolineae bacterium
GTATCTGCCGTTTCTGGACTGTATCTATCGGGGCGAGCCTGAGGCCGATGTTTGGTATTATACCAGTAACGAGGAACTGTTCGGCGAGCTGCATCCCGACGATCTACCGCTCAGTGAGGCGGTTGCCGGAGCCGTGATCAAACTCAACCCCGATCCGGTGGCGACGGTGATCTATGCTCCCCTGGCGATTGGTCATCATGTCGATCATCAACTGGTACACCAGGCCGCACGGCGATTGCATGCAGAAGGGTATCATGTTGTTTTCTATGAAGATTACCCCTACGCCGATCCGGCGTATCCCTATTCCAGCCACTCGGCGGAAAATGCCTATCCGCTAGAGGCCGCGTTGGCCGACAGTGCCGACTTACAGCTTGCTCCCCGGCTGCAAGCCCTTACAGAAGCGGATCTTCAAGCAAAGGTGGCGAGCATTCGGGCGTATAGCTCGCAGATAGCGATGCTGTTTGAAAATGAGACGTTGGTGGAAAAGGCGGTTAGAGGTTACACATTGCGGGTTGGGCAGGGGAAGCCGGCGGAACGGGTGTGGATGATCGGCGGGTAGGTGGCGCGGCGACCTAACCGGCCACCAGCGTTAACTCCGTGATTTCAGGGCGGCAGTTAATCCGTACCGGCGGGCCGATAACGCCTACACCCCGGTTGGTGTAAACCCACAAATCCTCCACGCGGTAGAGGCCTAGTTCATACTTCTTGCCCAGGCGTGGCAAAATCAAAGGGCCTTTGCCCGGCAGCCGAACCTGCCCGCCGTGGGTATGACCGGATAGTTGCAGTGAAACCCGTTTATCGGCGACGAAGCGGTCGGCCAAGTCTGGCTCGTGGGCCAGCAGGATAGTTGGTATATCACCGGGGTGGGTATCGAGCGCCGCAGATAAATCGGGGTGGCCGCTCCATCCGTCATCAACCCCGGCAATGAAGAGTTGGGCATTGCCCACATCGAAGGCCAGACCCTCGTTGCGCAGCAGCGTTAGCCCGGACTCGGCAAAGCCGTGTCGGACGGTATCGGCATTCGTCCACAGATCGTGATTGCCCAACGAAGCATAGATCCCGTAGGTAGGATTAAGGGTTGCCAATACCGGCGCTAGCTCAAAAATAGAATCGGCACTTTCCAAAACATAGTCGCCGGTAAGGGCGATTAAATCGGGTTGTAAGGCTTGAGCGGTATCGACGACCTCGCGGATAAATTCTATTTGGGTGAAAGGGTGTAAATGAATATCGCTAAGCTGGACGATTTTAAAGCCCTCCAGCGCCGGCTTTAGATTTTTGATGGGAATTTGAACTTTTTCAACCGCTAGCCAATGGGTTTCAATATTGGTTCCATATTGATAAGCCGCAACACCGGCCGTACCGGTGAGACAGGTTGTTGCCGCCAGACCGGCTGCGCCTTTTATAAACGTACGTCGATTAAGTTTCATAAAATCCTTTGATAGTGGCCGTCTCAGCAGATCCAATTTTCGAGGAGTCGGCATCCTCAGATGCGGCTCCGTTCGGCATCTGAGGATGCCTCACTCCTTAAATTGTGATCTACGGAGTCTCTACTGAATAACCGAAAGCTCTGAAACAACCGGATAATGATCCGACCCCCCGCTATCAGAAAGGGTTTTAGCACTGTGGGTAAATAAGAGGTTGTTGTGAAAGATATGGTCGATACGGAGCATAGGCGTCGTGACTGGAACCTTGACGCCTTTTATGATAGGTTTTTCAGCCGGAAAACTAAAGCCAAAACCCCAACCGGCTTCCCAATGGGTGTTGTCGAGATATTGGTCGATCATTTTGTAGACTTCTGACTGCTCGGTGGTATTAAAGTCGCCGCCTACGATAAGGGGTTGGTCGACATGGGCCACATCCTGCACCAGATTGATCACCTGACGATGCTGGGTCACCCAATCGCGGGGCTGTTTAAGGTGAACATTCCAGACATGAATATCGCCGTCGGGTGTGTGAATAATCGCCTTTTGGGCCCGACCCTGGGTATAAGAGATACCGAGAGGGGTTAAAGGGTAGCGGCTGATGATACCCTGCCCACTTTCGTCATCCATTGTAGAGTAATACCGATCTTGGCCCGGATAGAGATCCTGTAGTTTTTGTTTCAAGACAATCGCTTTGCTCCCGTAGATTTCCTGGAGAAACAAAATGTCAGGCTGTTCCCGGTGAATAATATCGGCAATGTCATCGGTGTTACGATTGTAGCCCCAGATATTATAACTCATCACTTTAATGCGACCGCTATGAGCCAACGCCGGTGACGTCGCGCGGGGTAGGAAGAGGGGCGCGTAATTATACATAATTATAAATGTTGGCATAATCAACATGAGCATTAACCATCGCCGCTTGCTTAGAGCCGCGAAGATGAGGGCCGGTAACAGCGCCACGAGCAGCCACGGCGTAAAGTAGTTTAGCAGTTGAATAGGGGTAAATCTATCGCCGGGCCACCAGCGCAGGGGGTACCAAACCATCAAACCCATACCGAAAAGCCATAACAGCGCTGCTATGCTATAGTTGATTAATTGGATGATTTTTTTCAGAAGGTGTATAAGCAGGGAGATCATTGCCAAATTTTTTGTCCTTTTTTAAGAGGTATCTTTATCCGGTAGAAAGGTGGAAATAGGGTGACATCTCAAACGCTTCAGCAATGAAGGGAGCACACATCGACGTGCCTATTGGATTGTACAGGATATTCTCTTTCGATAAATCTTTGATTAAATTTAACCGTTATTTTGTTTAGGGCAAATTAAAAAACGGTTAAATAGTAAAAATTTTGATTATCTTAAGCCATCATTGTCAGAGATACTAATATAGAGTATAATACAATTGATGGCTATATATGGGGGGTATTCAGTTTTTGCTATACTATATATGCCTAATATGCCTATTTTGTCGACATAAGGCTATCTGCAATGAATGATACTCAGTACGATCCGGAACCGGATTTTGATGATTACGATTCCTATCCCGACGGTCAGGTGACGGGTGTTGGGCTGCCTTTAGGTCAACTGCTGTTGATCATTGGTGTCAATGCCGTTGTCTCTCTGATTATTAGCGTTGGCGTAGTGCTCATTGCTAATCGGCAAGTGGTACCGGGCACGGTAGCAACTGCTGATTCGCCCGAGAGTGCCGTCGCGGCTGAGACAAGTCAAGCAGGTGACGCGGCTGAAGTTAGTATTGATGCCGATAGTACAATAGCTGCGGTTCCAACACAAAGTACACCCATACAATCGTTGGTTTATGAAGTCAAGGCCGGTGATACACTCAGCCTGATTGCCGACAAGTTCTCGGTCTCTTTGTTCGATCTTATGACGGCCAACGGTCTGTCAAACGAAGACTTCATCCAGATTGGACAAGAGTTGGTGATTCCGGTAGGCGGTTTACCAACAGTGACTGCCACGTTTACTGTCGTTCCTATCCCATCGGAAACTGCCCTCCCCTTTGACCCTCCTACGCCTTTGCCGGAAGATGCCGAGGTTCCGCTCGAGCCGGCAGCGACTGTGGGGCCTTCGGCCACGCCAACTGAAACGCCGTTGGCTTCATCTTTAACGACTACGCCGCTGCCCACCTCTACACCCGCGCCGTTAGATGAGATCAATGTTTCGATCTCTCAAGTGTTAGGCGCCGGCCAGTTGTCTCAAGAGACAGTGGTCATTCTTAATCAGGGGGCCGGCACCAGTCTGCTTGATTGGCGCTTGGAAGGTTCCTCACTAGCAAACTTTACGTTTCCGGATATTTTCCTTTTTAGCGGCGGCAGTATTCGGATCCATACGGCAGCGGGGCAAAATACGCCTAGTGACTTATACCTGGGTCAAGGCGAGGCGGCCTGGCCTCCCGGCACAACTATAATTTTGCGCGACGGCGGCGGCACAGAAATTTCATCTTTCACCGTCCCCCCTTCTTAAAGACGATCCCTCTATTCCAATTTAAAATTAACTACACCGTAAATTAACACATATGGTATTTTCGGCAGGTTACTCCGTCATGCCCGAATGGTTTTATCGGGCATCCACGTTATGCAAACGAATGGATTCCCGCTAAACTTGTCCTCGCGGAGGCGGGGAAACATACGGGTACGACGCTCAAGAAATCTAGAAAACTAATTTAACGCTGTATTAACGCTTTTGCGGTAAACTTTAAGCAAAATTTGTCGAACAACCAGGAGTGGACATTTTGGATAGAGAACTTGTTATGTATGTGCGCGACTCCTACTGTCCGGGAGTGGCGCTCGCCCGTGATTTGCTTACCCGTTATCAGATTCCGTATCGAGAAGTGAGCATCGACAGCGACCCTGCCAACGCTGACCGGCTTAAAGCATGGACGCACGGCTACAGCGTCCCCACCCTCATTTTAGCCCACCCCGGCGCCGACACCCCTTACACCGATTTTTTACCTCGCCCTACGGACCGCAGCATCAAAGGGTACGATCGAGGCCCGATGATTACCGAGCCGAATAACCGTGATTTAGAGAATTGGCTTCACAAAAACGGATTTTTGGATAAACCGTACAGCCGATAGAGCGGTCAGCGGCTTATAATTCAATACAAAAACTTAATTAACCGTCGAGAGGTGAAATAATGGTAAAAAATATTTCTACTATGGTGTTAGGGCTTATGATCGCTGTAGCGTCGATTTTAGCCTTTTCGGTCCAGGCCAGCCACGCTCAAGAATCGACTCCCGTTGTAAACTTTACGCTCATTAACTATATCGGTCAGGAACTGTTCCTTGATCTTGACGATGTTACTTACACGGTGCCCGGCACAGACACTGCCCCTGAAGGCGGGATGCTGACTCTACAACTCAATCCTGGCGAACATAAATTTGCTGCCAATGTGCCGGGTGTTATCGGCGAGGCCGGTGAGTTTACTTTGGCTCCCGGTGAAAGCCTTTTTAAGGCTGCCCGTCTCGATCAAACGCCACCCTCCATTGGCCCCGATGGGGTTTTATTGGCCGAACCCAAAGATATTGTAGACCTTTTTGATTTTGATCCCAATGCCCAACCGGTCGAAGAAACGCCGGTGGCTGATACCTGGCAGCCTGTAACGCCTGTAGCCGGTCAAGCTAGCCTGGTGTGGATTAATTACATCGGCGATGAACTGACGGTGGATCTTAACGGCCAACTCTACAAAGTTGCTCCCGGTACCGGCGATAGTCCCAGTCGGTTGCAGATCGATGTTGCGCCGGGCTATTACACCTATACGGCCAGCGTTCCCGGTGGCAGCATCAATAATGAAGTCACGCTGGTGGCCGGTCAGGTGGTTGGGTTGACGATCACCGGTACGCAAGAAGAGCGTGTTTATGATGTCGGCGAGAAGTACAATTATCTGTTGGGCGTCGATATGCAGGTATCGCAAGAAGATCTAACGGCTCAGACGATGGCCGTTACCGAAGAGCCGCTCGTTACGCCTGTGGAAGATAGTGCGTCGGCTCTGCCGGAAGATGCTTCCCAGCCGGTGATTGATGAGCCGTTATCTACCACAGAGGGGCTGCTTGTTAAAAACTATGCCGGCGAAACGTTAACCTTTACCATCCATGAGCAAACCTATTCAATTCTGAATAACGATCAGTTAATCATCGATTTACCGCCCGGAAGCTATAACTTTACCGCCAGCCGTCCATTTGTGGCGACGACCGGAACCGTAAACTTGCAACCTGATCAAGGTGTTGAACTTAGTGTAGCCATTAATATCGCCGGCGATGTGATGAGCGTGTATCAAAATTAGAGGAAATTGATCCGATAAACCGGGTAATCATCGCCTAACGATCAAAAAAGCGTGATGATTATCCGGTTTAGTCTATAGGTCGACAAAAATTTTTCTAACACTACCACTTTTGCAAAAATTCACTATAATATAAAAATCAGCTTTGATACCACATACTTACGTCCTAACCCTCACTTCCAAAAAGATGAACTTTAATAGTTAATCTGCCCTGCACTTGGTTCATGTTGACCCCATTTGAACCCGACCCTGCTTTTCTTCGTTTATGCGCATACGGCTGACTAAAACATCATAACAACTAAAATCCTAGAGGAGGAATTTTTTATGTCTTTGATGCAGCGGATCAAAAAGAACGCTAACGACTCGGATTCGAACAACCCTTCCGGTAAATCGCCCGTACAATCTCGTTTCCCCGAAAGAAATTTTAGAACACCTGGCCGTACCGGTAAGGAAGTACGCGGCGCGCCCCGAGGTGTCCAAAAAGATGCGTTTCGCGAATTAAAAGAACGCATTCAAGACAAACTTATTTCAGAACTTGATCCCCAAATGGATATTTCTCAAACGGATGAGGTTCGCCGCACGATCCAGGATATGTTTGAGCAAATTCTGACGCAAGAAAATCTTATTTTGAGCCGCACCGAACGCGAGCGTCTTTTTGAAAGTATTGTTGCTGAAATTCTAGGTTTTGGTCCCTTAGAACCACTGCTGGCCGATGAAACCGTTAGTGAAATTATGGTGAATGGCCCGGATAAAGTTTTTGTGGAACGCAAAGGTAAGCTGGTCATTAGCCGGGTTCAGTTTGAAGGGAATGAGCACGTTCTAAAAGTTATCGACCGCATCGTGTCTCCTCTGGGACGCCGTATTGATGAAAGCTCGCCGCTGGTCGATGCGCGTTTGCCGGATGGCTCGCGGGTGAATGCCATCATTCCTCCTCTGGCGCTAAATGGCCCCACGCTGACTATTCGTAAGTTTGAAAAAGATCCGCTCACGGTTGATGACCTCGTCCGCTTTGGTTCCGTTACTCCGGAAGTTTCTGAGTTTCTCAAGGCATGTGTTGTTTCTCGGTTAAATATTGTGGTATCGGGCGGTACCGGTTCCGGTAAAACAACGCTGCTCAACATTCTTTCCTCATTCATTCCCACCGATGAGCGAATCATCACCGTCGAAAACGCGGCTGAATTGCAGTTGCGCCAGGAACACGTTGTTACATTAGAATCGCGCCCGCCCAATATTGAAGGCAAAGGGGAAGTTTCTATTCGGGACTTGGTCGTTAACACGCTCCGGATGCGCCCTGATCGTATTGTTGTGGGTGAGTGTCGAGCCGGGGAAACCTTAGACATGCTCCAGGCCATGAACACCGGTCACGACGGCAGCCTGACAACCGCCCACTCTAACAGCCCGCGCGATACACTTTCGCGTTTGGAAACAATGTGTTTGATGGCCGGAATGGATCTGCCTATTCGGGCTATTCGTGAGCAAATCGCCTCGGCGGTTGATTTGATTGTTCACCAAATGCGTATGCGCGATGGTAGCCGGAAAATTATCAATGTCACCGAAGTGCAAGGGATGGAAGGGGATGTCATTGTTATGTCCGATATTTTCGCCTTTGAACAGCAAGGCATTGAAAATGGGATTATTGTTGGCCGGCTCAAGCCGACGGGAATTCGCCCCAAGTTTATCGATCAAATTGAAGCTTCGGGCATTCATTTGCCGGCTAACATCTTTGGAGCACGTTTCTAGCACGGCGTTATGTAAGCGTAGGGTAAACAACATAAACGGAGTAGGTTATCGTCAAGTAATTTAGTGCAGCATCCGGTAGAATGCCAGGTGTTAGTAAAGTTAAATTGACGCTCTCTTCTCCTCCAAAAAAGAGCCGGATCGTGGCAGTCCGGCTCTTTTTGCATTTAAGGGTGAAATTTGGACAACCTTTTATTTTGGAGTATACTTAACTTTTGTGTGTATTCAAAGTCTAAATCAGACCCTATCGGCTTAGTTGTGGTTTTAGAAATTAATCGAGGAATCGCAAAGCTAGCTTTGTGACTCCGGCACTTACCCGATTAATTTGTTGATTTACAAGTAAGCCGTTTTGCAATTATACGTTACCGGAGAGAAAAACCATGAAAGTATTATTAATAGAAGATGTCGATAATTTAGGCTATGCCGGCGACATCAAAGAAGTTAAAAACGGATACGGCCGAAACTATCTGCTGCCGCAACAACTGGCAATTTTAGCGACACCCGGCGCTATGAAACAGGCTGAGACCATTCGTAAAGCAGCCGAGAAAGTTCGCGCTCAAGAACGCGCCGATGCTGAAGCCATTTCTAACCAAATTTCAGGCTTAGAACTTGTCTTTGAACGGCGTGCTGGTGAAACGGGCAAACTCTACGGCTCCGTAACATCAAACGATATAGCCGAAGCTATCTTGGAAAAGACTGGGATTGAAATTGACAAACGTAAGGTTGCACTGCCTGAACCGGTGCGGACTTTAGGAGTTCAGGAAGTAACCATCAAGCTTATGATCGATCTATCTACAACCATTCAGGTAGAGGTTCTGCCTCTTGGTGGTATTTTAGAACGTGAGCGGTTAAGTCAAGCCGAGGCTGCAGAAGCTGCCGAAGTGCTTGAGGAGGCGGAGGAAGCATCTGGTGCTGTTTTCTCAGAAGCGCCTGCTGAAGATACCGCCACAGAGGAAGACGAAGCCGACGAAGTTTAATCGATACAATCGTTAACTCGAAAAGCCTGTACTTTATGTACGGGCTTTTTTTTTATTACGGCATAAAAATGGCCTCATCCAGGATGACATCAGGAAGCTTTGTCGGAAGCAAAATTGTAAATGTAGCCCCTTGCCCCGGTGTACTCTCAACCGTAATTTGACCATTATGGGCTTTGATGACTTTGTAGGTGGTAAACAAACCCAAGCCCGAGCCATGTTCTTTGGTGGTAAACAGAGGCTCAAACAAACGTGATTGAACCTCAGCCGGAATACCTTGCCCGGTGTCACTGAACTCGATGCGAACGGCGGGTAGCGTTTCGCTACTGTCTAAAGTGATCGTATCCACATCGGTGCGGATAATAATAGTGCCGCCCTCTGCGGGTGAAGCATCCATAGCATTAAGAATGAGATTGAGAAAAACTTGTTTGAGATAATCCTGATTGGTTTGGAGCATTGGTAGATTTTTATTCCAATCACACACCGCCACCAAGTTGCGATCCTCAAGTTCTTTGTTAACAAGTTTTAGAACTCCACGCAACGTTGTATGAATATCGATGAGTCTTGAATTCTCTTTGTCTAGCCGGTAAAAACCATCGATAGAGAGCGATTTGTCGGAATCATTCTCTTGTGTTTCAGAAACCGGTCGATAGAATTCGCGAAGGCGCCCCACAATCGATGAAATGCGCTCGATTTCTTCTTCGGCGATGTCGGCAATACCATCTAAATCCTTTTCGCAAAGAATATCGTTGACATCTTCGCGAATCAGCGTTAGACAGCTTTGCACCGACTGGAGAGGATTGTTGATTTCGTGCGCAATCGAGGCCACCAAGCGCCCCAATGCCGCCATCTTTTCAACCTGAATCAAACGTTCTTGCGACTGTTGTAGACGGGCGTGTTGTTCTCGTTCAGCTTGATACAAACGCGCGTTCTCAATAGCAATCGCCAACTGATCGCCTAGCGATTGGGCAATCGGCAAATAATCGTGGCTGTACGCATTGGTATAGCGGCTGATGACGTTCCAGGTGCCGATAATTTGGCCCTTGACGCGTAAAGGAATACTCATGCAGGATTTTAGTCCGGCGGAAATGAGCTTGGCATCTACCAAAAATTGCGGATCTTTGATGATGTCGGGGCGAATAAGCGGCTCATCGTACTGGATGATCCATCCGGTTGAAGATCGATCTTTTAAGATAAGGGTTCCGGCCGGTATTCTTTTCTCTGCACGCCCGGTAGAATAGGTGACGTGGAGTGAGTCATTTTCTATAAGCGTAATTGTCAGATGGTCAAAAGAAAATAGTTGAGCGACGTTCTGCGCAAAGGCATCATACACTTCATTGATGTGCAAACTGGCCGTAATGGCCCGATCGATTTCGTGTAGAACGGAGAGTTGTTTGGCGCGATACTCGGACTGCTCGTAAAGCCGGGCATTTTCTATGGCAATAACGGCAGTACTTGTGAGCGCTTCCAGCAGTTCCAAATCTTGCTGGTCGAAAGGTCCGCTGGCCTTGTTGATCACCTGGATTAAACCAATAGGGTTATCCTCCACTGCCAGGGGAATAGCGATAAGCGATTGTGTAGTAAGCCCGGTGATACTGTCAAAGTACCCATCAAAGCGGGGATCGTTTTGGGCATTGTCGACCACAATTGGCTCTTTTTCATGCATCACCCAGTTTGTAAAACCATCGACCAGCGGAACGCGTGAGCCGACCAGCGTAGCCGCCGACTCCGGAGCCACGGCAGCAAAGATGAGATCTTGACCATCCGGGGCGAACAACAAAAAGCAGGCCATGTTCGCTTCGAACAGATTAATCACTTCGACGGTCAATTGGTCGAGGACAACACTCAAATCCAAATTAGACGTGATAGCCTGGCTGGCACGATAAAGCGTTGAGAGTTCGCGGGCGTAACGCTGGGTATCGATGTGCAGTTGGGCGTTTTCCAATGCCACCGCCGTTTGATCGGCCAGAATTTGAATAATTTGCTCATTTTCAGGCGTAAAATAGTCTGATTTAGTACATTCAATATCGAGCACTCCAATAATGCGTTCGCCCACTTTTAGCGGTACGCATAACTTAGAATTTCCCGTCCACCCTAATGGCGTATAGTTTTCCAGTTGACTTGTATCGGAAATATTAATGCAGCGTCCCTCGCGAATAACCGTCGCAATAATACCTGATCCCTCGTGTAGAGGCAGTCGTAAATTGATAGACTCAGGCAAATCATCAACCAGGCGGCAAGGAAAGAGAATTTCCTTTTTTAGAGGATCAATCAGGCCACAGGCGATAGCATCGATCTCTAGTACTTTGCTCGCTGTTTCCAACACACGCCAAATTATAGTTTCTTTATCGCGCAAAAGCGTTAACTCTTGGCCCAGCTTGTGAATATGTTTAATATTGCTTTCAAGCTTTTTAATCTTGGTAAAATCAATATGGGCGATAACCAAGCCACTATCTTTACTTTTTAGCGGGAGCACACGTAAAAGAAACCACTGTTTCTCAGAGGGTGAATTACAAGGATATTCATGGTCAAATTTAGGCAAAGCGCCGCTTAAAACTTGTTCTAGACCGCTTAAAACTTGCTCGGCACCTGGATAGCCGGCTTTGGCTGCCTGACGGCATATATCAAGATAATTTAATCCCTGCCCATCCTTTGTCTCTGTATTTCCGTTATTGTTGATAGCGTACTCTCGCCAAGCTTTGTTTACATGGATGATAGTGCCTTGCTTATCGGTTACTGCAATTTGAGCCGCGAGCGAATTTAATATGGTTTGGCTAAATTCTTCGCTGGCTCGTAAGGCAACTTCCATCCGGCGTCGCTCGGTTAGTTCCCGGCGAAACTGTTCATATAATTGTGCATTTTTTAAGGCGATAGCGGCGATGTTAGCCAGAGGTTGAAGCCTATCGACATGGTGAGAGGTAAATTGACCGGGGGTATCGGAGTCAAGGCGTAAAACGCCCAGGACTTGATTATGTAAATAAATGGGTAAAACCAGATGTGATTTTACCCAACTTGTCTCCGGTGTGACGACCCATTTGGGTTCCTGTTCGGTATAGGAGACAACTTGTGCTTTTTTAGAACGGATAACTTCCTGATCGAAAGGAAGCTCGGCCAGTGGCTGCACCAGCTTGGCGATAAAATTTTCGCTGCCGGTTTTTTCATAACCATGCCAGTGCGCCACCCTCAGCGAGTCGTTTTCTAGCAAAACAAAGTGAGCCGCCCGATAGGTAACCAGTCGTTTAGCTTGTACCAAGATTTCGTCCAAAACATCTCTGTGGCGCGTGTGGGAAGTAAGCGCTAAAGCGATTTCTGTTAGGGTCTCGGACAGTAACCTTTTTTCACGCTCAGTCTCTATCGGCGACTGCTCAATCTCTATTTGGTCAGGCAAAGCCTCGGAAGAAAAATGGGTTGTCATTTAGACTTGCGCATCAAACATATCACGTATCTTATTGACTAAGTCAATGGGGGTAAACGGTTTGCGCAAAAAGTTGGGGCCATTTTCCGACACGCCATAATGGGTAATTGCATCATTACTATAGCCAGACATGTACACAACTTTTAATGTTGGCTGTTTCCTTAGGATCTTCTCGGCTAATGCTTTGCCGCTCATACCTGGCATAACTACATCAGTAAGCAGCATATGGATAGTCTCGGGATAGGAGTCGAAAAGTTTGAGCGCTTCTTCTCCATTTTTAGCCTCAAGCAGTTTATAATTGTACTTTTGCAGAACCCATTTGATAAGCGCTCGCATCTCTGTGTCGTCTTCTACAAAAAGAATGGTCTCAAAACCGCAGTTGGGGGCTACTTGGGGCGTTGGACATACAACAGGGCGTGGGGTATCGTTGACCCAGGGTAAATAAATTTTAAAGGTCGTGCCTTGGTTGAGTTCGCTATATACTTGAATATGGCCGTCACTTTGCTTGATAATGCCAAAAACAATTGCCAAACCTAGACCGGTTCCCTGCCCTACTTCTTTTGTGGTGAAAAAGGGTTCAAAGATGTGCGACTTGACCTCGTCACTCATTCCGGCTCCGGTATCACTTACCGATAACTCGATATATTTGCCAGGAAGGGCGTCTAAATTATTGTCTTTGTCTAAAATAACATTGTTTGTTTTTATACTGAGCTGACCACCCTCAGGCATCGCATCTCGCGCATTAACAACCAAGTTGATAATTGCTTGCTCAATCTGTACCGGATCGGTCTTGGTGAGCCATAGATCGGAGTTCAGGCTAATATCTAAGTCGATATGCTCACCGGCCATACTATATAACATTTTTGTAATGTCGGTGATGACATGGTTTAAGTCCACAACTTCCGGCGTGATAGCCTGCTCGCGACTAAAGGCCAACAGCTTGCTGACCAGATCGGCAGCCCGACGCCCCGCATGCAAAATTCTTTCAACTGATTCTTGTGCGTAGTCATCCTCGTCGATTTCGGTTTGCAATAGTGAAGCAAAGCCGTTGATAACTGTTAGCAAATTGTTAAAGTCGTGGGCTATGCCGGCTGCCAATTGCCCCACCGCTTCCATTTTTTGGGCCTGGCGATACTGTTCTTCTAAAGCCATTTCGCGCGTAACATCACGCTGAACACTAACATAATTAACAATAGTTCCATCATCATCCCGTACCGGAGTGACCGTAGACTCGAAAATGTACAAGGTCTTATCTTTTTTGATGCCGGTTAAACGACCTTGCCACACGCGACCGGCCGCGATGGCTCGTTGTAGCAAGAGGTATCGCTCTTTGTTGTGGCTTTTGCTGTTGAGAAAATCGGGTAATAAACCGATAACTTCCCCGTGTTTATATCCGGTTACCTTTTCAAAGGCAGGATTAACATAAACAATCCTATTGTCCGCGTCGGTGATAATAATGCTTTCTGCCGTTTGCTCTAGAGCAGTGCTCAAACGATGACGTTCCTCATTTAATAACGCTAACTCCAAATTGCGACGGCGAATCATCTGCTCGGCCTGCTTACGCTCAATGGCGTACTTTAAAGTTCGAACGAGAAGATCACTCTCGATTTTACCTTTTACTAAGTAATCTTGCGCACCTTCTCTAACTGCTTCCAGAGCAAAAGCCTCATCATCAAGGCCTGTTAAGAGCACTATCGGTATATGAAAAATATGCTGTTGTACTTTCTCTAGGGTTTCAAAACCGTAACTGTCGGGCAGTTGCAGATCGAGCAGTATAACATCAAAATCTTCTGTTTCCAGTAAATCAAGACCTATGGATAGTCGTGCTGCATTCTTGACTTGAAATTCGGCGGTTATTGCCTCTTTTAGAAGAAATTTGATGAGATAAGCATCTCCGGGGTTATCTTCAATAAGTAGTACTCTAATTGGAATTCCCAAACTTTTAGTTCGGAGTCGCGTTGATGAATCTTTGAGATTGTTGATGTTCATAGGTCGTTAAGATGTCCTGTTTGATGGTTTGTGGTGGTTTATTGAGATTAGGATAGCGATGGTCATACAAAGTTTTGTGGTAAAAGTGAGAATGAATTTTGAAAATAGTCACTCCTTTTAATAAACTGTACTCAAAATGAGCCATTTGGTCTTAAGATAGACAGGAGTTACGCACTTGAAAAAAATTAGACCCTAAAGGTTTTACAAGTCGACTTTAGGACAACATACAAGCTCAATCGTCTTAGAATTTTGCTTGATAAATGACTCCGGAAACCTTTAGGGTCTCGGACTGCGTAAGTCATAATAGAAAGCATTTTTGTAATACAGCCGGTTATACAAGCAAAATTTGGCCTGTTTATAGCATTTTGACACGGCACTCTACGAAGAAAAACTATGTTATTGTGCCTTATATAACCGTGATTTGTGGTTTTTAGCAATTAGCATCGAATTGCTGAAAAATTTTGGTCTAGTCAATTTTTAACAACGCATCCGCTTGTCGTGGATGAGGCGTGATTTTTTATAAAAATCAGCTTATTAAAGTTTTCATTATAATTCGCTTATAATCAAGGGGGATCATACCCTATTTCTGGAAGTAAAACCCGTATATTTTGATGCGGAATATACGTAGTCCTTGATAATGGTTAGTTAGCTAATAAAAGACTGTTGTTAGTTTTCCGCAAGAAGAATTCCTTTTTGCAACGCATAGCGAATTAAATCGGTCTGTGTTTTCAGAGCCAGCTTGTGCATCAAATTACCTCGATGCTTTTCCACTGTACGAACACTTAAGGATAAGCGCTCGGCGATTTGGTTATTGGTAGCTCCTTCAGCCGCTAAGTGCAGCACCTCTCGCTCGCGAGGTGTCAACGTTGTATAGGGATCATCTTCCTCTCCCGCTTCTAATTTTCGAATATAGGCATCGATCAAACGATCAGATAATGGTGGGCTTAGATACCGCCGGCCGGCAACTGCCTCGCGAATGGCGTTAGAGAGTTCGTCCGATGTAGAACGTTTCAAAAGGTAGGCCGCCGCCCCCGCAGTCAGCGCTTCAGCCACGTAAGCCTCGTTGGCGTGCATTGAAAGCACCACAATCTGCGTTTGAGGTGTGTTTCGACGTACTTGACGGCTAATTTCCAAACCATTTAAGCCGGGCATCATCAGATCGAGAATAAGGACATCTGGCTTCAATCGTTCCACCACAGCACATACTTGTAAGCCGTCATCTGCCTCGCCCACAATTTGAAAATCTGGGAGCGCTCCCAAAATATTTCTTAAACCTTCACGTACAATATGGTGGTCGTCTGCCAAAACAATCGAAATAGTCATATGGGCTAAACATTCCTTTCCATTGATAGAGCTGGCAGGGGTAACTCTGCGGTTATTTGGGTTCCAATTCCTCGCTTAGATTCGATTTTTAGTTGTCCTTGCAACAGTTTTGCTCTCTCGTGCATACCCGTGAGGCCTCGTCGATGCGTAGCTTTTAGGGTCTCGGTGACATTAAAACCTACCCCTTGATCGATGATGTGTACATTTAAGGTTCGATTTAAGGCCGTTATGCGGGTTGTAACCTCGCTCACTTCAGCATGTCGAGCAACATTTGTAAGCGCTTCTTGAATAATTCGATAAGCGGCTGTTTCGATTTCCGTTGGAAAACGTTGGTTTTTAACCATGCGGTGTTTCAGTGATACCTGAATACCCGTACGCTCCGTGTAGGTTTGGCAGTACCACAACAAAGCCGGCAGCAGTCCCAAATCATCGAGCATTGGCGGTCGTAGATCAAGCGATAAGCTATGAACTTGTTCCATAACATTTTCAGCAAGTTGTTGTGCCTTCCTTAAGCTGTCGTCACTTTCGCTAGACTTATTAGGTGAGGATGACGCCATTTCTAAGAGTAACTTGAGGCCTGTCAGTGCCTGCCCAATCTCATCATGTAGTTCTCGGGCAATAAAACGCCGTTCCGCTTCTTGTACCTCAACAAGTTGCCCTGAGAGGATCTGCAGCCTTGCCTGTCCGGCTCTCACTTGCTCATACAGTTGCGCGTTGACAATAGCCGTGGCCGCCTGCGCTGCTAAAACCTCAGCCAGGCGCTGATGGTCTTCATTAAAAAACATTTGCTGGGCCTTTTTCATCGTATAAACACCAATGACCCGTTCGCCGACCGAAAGGACACCTCCCAACCAACTGCCCCATTGATCCGTAATACGATTTTTTTTGCAGCGTAGGTCGGTATGGGTGTCAGGGATAAGAATTGTTTTTTGAAGTTTAATAATCTCTCTAATTAGAGGGTTCTTATCAATTCTTAGTGCCGGTTTGACTTTTTTTTCGAGAACCCGAACCCCTTTGTACCTTGTGACATTAAGCGAGTCGCTGCATCCTAACAAGATAATACTTGCATGATCGTAGGGCACCAGCCGCGCCAAATGATCGAGCATCGTTTCTAAAATAGTGTCGGAGTCTAACGTTTTTGTGAGGGCCAAGTTCGCTCGGCGTAAATTTTCGGCTTGTTTTCGAGCAAGCTGTTCGGCCCCAAATAAGCGAGCATTTTCAAGCGCAATCGCCGCTGCGCTAGCCAATGGTTTCAGTCGATGAGCATCTTTTATTGTAAATTCGCCGGGTTTACTGCCATCAAGCCGCAATATACCCGCTATATGGTCGCGTAGGCGTAGGGGAAGCATTAATGTCGAGCGAATCCACGTTGTTTCCTTAAGCACAACCCAACGGGCATCCTGTTGCGTATCAAAAATGACAACCGGCTCGCCGGATTGAATAACCTCGTTATCCATTGGGAATTCGGCCAGGGGTTGCTCTAGTCGCGAAACCATCTCTTCGCTGCCAAAAATGTCATAGCCTTTCCAACGGGCTATGCGTAGTGTGTCCTTTTCCAATAGCATAATACTGGCCGTATAGTAAGGCACAAGTCGATGTGCTTGAAGCAAAATTTCGTCAAGGACATCGGGCAGACTAAGTTTAGAGGTTAGGGTCAACATAACCTCAGTGAATGTTTGGCGTTGTTGATCGGCCTCGTATCGGGTTTGGGCGGCACGGTGACGCAAATCTTGAAGTTCTTCGATGAGCTGCTTTTTCGTCTTTTCTTGATCGGGCATAAAATATACGTGTTCCGAGCAAACTCGGTTTTTGGTTGTTACGGACTAAATGTTGAAGACGCTGTGAAAAATAAATATAATGATCAAAAAGCTGCATATCCTATTATATAAACCTATGGAAAATAATGGAAGATTGTAAAAATTTTCGGGGCGTTGACAGTTAAGAGGCTCATGTTATACTTAATATGGAGTAGTGTCTCTCTCAAGGGTTCTGTGCTTTAAACCATAAATGAATAATTTTGTCAATGAAATCGAAATCACATTGCTAACACCACTTAATTATGTTATACCCGTCTTTTGTGGACGGGTTACCATAAACCATCTTTTCTCAAGGAGTACATTATGACATATCGAATACTAATGGTAGATGATGATCGAGAGATGGTAACCCTGGGCAAACTCATCCTTGAACGTGAAGGGTTTGAGGTTATTTCAGCTTATAACGGCACTGAAGGTTTAGACATCTTAAATAAATCTGAACTTGCTATTGATTTGGTGTTATTAGACATCATGATGGTTGGTATGGATGGTTGGCAAGTGCTTGAAACCATCAAAACCAGCGAAGAACACAAAAGATTACCCGTTATTATGTTGACTGCCCGTCATTATCTTGAGGATGAGTCAGAAACATCAAATTACTCTCATCTGTTCGATGATTATGTCGTGAAGCCCTTTGTCGTTCGAGATTTACTTGGTAAGATCAATAATTTAGTTAAAGGGTAATTGGGAACAATTACCCTCCTTTTTCTGTATTCTACGCTCATATTTACCTGTTTTAACAGGAAAATGACTTTATGAAGGTCAAATCAAATATTTGGATTGAAAAAGACGGCAAAGTTGTGCTGAGCCTATGGCGGGTGCGTTTGTTAGAAGCAGTTGAGAAAACCGGTTCGATATCGGCTGCCGCCTCTCAAATGAATGTGTCCTATCGACGTGCCTGGGAGAAAATTCAAGAATGTGAAACACGGCTTGGTATTAAACTGGTCGATACCCAAACCGGGGGCTCCGGTGGCGGCGGCTCTCACTTAACCCCAGAAGCCTACGCTTATATTGAACGCTTTAGAAAATTTATAGCCGGACTGGACGAGCTTGTCTCTGAGCGGTTCGAAAAATATTTTCTTGATGAGGACGATACGTAAATTTTTTCCTTTCGTTATGCTGTGTTATCATAACGGTACCTTACCCTAGGAGAGTGTAAAAATGAGGTCCTTCCCTAAAGCCGCCCGATGGGCTACTTTTCTCTTTTTGATCCTACTTGCCATTACGCCGGTAAGCACGTTTGCTCAATCGGCATCCGACGCTATCGCCTGTGAGCAAGAAGTCGTTGTTCAAGCCGATGACTGGCTGTCTAAGATTGCCGAAAAAGTCTACGGTGATGTTCTGGGTTATCCGGCCATAGCCGAAGCCACCAACGCTGCTCACGAGCAAGATGACTCCTTCGCCCAAATTGAAAATTATGATTTAATTGAAGTTGGCTGGAAGTTGTGTGTTCCCAGCGTGGCCGATGCCGAAACCCTGCTCGACTCGGCGCTGGCAGCACCGGAAATTGTGCCATCGGACAGTGAGCCGGTAACCACCGCTGTTGGCCGGCTGGTTCTGGCGACCACCACCAGCACCGAGAACTCCGGCTTGCTGGCCGACATTCTGCCCGATTTCGAAGAAAAATACGGCGCTTCCGTTGAGGTCATCGCCGTCGGCACCGGCCAGGCCATCGAGTTAGGCGAAAATGGCGATGCCGATGTCGTTTTGGTGCACGCCCGCGACCGCGAGGATGCCTTTGTCG
>JAGRBZ010000135.1 GCA_020433805.1 Anaerolineae bacterium
GGTCATACGGAGAATTGCTCGTAAGATACTCAGGTTGTTGCCTGAGATCTCAAATAGAACCACAATAAGGAGTAAAACAATGGAAAAAAGAATTCTAGTGGCAACGAAGGCGGCGAGTCGGAAACAATTATCGGCAAATGGATGAAAGAACGCGGCAATCGAGACGAGGTTGTGGTGATCACCAAAGTCGGCTCCGACATGGGCCAGGGCCATAGAGATTTAACCGAAGATTATATTCTACAAGCCGCCGACAAATCACTACAACGGCTGCAAACCGATTATATCGACCTGTATTTAACCCACTGGGATGACGACAAAACCCCGGTTGAAGAAACGCTGGGTGCGTATGAAAAATTGATCAAAGCGGGTAAGGTTCGCTGGATAGGTGCCTCAAACCTTTCACCGGAACGGCTGTCAGCGTCAATGGAAGCCAGCAGCGAAAACGGGCTGCCCCGTTATGAAGTGTTCCAGCCGGAGTACAATCTTTACAACCGCCAAGGATTTGAGCAAGGCGTGGCCGGATTGTGCCACGAATATGGCATGGGGGTTATCACCTATTTCTCTTTAGCCAGTGGATTTTTAACCGGTAAATATCGCAGCGAGGCGGATTTCAACAAAAGCGTTCGGAGCGGAGGAATGGAAAAGTACCTCAACGACCGGGGACATCGCATTCTAGCAGCGCTTGATGCCGTAGCCGAAAAGCATCATGCTTCTCAAGCCGGGGTAGCTATGGCCTGGTTAGTAAATAAGCCGATTGTCACGGCACCCATCGCCAGCGCCACCAAAGCCAGTCATCTGCAAGCATTCATTGAGGCCGTTCAACTTGATTTGAGTGATGAAGATATGGCAACATTAGACGAAGCTTCACAGGATAGTTAATTTGAACATTTAGGGTGCAGCTTCATCTCTCTCATAGGTCAATACCATCATCATCAGCCCTCACGAAACAACATTCGTGAGGGCTGATGTTTTAAGGCCCCCACGATATGCGCTCGTTGAGCCAAGCCTGCTCGCTGCTGCCCCACGGTGTCCATTTTGGCAAGTTAAACAACTTTCGGGGCGTACCTTCATCGAGGGAAACTACCCAGACCGCCCATTCCCCACTGCGGTCAGAGATAAAGGCAACCCACTTTCCATCGGGAGAAATGGTAGGCAATCCGTCATTTGAAGTAGAACTGTTTGATAAATTTCTAAGACCGGTGCCGTCGATGTTTATCAGGTAGGCTTCCCAATTTCCATCACGCTGCGAAGTAAAGGTGATGTATTGGGCATACGTATCGGAAAGAAGTGCTGTTGCATCTTCCTCTATTTGAACAGCAGATATATCCTCATTATCATCAAATACGTCCGGCAAATCGGCCACATAAATTCCACAAACGGCTGAAGTTGAGCCACTATCGCAGGCGCGGTAAATAAGGGTGCCATCGCTCGTTATCATTGGATAACTGTTATTTTGGCGACCTTGCCGCTTTTGAAAATTCAAGTAAGGCACTCCGCTCAGGACCTGGCATGCATCCATTGAAATCGATTCAACATCACCAGACTCGCATTGAACAAAGGTAGATATGTGTCGGGGTCCGTTTTTGCCAACAACTACGGATGAGCGTTCGTAAACAATATGTTGCGCCTGAAGATCGTAAAATGGATATGTATCTTGGGTGGTACTTTGTACAGGCATCAGGGTTTCGCCATCTAAATAGAATTCGGCAATGTTTTCAATCGGCTCACGATATTCAATAACAAATCCTGATTGGTTACGGAGATTGGAATTATGAATTTCAGAATAGTCCGGCTGGCGGTTAATTACCAGTTTTTGGCCGTCCGGTGCAAAATGAGGTTGACGCGCGTTAGGGATTTGGGTTATCTCTTCGCCAGTTGGCAGTGAAAAAATGTAGACATCATAGAAACCCCAGCCATTTACCATCGGTACGGCCAACTTGCCGATGATATCATAAATATCTGCTTCTTCACCCTTTGTAGATGGTGATGCTGATGACTGAAATATGTCTGTAGGTGAACGGGACGACGGTACAAAAGGGGTTTCGAAACTATAATTAATCAAACCGGCAAATTTATCAGCAGGGAGCCAATCACCGGGTAGGGACGGATAATAGTTGATGTTGCCATTGACAACACGTCCTGCCCAGCAAAACGGCTGACCGGTGTCAAGCAGATCACGAGGAATATGAACCGTAATTCGTTGATTATCGATTATGTTATCTAATTTTACTGAGTCAGTCCAAACCCAACTTTTCTGAGTCGCATTCCAAGGGGTAAATGTCGCCTGACCGGAGCGGTGATTGTACATGACGCGATAGTCAGCCCCCCAAGCTTGTTTGAGTTCGCCGGTCTCGCGGTTGCAATCGCTGTCGATAAATAGGGCAAACACAAGTGGCTCACCGACCGACCCTATGTCGCCAACCGTATAAAAATCTACCGATAAGGTTGAGCCTGTCTCCTGAAAGGTTATACCAGATAGATCATAATTTGCTAAAGGGGTATCACCTACCCGATCAGCTACAGCGATTTCATTTGAATAGGGTGCGATAACAATATCGCCCATTGTCATTTGTTCTTCGGCCTGAACATTTCGCCCCACCCCGGAACCGGAATTTTTCCACGAAACCCAGGCATGTGTACGGACGCGTGCAGTGGTATCAAGCGGTGCTGAAACACGCATAATCAGCGGTCCGGCTAACTCATCTTCCGGGCTAAATTCGATATTAAAGAAGGAAATTTCTTGCCCATTAAATGTTGCGCTAAAGTTAGGCGGTGTTTCCGTGTCCAAAAACTCCGTTCCGGCAGGGATGGCAACTTTAATATTTAAATCCCAAATACGGCGTCGCCAATCTTTTGCCCGAGGATATATTTGGTAGGTGATAATGTCATCGGTCGCGCTGGCTACCATAGCTACTTCAACCCGATGTTCAGGGGCAATCCAATTAAGCGGTTGTTGATCGATTCCAAACGTTACAGGATTGTCGAGGTAATCACCCGGATGCTGGCCCTCCCAAGAAAACCAGCCTTGTGTGGTAAACTCAGTAAGGCTTGGGTCGGTAATTTCTACACTAAAGAAAGCCTGTCGTGCTTTTTGATTTACTTGTAAAAAGAAGATCGTGACCTCTTGGCCGTCAAAATCTGTTTCACCACCGGTTTGGGCACCTGTTTCTACCAAACGGGTTCCTTCCGGCAAAGGAATTTTAAGCGTGACATTGTATAATTCCCAACTCACCTCAGCCCGTAGCGTGACATCATAAATAATTTTCTCATCTTCAGTGCGCGGCTCTATCTTGACGCGTAAAGGAGGCCAAACATTCTGGGCGTACAGGGGTGCTACCGACACAATATTGGATAAGAGTGTCATTAATCCCACTAAAACGATAATTTTACGCAAAATTTTGTAACGTCTGTTCATAGCTGTCGCTTTTCGTTGTGTTCGATGCGAACTTACTGATTTTGATACTCAACTGCTCCGATATCGGGTGAGTCACCGGGGCGCGGATTGCCCATAATGTCTTCAGAAGTAGCTTGATCGGGATCGGCTGCATCAATAACCACGCTGCCGGCAGCCGGCGTACCGTATAATGTCACCAACTGCTCGAAAACCTCGGCGATTGTAATGGAACCATCGGCGAAGCGCTCCTCATCCGGAAGCCAGCGCGGCAAGACCAGTTGAGACTGGTCGCCCAGAAGCGGATCACCCACCAGTCCATGATGATCATCGGTAAAATTGATGAGCTGAGTTTCATCGTAAGGAATATCTTTGCCGCCATTCCAATAAAGGTTGTTGTTTAAGATAAACGATTCGGTCTCGGCCGGCTCGGTATCGGAAAAACGGGCGGTCTCTTCGTCCACGTTAAAGCCGAACGTACCGGTTGGATCGGCCCAAATGTTATTGTAGAAGTAAATATTTTTATTGTTTTTGTTGTTTTCTTGGGTATTCAGACGCATCGTATAAGCCTGACCCGGCAGATCACCAATCACCGTGTTATAGCGAAATGTTACGTCTCGCGATCCTTTTACGCCAAAGGCTGCTCGAATAGGGTTAGTCGAGTTGCCCAGCATCAAATTGTTTTCAACAAGAACATTGTAGGCCTGGTAGTAATCGACCGAGTCCTCGCCCACTACAATAAAGGTATTGTTTTTCAAGCCTTCCCAATTCAAGAGAACGTTGCGCCGGACGGTGATATTCCGGCTGCCCTCGTAGGCATCCTCGCCGACCTGACTGTCTTTGATGACGATGTAACTTCCGGTATCGTTGTTGTTGGGGCGGTCGCTTCCGGCAAAATCATTAAAGAAAATATTATCTTGAATAACGATATCACTGACCCCGTTAGCATCGATATGACTATCTGAGCCGGATTGATTGTAAAAAATATTGCCCTCGATTGTAATTCCGGTGGCCCCATTATTCACTTTGATGATGTCGTTGTTGTAGCTGTCGTGCAAAATATTGTTACGCAGCGTAATGCGGCTAACCGGATCATCGGCTCCCGGCAGTTCGCTGCGCAAATCTTGGATTTGAATAACATACTTTCCGGCACCCGGCCCATCGTGAGCAATATCAAAACCTTCCAGGGTAATTCCTTGTCCACGAAAACCGGTAACGACCGTTTTATTGTGGCGTAAACGGGCCAAGTAAGGCACCTCTGATCGAACCGTTACGCCGTGAGCAAACGTTCCCCGCAGATTGACCTTACCCATGTAGGTACCGGGGCGAACGATCACTGTGCTGCCATCGGGAATGTTTTTCAAGGCGTAGCTAATCGTTGCCCAAGGCGCGTCGGCAGAGCCATCACCTTTTTTGTCACTACCGGTGGTGTCTACATAATACGATCGGTTTGCGATAGAACGGGACGAAGCGGCTTGCTCATCGGCTGATTCATCGGATTGCGGCTCAGGTGTCAGCGTCGGCTCTGTTCGCGTTGGAATAGGCGTGGGGCTAGGTGACATCGTAGGTTCAGATTTTATCGGGGTAGGCGTGTCGGTTGGTTCAGAAGGTGTGGTTGAAACCGCCGTAGTCTGGGCAACCGACGGAGTTGGAGCAGCTTCAGAACAGGCGGTTAAAACGCTTATTATAATAACCAGCAGAATAAGCTTTAGATACGTGATGTCATAATCCTTTCTCATGCGAGAAACCATTAACGGGATCCAACCGTTTGAGGCAACCCGGTGTTGATCGCTGTTTTACCGGATTGATCGCCGTTCTTAAACGCTTCAAGCTGTTCGATGATTCTATCGGAACGGTAGCCATAATTGCGGTCAATCAGGCCATCGATCATTTTCAGCAGAAACGGTTTTTGCCCCGGCTGATGACGGTACAGCTCAATTTTACGCTGATCGCTCAACTCCTGGCCGACAAAGTCTCTCAGCCGATTGAACTCAGCCGAAGTAGAGACTAAACGCCGATAGTCTAATACGATAAACTCCATACGTGTTTGACGCAGATAGTCGACAATAGCGGCGTTATGCTCACACCAGCGGTTCATAAATCGCCAGGCTTTGTACGGATCACGATAGCGGTTACGAAGATGATCCGCGCGATAGCGCATCCATAACTCCTCCGGCGAGCGGTAGACCACGATGAGTTTATGTTCGGGCAGTTCCGAAGCCCACAGCGGGTAGATGAGAGAAGTGCGAGGATCTTTGAAGCCCCACGTGCCATACTTTTCCGTAGACTGCTGAATAATCGCCTGCATTCGGCTACGATGCTCGTCCGTAAGGTACAGCGTATCAGGCACGGCGACATCGATGCTCTCAACCCCGCTACAGTCCAGAATCGCTTCGTTGAGACTTTTAGCCGATTGGCGCTCGTACTTATTGCCCTGATCGTAAGAAACGCCCGCAGCTAGATCATCGACCATATTGATGCCGGAATGATGTAGCATTTGTGATACGAGTGTTGTACCCGATTTATGCATACCAAGAATAACGTAAATCACGCTTTAGCTCCGATTATAGACTGCCCAAAATTAACACTTTGCATAGGATTAAAAGTAAAGTAGGAAGTGGTCGCTACCATATTTAGGATTGCTCAATAACTTCGTCTATCACGGCCAAAAGATGATCAATATGATTATCCAGCGTATATTGGTCGCGCAGAATGGCATGCGCTTGTTCACACATGTGCGCAACCGCTTCCTGGTTGCCGGGATCGAGTACCCAGCGTATGGCTGCGGCATAGCTCTGGGGCGAACCATCAACTATCATGCCCGTTTTACGATGATCAATATATTCACGTACCCCTAGCGCTTCGGTTACAATGGTTGGTTTTTTAGCCCACATCGCATCGAAACATGTCTGCAAGCCGGCAACGCGGTGCATCCCTGTTTTGAGAGGTATCACAACGGCTGCGGCTGTGCTGATTAATTTTACATATTGCTCGTGAGACACCAAACCGGCTTTCACATTGCAGGGTAAATCAGTTCGATCTTTTAGCCTGGAGGTACAAAGTACAAATTCGTACTCCGGCAGTTGTCTGGCCGCCTCGATTAAGGGTTCGAAGTTGCGGAATGAGTTGCCTCCGGCGAAAATATGCTGCCCTTTAGGCAGAGTCATCGTACCTTTATCGTGTCGTTTTTGCTCCAAAAAGTAAGGGCAAACCCGCATCTTGGTTTTATCGATACCCCATACCTGAGGGAAGACATCGCTTTCAGCCGCTGTAATGACCACATAGCGCATAATCGCCCGATCGGCCACTTTCATAATAACACGCTCAATTTTGCCCTGTAATCCGGGCGTTTGCTGGAACATATCGCCATACATGACCACTTTGGGACGATATCGTTTGGGCCATAAATTGAGCAAAACGGTAGCACACAATTCAGGCTTAAATCGCCCCCGACAGGCGTTAAGCAGCAGCGTTTTTTCTCCAAAGGCGGCTTTGAGAACTTCTCGAAATAACCGCAGCTCATCAGAAGAACGATACTTGCTGTTGGGTAACATATCCGGAACCGCCAACACGCGTGCCTGTGCTGCATAGTCGGAATTAGTTTGGAGTCGTACCGTTGTGGCAAATTTCTTCAAATATTGTGTTTGATTTTGCATAATATTACATTCTTTTTACGTCAATTGATAACCTTGTTGGCCTGGCACCCCTGAATTGCTATTCTGCTTCAGGCAAATGCGCTGCCTATTATTCACAGGAAGCTAATACTACAACGAGATTTAGACATAAAACCAGGAAAGAACCCAGGGTTTTTGGTTAATTCAATCAATTTCGCGTTGAGAAAAGCGCACTAAAGCCTATAGTTCCACTTCTGACGTTAAAAACTCTGGGTTCTTAGACCGAAGTCTCGTAGTCGTACTAAGCTGCGGGCAGTATGTGAAAACCCGGCGGCACTGAGCCGTGCTTCCACTGGTCCATATTCGGCAATTTTTTTATGCCGATATCTTTGTATTCTTCAATATTAATTGTATATTCCCAATTAACTTGATTGAGCACATCCGGCAGACTGCTTGAAGCCATTATTTTCTCGGTAAATGAGGGTTTCCAAATCAGTGCCCCCCAACAGATATCACTTATATAGTGCGCTGGTTTATCGACAACTTTATGCTGTTTGACATCAACCACCCCAAAATTTTTCCACATATTCCCTTCGGCTTTGAAGCATAGCAGCGTAAGGGCTTGCACAGGATCAACTTTAAACGGGTTAGGCCGAACAAAGGTATCGGCCATGCAAAAATAAACGTCGTGGCCTTTGATAGCGTGATAGCTGGCCTTGATGGCATCAATTAAATTTCCGATTTCCCCCTGTTGGTAAACAAAATCAAAATGGCAACGATTTTTAAACGTGTACTCCACATATTCCTTAAGGGCCTCTTTGCCTGTTCGAATAACAATTACAATAGAGTCGACCCCTGCATCAATTAAATTATTAATGCTGTATTCAATGATGGCTTTTCCTCTAAAATCTAACAACTCTTTAGGCCACGAAATGCCTAATCGTCTGGCCATTCCTGCTGCCGGGATAAGGCCTACCTTCATAACACTCTCTCCTTAATTTGTTAAACTTGCTTACCCATCTCAATGAAAGAATAAAGGGTTATTAACCACAACGTTTCTTTTACGTTCTCCGGTTTCTCCTACAAGATTATGCTCTTCCATCTTGCTTCAGAAGAGGAGGTACTCTACGCTTTCGCCAACCGACTATTATGACAATAATTAGAATCAGAGCTGACAGAGCCACCGATCCCCACAAGACAGGCAAAATCCAGGATGGCTGTCCTTCAACCGGCCCGGAGCTAATGTTCTCTAGCTCAATTGGTTCCGGCTCAGGTGCAACAAAGGCATCGGCTGTATCTTCAGAGCTACTCATTACAGCTGCCTCATCCGCGTCTACAATTTCGGTTGTGTCTACAACTTCGCTTGTATCCGCAACACCATTCGTATCCTCAGCAGATGAGGGGACTACCTCCGCTTGACTTTGATTGGCCTGCGGTTGCGGTTGGCCGTTTATAATTTGCTCATCGCTAATAATAGCCAAATTGTTTTCCAGATCACCGCGCAGTTGCGGATCCAACAAGGCCCGACCCGCCCACTGAACCCCTTGGTCTGTACTGCCAAGTACGGTCAAAATAAGATGGCCCTTGCTCCAGGGTGAGGGGAACAACTGCAGGTAGCCGAGACTAATATCGGGCGGTAAACGATAGCTCACCCGCATCTGGCGCTCAGAAGCGATATCGCTGTCTGGTTCAAAAGTAACCGGCATAACATCATTTAAGCTTTCTATGATAGGAAGTTGGCTGGGACGCCCGACAACAATGGTGTGACGTGCTTCACGAACCTCTTCAGGAATATCACTTCCATAAAAGGCTTTAATATCCGCTAAAACGACATCACTTTTATCGCCGAGGTCGAAAGCGATTTGGGACGCAACGTTCCAGGCGGCAGGATTATTAGACGGCATGATAAACGCCGTGCTGCCTAAGCTTGAATTTTGAACAAAAGGATCAGGATGTTGATGCAATTCAAGATTTAACTTTATCTCACCAGGGGCAGGGTTTAGCGGTAGATGGAGCATGGACTCCGGCCAGATAGTGAGCCACAAACCGCTAATGTTAGGATTGACACAATCCGTTGAAGGTTCGAGTTCGGCCCGAAACTCCAGCTCATTTTTACCGGGCAGCAGCGCCGAACGGGGGATACTAAAACGAATATTACTCGGGCTGGTAAACTCTTCACCAAATTTAACGCTGCCGATAGAGATATTATTCAACCGCACACTAAGACCTGACTGTTCATAATCCAGCAAAGCCGAATGATTCATCACCAGATCTAAATATGCTTCGGGATCACCAATGTATCCGGGGGGAACATTGAAGTTATATTCAATATAATTGGTACCTTGGTTATTGACCTGCCGAATATCGTAACCAAGCTCCTCAAATGTCCGATCAACAATGTCAGGGCTGGCGACAAAATCGTCAGGGCGGATGTCTGCCACCAGCGATAGATTCGTTTGTGTACCCACACGAATGAAGCCGGAGCTTACGGCCTGGGCGGCTTTGACAATGGCTGCATCAGAATTACCGCCAACAACCAAAACAACATAGGCATCGTTCCAGGGTGAAACCGCCATCTGAATGATACCATCGTCAGGGTCGGCTCCTTCCGCCTCAAACTGTGTACCATCGCTGGGAGCCGGTAAAGTTATCGCTTCAAGAACGGGAAAAGCAGCCGCATCGCCAACAAATATCAGATGATTGGCCTCTTGTATGTCCGCATTGAGTTGATCTACCGGCAACAGATTCAGGTCTAAGTCGCTTCTTGTCATTTGCCCAAAACCGGCTGCTACGGAAAGTGCCGCCTGCATCTGATCTGCTGTTGGCTCATCGGGGACGATAAGCACAGCAGAATCCTGCAAAAATGATGACTCTTGATAAATGGGTTGGGGCAACCAGCGCAAATCGGTTGGGGGCGCAACAATACGATGAGGAATGACAAACTGAGAAGTAGGCTGCACCACGATGGTCATTTGGTGCGCCGTACCGCAATTGATGTCGGCCTTCAAGGCAATGTCTAACTCTTGCTGTCCATCGGAGCGCGTAGACTCAAACGCATCGGCGGGAAGCGGAATGGTGATGGTTTGCTCGTCGTTTTCGCTAACGGTAAGAGAGGTCAATAGTTCGTTATTAAGCATGACTTGCAGCGAACCCTGGAAGGGTGGCACCGGCTCTTCCGTTGCATCTAAAGAGGGAACATTGTTTACTAACATCGTCAAATCTAACTGTAGCTCAGCCCCTTCCGTTGGTTCCCACGTTGGGGGTAAGCTAAAGCGAAGTAATTCTCGGCCATATGGACTTTCCAGCGTCATGGCCTCAACGCCCAACAATTCAAAATCGACCACGGCGTCATCATCGGCGAGTGCTGTCGTAGCGGTTTCTGTTATTGATGATGAAACAGTGACAGATTCAGTCGGCTGCTCCAAATCGGTTGTGCCGGACGGGCAGAGCTGAACATCATCCACCAACACATGCGTTGCGCCGCCCAGACCATCATTCTCAACGCCAAAGTAAACTTGAATCGATTCTGCTTCAGTGGGTGAAAGCTCTTGGCTAAATAACTGCCATGCACCACCATCAGTTGTTTCGTCGACAAGGGTTTCAATCACCTGGTCGTCTTCATCAAGTAATGCTACAAAGAAGCGATCATCCCCCGGCTCAGGGTCGCTCTGGACACGATACCGAAAGGATAAGGTCACAGCACCATCGTCAGGAAGGGTAACGGTTTGTCGCGCTGCCGACCAGACCAGCGCATCGCTAACTTGCCCACTTTCTAAACCGAGCAACAGGCTTTGATTGCCGCTATAGGCTAGCGAACTGTATTGCGCCGGTAGCTCACTGGACGTTAAGTTCCAACTGCTGTTCGCCTCAAAATCACCATTGACCAACACGTTGCTGCATAGCCCTGCGGCTACAGGCTCTTCACTCTGAGCATAGCCTTGCGAGGTATGGGTCATCATCAAAGACAAGGCAATCCCAACAATAACTAAGCGATACACGAATTTTTTCATTATACTTAATGCTCCCATTTTTACTTTAACCAAACCTTCCATACTTACTGTAGCGCTCAAGTTTCTTATACGATGGATTGATGTACCTTGTCATTTGTTAAAGGCGGTTGTGTAATGATATTGCAATAGTTTTACAAATAGGCAGATATTTTACTATCTTCCGGGTGATGTCCCGTACCATTTTTATGCGTTGTTTTAGGTATGGCCGGGGCCGACTCCGCGCGACGATTTACGCGCTGCCAAGCGGTTGCCTGCCCCCCGGACAAAAATCGATATAAACCGGTGAGGGCGGCCAAGTTACTATTTACAAGAAAGGTAGGAAGATACAGCACTTTAGCCAGCTTATGGTTTTTATCTTCCAACTGATTCCCCAGCCAAGCCGCCCCATAAAAAAGCAGTTGGCCGATAAACACAATCCAATTAACAGGCGGCGTAAGCGAAAGCATGGCCGAGCCTGTTTTTGAGGCCGCCTGGCCCAAGCTGAGTAGATTTGTAACCAAAGCACCGAGCATGGCTAGCGGCACCAGGGGGCGCAGAAATTTATGCGAAACAACCTGCCAAACGAGCAAAGGGCGTTGCACAGGCAGCAAGTCGCCGGCCAGTGCGATTGCCTGATAGCGACCAGCCACAATCCGCGCCCGGCGGGTCATTTCATCCTGCGCCGATAGCGATACCCTTTCGTACGAACGCGCCTGAGGGACATAAACCACACGATAGCCTCGCTTGCTGACACGCATCGCCATATAAAAATCATCATTGATAACGTGATCGGGTGGCGACTCGAACAGATGCCGTCGCAAGGCCAAAATTTCTCCAGCTACACCGGTGCAGCTGCCCAAGAGGGTTTCTTGCTTCTTAATAAAGGCCTCATACTTCCAATACAAGCCTTCAGACTCACCCAAAACGCCGTCACCGCGCAGAATTGATTTGGCTCCGGTTGCTGCGCCAACGGATGGGTCAGCAAAGGGAGCCACCAACTCCCGCAGGGTATCGACGGCATACATGTTGTTCGCGTCGGAAAAGACAACGACCTCGCCCCGCGCTTGCTGCATAGCCCGATTTATGGCAGCCATTTTGCCACGGCGCGGAGGGCTGAAACTTAACTCGATACCCCGGTCAACATAGTGACGAACAATATCTGCGGTGTGATCGCTTGAGCCGTCGGCTGCAACGATAATCTGCAACTGTTGACGGGGATAATCAAGCGCCAAACTATTTTCGAGCTTCTGCGCGATAACGGCTTCCTCATTATGAGCAGCAATTAAAAGCGTTATAGAAGGCGTGGCGGAAGGGTAAGACGTAGGTTTTGGTTTTAGGCGGGTTAGCAGCGTCAGTAAAACCGGGTAGCCGGCATAGGCATAGCCAATACTGCCAACACACAGCCAGAACAGTTTTGCTATCATTTACGAATTATCCTTCATTTGATTTGTGGTGGGCGTTCTCTGAGACCAAGCTGACAGATCGAGATTAAATAATGTCGCTAAACGCTCATTTTCCGGCGCAAACATCGATTCCAATTTTTCGCGTGTAGCTGGGTTCATACGTGGGTACCGACCCTGTTTTAGATTTAAGCGATCAATCCGCCAGATGATTTTATCAACGAGCGAAGATTTGAAACGCCACGGGGCAGTCAAACGCTGGAGCATGGGAAATCGTGGGATGCCGGATGTATTCCACCGCATATGCTTCAAATTATTGACAATCTCAGTCCCCTGGCGCTCGATGTTCAGGAAATCGCAACAGCGATCCAGCGTGGCCGACGTCTCCCGGCTGAGTTCTTCGGTTAACAACACCAGCATCTGATCCCGCGAGAAAACATGCAGAAACCGTTCAAGCTGCTGGCTATAATAACCGCGATCAACGTAGGAAAAATCACGGCGCTGTCGAGCACCTTGCCTTAACCGATTCGACTCCAACTTTAGCGCCTTTTCAAAAGACAACGTTTCGTACCCCTTTTTGATGGAGTGCCAATAATGCGAGTAAGCACGATCGACCGGGTTACGCAAAACGAAAATCAATTTCACCTGGGGCAGCAGATGTGCTATTCGATCCGGCACTTTAGGTTCGTAAATATAGAGGGGCGAAGTTTGTCCGATGGCCGTCTGTTCCGGCTTTGCATCCCTAAAAAATGACTCGTAATAAGCCTGACCCTTATTGAAGTTTTCATCAATATCGAAGTAATGAAGTTCTTGAGGCTGTTCCGGAAAATAGACCTGGCGATGACTTTCAAGATAGTTGTGCAGCGACGTTGTGCCGGATTTTTGCACACCGGCAATCATAAAATCAGGAAGTCGAACATTGCTCGCCAGGGCGGTATGGGTAAAAGTTGTAGGTATTGCTTGATTCATGGATTTCTTTCTACATTTATTCGGTCTGACTGAAGATGCTCACACTAAAACAGCTTTGGCATTAGATGGCCTCGCGACTCGCTCATAAAGAGTCCGCAAGCGTTCGGCAACAACCGGCAGCGAATATTTTCTGACAACATAGTCGCGGCCGCGCTGCCCCAGTTCGGCACAGTTGCCGGGTTGGTTCAGCAAGGTAACGATAGCTTCTTGAAGCGCAAACGGTTGATCGGGCGGCACAAGCCAGCCACTTCTTTGGTGATCGATAACATCGGGTGCGCCACCCACTTGTGTAGCCACGGTTGCCATGCCGATGGACAGCGCCTCAAGCAAGGCATTCGATAATCCTTCCGTAGCGGAGGGCAGAACAAAAAGATCGGCGGCCTGTAAATAAGGAACGACATTGTCAACACGACCCTCGAAGCGAATGCCGGCCCCGGCAGCTTGTTTGAGAGCGGTCTCCTCCTCACCGGTACCCAGCACCAACAGTAAGGCATCGGGATGCACTGCTCGAACCTGAGGCCAAAGCGCTACCAATTGATCAACTCGTTTTTCGGCAGCCAGACGGCCTGTAAAAATGACAATCGGCACATCAGGCAGATTTAAGGTCTTGCGCAGCGTTTTTTTTGCAGTCAGCGGCAAGGGCTTGAAGCGCTCGGTATCAACTCCGTTAGGGATAAATGGCCGGCGCTCTTGGTCTATTCCCAATTCGTCTAACTCTTCATCAATCTCGTGGCTGATGGTGATAAACGCATCGACATGTTTTCGAAACGATAAAATACGTTTTTTGCCCAATGGTTTACGTTTTAGTTTTGCCACGTCGCCTAAGACACCGCCACGCAGCACCTTAGCCACTACGGGAACATGAAATAAGCGTTTAGCCGTAATAGCGGTCGTCGTGGGCGAAAGAAGTTCGTGGGCGTGGATAACATCCGGTTTAAGCTGCTTTAACAGCGGGAGTGCTGTCATGGTGAACGAAAGTGAGGCTACCGGTTTCGGGCCTGGAATCGGCAGCCGATGAACCGGGACGCCATCAATGATCTCAAAAGGAGCCAAACCGGGATAACGACGTGTTAGGATCTGAACATCAACTTGCTGGTCCTGAAGTAGCGGGGCGAGCGCCGCCAACTGTCGCTCGGCTCCACCGATATGAGGATGATAGGCCTGAATAATCATAGCCGTTCGCAGGGTATCTGATTTCATTAAGCCACTCCAGCCAAGACGCCAGACTGATCGGCTAAAAGATCGTTGTATAAAGCCATAATTTTATCACCCCACGGAGCGGGTGCGTGATGGCGAGCAACATGCGTTTGAGCAGCCGTGCCGAATACCCGTCGCCGCGTTGGATCAGCCAATAAGGTGTGCATCGCCTGAGCAAGCTCGTCCGATTCGTGGGCGGGAACCAATAGGCCGGTCCCGCTTGGAACGATCTTGGGAACATCGCTAACTTTTGTGGCCACAATAGGCAACCCGGCCGCCATAGCCTCCAGAACGGATACCGGCAGCCCTTCCCAATGCGAAGCGCTCACAAAGATATCGCTGGCCCCTAATAGCTGCGGGACATCATTACGTGGGCCAAGCAGCCGAACATGGTCTTCTAAGTTTAGCGTTTTGATCCGGTTAGCCAGTTCGTCATAGAGCTGCCCGCCACCGGCAATGATAAGAAATGCATCAGGATGCGTTTCGCGCAGTTTAACAAAAGCGTCAAGCAAATCACCATATCCCTTCTGTGGATGTAGTCGCCCTACCGCAATCAAAAGAGGCCGGTCGACATCGCCAACAAGTTCTGTCCGCAATGCGGCTCGTTCTGCCTGCGGTAAGGGGGGAAAGATAGATATTGCGCTGGGAATCGGTTCGATTTGCTGACCTTCGAGACGGTTTTGGTGAGCCTTGGCCGTGGCATGACCAACAGCCATCACCCGATTGGCCCAACGCCGCAGGAGCCAGGCTTCCAAACCGGCCCGTACACGATGACTATCAACACTTTCGTTTCGCAGCGAGGCAATAGTCGGAATACCGGCTAGTCGGCCCGTCAACGTGCCGAGAATATTGGCATAAGTAAGATGGGCGTGAACGATATCAAATTGCTCTTGCTTGAGGAACCGTACCATTCGCCAAATACGACCCGGATCAAGCAAGCGCCTACCCGGAAAGAATACAACGCGCGCATCGAGGGCACGTAATTCCTCGGCAGTGGTAGTGCCTTCAGTTTCATCGCGCAGACTCATTATCGTCAATTTTACGTTACGGCGGCGCATCTCTTGGGCCAGTACCACCTGCATTTTCTGGGCACCACCGTAGTGCAGCCCATCAATGATCTGAACAACATGCATAAATTAATTTCCTCCGCGTAGTAAAACGGCCCGTACAGTACGACCCATTTTGATAACAAGTTGCTGTTGTAGCCACGACAACACTAAAACATAAACAACTGCACCAACAGCCACAGCCGCAATAAGCTGCACAAGCGCCGGCATCGAAGCCGTAACAAACAGCATTCCCAAAACGGCTGAGGCCATCGCTACGCTGCTAACAGTAGCCGGCCAAAGGGTTTCGGCCACAGCCATAAGCGGGACGTTTATCATATGGGCCGCAACAACCAAATTGAGCGTGGCGCTAAAAAGAGCAATAGTGGCCTGCGTCCAGCCCACAGCAGCGATGCTGGCCGCTGGTCCATGCGTGGCCCACCATAAAGCCGGTAAAAGAACAATGGTACGCAAACCCGACAATTTGGTCATTAAGAATGTTCGCCCTTGGGCTTTGTGGACACTGCCGGCATTTGCGGCCAAAGAAAAGAGAAGGGTATAGATGGAAATTGCCCGTACAACCGGAATGGCTTCAGCCCATTTTTCTGTAAATAACGTTAAGACCATCGGTTCGGCAACTAAGGCCATACCGACACCTAACGGGATGGTGATCATAGAGATATAGCGAATAGTAGACAGGAATGCATCCTGCAACGCTTTAGCATCTTCCCTAATTTTGGTATACGCCGGGAATAGAACGCGGGCTACTACTTTACTAATCTGCAAAATGACCATTTCCGGGATGCGATAAGCCAGCGTGTAAACGCCTAAAGCTGCGGCTCCCAGATAACGTCCCACAAAGAGATAATCGGCGTTGGTCGAAATCATGGCCATAGCTGCCACCAAAACCAGACTCCCCCCATAGGAAAGAAGCGGTTTTACGTGACGACGTGAAAAACGAAAAGCCGGTCGCCACGGTAAAACCCGCCAATAGACAACCGTCGAAATTAGCGAGCCGGTTAAGTGGCCAAGGGCCAAGCTCCACGCTCCAAAGTTGAGCAGGGCAAACATAATTGATACGATGCCTTTGCCCCCCATCTTGGCAACTTCGGGGCCAAAGGTACGCTTGAACTCCAAATTTTTTTCCAGCAGTGCACTATGTACATTGCCTAAAGCAAAGATAGGAAAGGTCAACCCCAAAGCCCGCGTAATCGGAATGATACGCTCATCATTAAAAAAGACCGCCGCGAGAGGGGCTATAAACCACGTGGCAAAAAACAAAGCGATACCGGTGGCCAAGCCCAACCAAAACGCCGTGTGGGCGGCTTCCGGATCATCACGATGGTAGATTAGGGCTTTGCCAATGCCTAAATCCTCCATAACACCCAAAAAGCTGAGGATTAGCAGGGCGTACCCGACCACCCCAAAATCTTCTTTGGTGAGTAATCGGGCTAATATAATGGTGCTTATAAAGACCAGCAGCTTACTGCCATAAAACGTGTTGTAGGACCAAAAAGCACCCTGAACGATAGATTTATTAAGGTTGCGTTGTTTTTGTTCGGTCATTTCAAGATGATTCGTAAAGCCAAGCTTAAAATCTGATCCGACATCTGTTTACCAAGTCCAGCCGATGCCAGTGACACATTGCAATAGGATCGCTGATTCATAGTTGCTGATAACCCTTTATCCATAAAATCTGTCACGATAGATAGCCTAGCTTTTCCATGGAAGCGTGGGCGTACTGTAAAAAAACTTTTTTATCCGTATCACGAAGACGCGCGATTTGATTCTTATTGACATCTTTTTGGATATACTGCTCTAACTGATCGATGGGAAACCAATGCACTTCTCGATCGACATTGCCGCCAAAAGCGTACTTGCGCTTGCCATTAGTGGTCATCGATTTTTTGGCCTGTAACCTAAATTTAGAAACCTTAGTAATATCCAGATGAAGATAGCTATAGATGGTTTGGGCACTCGCCACCGGATTGGTAATAATATCTTCAAAGCGCACCAGGTGATAATTGTCTAACTGTGCGGCATCTTTAATAATTCTCTGGCAGACTGTTTCATACATGCGTCCAAATCGCTCGGCGGTCCACCCCCGGCGAATAAAACTCTCACACAGAGCGAAACCATTCCGGATAAGTCCAATAAACGTTGCATCGGGGTACATATCAGCAAACACATGCGAAGCAAAAACTACTCCGTTGACATTCTTGCAAAGGAAACGGGTCTGAGCGAGTTCCTCTTTTGTAATGACCATGTGTGGGTCCTCATAGGTATTATGAGGCGAGGCCAATTTATTGCGGTAGAAAACCCAGTCAGTGTAATGTTTTATCAGCGTTGGCAGCTTGTTTCGCTCATAAAAACGTTCGGGCCAAAAAATGTGCTGTCGAGCGGCTAAAAAAATGGGTAGGTAGCTAACGCGCTGGATGTATTGCTTATATAACGCTTCCTTATGCCGGCCATAGAAGATCTTTTGGGTTTCGCCTACGGCACAGACATGAGGATGTGAGGTAATGAAATTGACCAGAATATTCGTGCCGCCGCGTTGAAAACCGTTGACAAAAATGGGTGCTCTATTTATCATGCTGCCGCACTCCAGACCTAACCGCATTTGTAACGCTTCGAGAATTATCCATCAAACGGGCTTGTAATTCCTGTTTGGCAACGTAGGGCATAGATAAAGCAATGCCGCATAACATCCAAAAATACCGAGGATGGGCCATGTGCTTTACAATAGCAACCGCAAAAAATCCCAGCAGGCCGACGCCAAAAGCAAAGACCAAATTGGCATAATCGGGCATCCCGGCCCGCTCAAAATCAGCTTCAGCGGAACGCACTGCTCGATACAGGACCCACATAATCAGCCCCATCGCAAACAGCCCCATCAAACCGGTTTCTGCTGCAATTTCGAGATACATGTTGTGAGCGCCGCGTTCCTCACGTCGGACATCAATCCCTAAATCTTCCGAATAGTGAAGATAGTTGGTTTTATAGTTTTCTAGCCCAACGCCAATAAGCGGATGATCCGTAAACATCAGCCAACCGACGGTATTTTCACTGAGGCGACCCCGAAACGATACTTCTTGATACGCATCCTG
>JAGRBZ010000136.1 GCA_020433805.1 Anaerolineae bacterium
TCACGTTACTTTTCTTCATTGTGGCGAGTACTTGATACCCGTCCATTTCAGGCATCAAAATATCGAGCAAAACTAAATCAAATTGATTCGTTTGAAGCAACTCCAATGCTTTCTTGCCATTTTCGGCTAACGTAACCGTATGCCCCTGCTGTTCCAAACCTAGAGACAATTTACGACGATTCAACAAACTATCATCAACTACCAAAATTTGCCCCTGCTCTTCAGCCATCCAAATCTCCATAGCTTTATCGTTCGTTCCTCAAAACGAATCTCTTAAACACCTCCTAAGTGACATTACGAGCATAACACTATCGTATACGGAGGTGATATTGAGGAGTTTTTAACATTTGGGATGGTGTCAGTATAACGCCCCTACCTTAAACTATCAATGGGCCTTTTGTCTCTATTGTCTCTGTTATTTGGTTATTGGTTTACAATAACCTACTCTAATACGACAACGAGACTTCGGTCTGAGAAACCAGGATTTTAACTTTAGAACTGAAAATACGCGCTTGCGTGAGCCGTTTTTAGCGCAAAATTGATCGAATTCACCGAAAACCCTGGTTTCTTTCCCTGGCTTATGTCAAAATCTCGTTTAGAGCACCGCTCTGACTCTATACCTGATGGGAGGTAAACAGCGTTTGATAGAGCCGTTCAATATCATCCGTTACACGTTTCCAACTATACCTATCTACGACGTACTGTTGTACCGCGGCAGCCGACTGCATTGCTTGGGGTGAGCTTAACAACAGTTGTAGGGTAGTTGTCAGCGATGTTTGGCTACCGGCGCAAAAGGTGTATTCTCGCCCGTTCAACACCTCTTGATGGGCTGGAATATCACTTACTAAAACCCTAGCGCCAAAACTTAACGCTTCCAGCAAGGTTAGGGGCAATCCTTCGACCTCAGAGGCAGAGACAAACAGATACGTATTGCTGTAGAGTTCTGCCAGCATTCGCTTATAAACGTATCCGGTAAAGATAATCGACGTACCTTTAGCTAAACGATACAACTGGTCAACATACGCGGCGGTATGGCTTGAACCACCGGCAATGACCAGCATTTTATCGGTATTAAGCCGACGATAGGCTTCAATCAAAGTGTGATATCCCTTTTCTGGTGTAAGACGTCCGACGGTTAGAATATAGTTACCTGCCTCTAAGCCTAGAGTTCGAATGTGATTTGCCGGTTGATGAACAGCGCTATTAACGCCGTTGGGGATGTACATGACGTGTTGTTTATACCGCTGACGGTAATATTGCTGGAGAGCACGGGACACGGTAATTGTCTGATGCGGTAAATATGCGGTTGCCCACTCACCTGTTTTTAGAACGGTTTTTGCCACCGTTCCCCACTTAGCCCGTTGCCAATCGGCCCCTTGTACGGTAACAACCGTCTTATGCCCACAAAGTCGGGGAAGCCAGACCAGCAGCGATGGTCCCAGGGCCTGATAGTGAACAATATCGTCCTCCATAAACAGCAAATGTAAGGTAGCCAACGCTGTGTGGGTTATAGCCTCAAAATGTTTGGTATTGAGGCAGGGCAAGTGCCGCAAAGTTACCCCTTTGTACTGCCCCCGCTGTCGGCTGTAATGTGACCGGCAATAAACCGCCACCTGGTAACCCCGCCCAACCAGCCGCACGCTCAATTCTTCAACATATCGCTCGACGCCGCCATAGCTGGCCGGAATACCCCGCAAACCAACAAAGGCGACGCGCGGCAAGGCCAACGGGTCCTGCATGAGCAGGACCCGCTTCTGCAATTGGGTGACAAGGGTCTCTGCGCGTTCTATTGAATTATCCGCAGAAAGTTTATCGATCAGTATAGGCAAACAACGTTCAAATCCGGCGTGATCCATAGCCCATGTAACCGGCAACGGCGGTGCGTTCAGAAGCCGAAGCAGGTGTTCTGCTGCCTGATCAGGCGGCAGGGCCAACCATATTCTCTCTATCTTCAACCGCGTAGCTAAGTCATCTACTTCTTCTAAAGTCATACACTGAAAAATCGGAAACGCCGCTTTGGGCCGGGTCTTAACGGATGGTTCTGAACCCGGCACAAGTAAGCCAACCACCCAATCACCCAGCCAGCACCGTCGTTGCAGTCCCTCAGCCAGCAGTTGGGCCTGAGCCGCCGACCCCATTATGACCACGCGTCGGGTGGCCCAACCTCGCCGAAATAAAGCCCTCTGTAAACGCCCAATCGATAGCCGCCAGGCCGCCAATGCAAAAAACATGAGCAGCCACCCACCACCTACCACAAAGCGTGAGTAGGAAGAGGAGGTTGAACTGTCCCTCAGTTTCAGGAGGTAGATTAGCAGACTGATAACCAATATGTACCCGACCATTGCCCGCAACAGCCGGGCCGAGACAGAAATTCGGTCAAAGGGTTGCGGCAGTCGGTAAGCCCCGGAGATGGTCAACATAGCCCCAGTCACCAGCAGGGTTAGGATCAATCCTAAACGGTAACTGCTCATTAAGATTGAAGCCGGATGGAGGTAAGTGCCACCATAACGCAGCCACAACAGTAATAGGTGAACCACTATTACAACCCATGCATCGCCGCCAATTACGAATAATAACCATGCCCAGCGATATTTCATGGTTAGCCTCCCGGTTTATGACATTGTCGATAAATATCTAACAGACGGGCATAATGGATCTCTGGAGAAAATTGCCGAGCCACTTTGCATCGGCCTGCCCGGCCCATTTCGGCCAAGCGGGCCGGCTGAGCCGCCATTTCGGCCAGGATATGGGCCAGTTCATCAGCATCACCTGGGGTAAATAACCGACCATTAAGATGATCGTCAACGAGTTCCGGCAAGCCGCCGATATTGGCTGCCACCACGGCTTTCCCCAGAGCAAAAGCCTCTATCACAACTTGCCCAAACACTTCGTACCACTCAGAGGGTACAACGACCAGTCGGGCTGACCGCACGGCCTCTTGCAAGGCCGCGCCGGCCAGATAGCCGGCAAATCGAACATGAGGCAAATCTAATGCCAGCCGCTCTAGCTCTGGACGTTGTGGTCCTTCTCCAATTAGGGTTAATGATAAATGAGGCAATTGGCGCATAGCCCGTAGCAAGGTTCGCAACCCTTTTTCCGGCGAAAGGCGACCCACATAGATAATTTCTGACCCTGGTGTAAAGTCCGGTTCAAACGCATCAAGAAACAAAAAATGTCCAATAACCTTTATCCGGGCCGGGTCTGCGCCAAAGGCGATCATTTTGTCGTACATAAAGCGACTAGGCACCAGGCAAAGCGTTACGTGCCGCTGGTAGATGCGCAGCCAATGATGGATATAGGCCGCCAGACCGGCCACTAAACTCCAACTTAGCGAGCCATGCAGGCAGCCTTGCAGCGGAGCATGGTAGTAGCGGTGGCCTCGACACCGCTGACAGACAGAACCATGCGCCAACAGCAAGTAATTGGGGCAAATACGCTTATAGTCATGGAGGCTGTGAATAACAGGAATATTGCGGCGGGTTATTTCCGGCAGAATGGCAGGAGAGATGTGGTGGTATATATTGTGAAGTTGTACCAGTTCAGGCCGGGTTTCGTTTAGGAGAGCAGCCAGCTTTTTAGCCGCCGGTCGATAGTAAATAACCCGCTGGACGGCCTGGGGCCAACCGCGCCAATCTAAGCGATGAAAATCAACAGGGTCTATAAAGTGGCGAGCGTAGGCGGTGGGTCGGTTGCGGGGATGATGCATGGCAAAAGGGATAATTTCATGGCCTTGTTTCTCTAACAGGCGCGTGGCATTGAACATATAACGCTCGGTGCCAGAGCGTAGGTAGTAATATTTATTGGCAAGCAGAATGCGCATAGGGCAATTACTCTCACTTATGGATTCATTTTAGAAACAGGTCTGCTGGGTGCAACTTGTCTAAACTTTTGTCTTAAATAAAAAGGTCGAAGGTAAACCATTATTCGGTGCGGCGTGATGGCTTTAGCCGTTAAGAGCCAAAATAGACGCAGTGTTATAATTTTTCGGTTGGTCCGCAGGGCGTTCATGAGATGGATAACCCCCTGTTTGCGGTTAAGAGAATAGGCTCGTAGGGAGATTTCGGCCCGGCGCACTTCTAAGGCGGCCTGCACCAAAGGCCAATCCGACTGAGCGATATTCAGATACCGGCGAATGAAAATTTCATCCTCCTTTGCCCAGTGGGATGCTTCGGCCACGGTTTTTGAGGCCGGATGATAGCGAAATTTGGCCAGCGGCTGGGTGAGGTATTGAACCGGAGCCACGGTTAAAGCCCGGTACAACCAATCTTGGTCGAAAATGTAGCGAAAAGACTCATCAAAGCTGCCCACCTGAGCAAAGACAGAACGAGGAAAGTAGAAACCCGGTTGGTGCCAAACAAAGTTGTGGTGCCATGGACGCAGTATGGCCGGCTGAGTAACATTTTTGGGTGTAACCAGCCAACTGAATCCATGCTGAGTGTCAAAATTTTGTACCGGCCCCATCAGCAGAGCGTGGGGGTTCTGCCGGTAGGCTAGAGCCAGAGCCGGTAGCGCACCCGGCAGCAGAAGATCATCGCTGTTGATCCAGCCTAATAACTGGCCGGTACACATGGCAAAACCTTTGTTCAAGGCGTGGGCTTGACCCCGGTCAGGCTCGCTGATCCAGCCGGTTAGCCAGGGGCTATATTTTTTGATGATGTCCAAGCTGCCGTCACGGCTACCACCGTCTACTACCCAGTATTCAAGGTTGGGATAGCCTTGCAGCAGCACCGAACGCATTGTCTCTTCTAGAAATTGGCCTTGCTCAAAGGAAGGCGTAACCACGCTGATCCGCGGCCATGATATGCCATCGGGCATAATTGTCGATGGGACTGGGGCCGGTTCGGTCCAGGGCCAACCGACTTTATCCGGCGGCGGAGCGGGTAAATCGGTTAGCCGGGGTGGAGTTGACAGCTCATCGCGTTGTACGGATGTATGCGTAGTCATCATGTCGCCATTCACGGGGTATATCCCATCTCTTCTATATAATCGCCCAGATGTTTTTGGCACAAATCCAGTTGAGCCGGAGTCATAACTTGTCTAAACCGCCCTACTTTGCCCTGGTTAAAATGCAGCCCGCCTTTTTCCGATTCAAGATTGGGCAAATTCTTGACCTCGTATGACTGAGCGATGGACAGCAGCGTCTGCTCCGATATTGGCGGTAGAGCCAAAAAATCGATCATTTGCTGCATAACCTCAAGTGGATTGGTTATTAACGCTTCATAGCGGGTCATAAATGCCTGGCCGTAGATTTTCCAGGCTTCCCAAATTTCTAGCCAGGCTCTGGTTTTGTAAATAGCCGCCTCGATAGTGGTCAGGGGCGCAAATGAATAGGTTTTGCCGGCCTGACGCAGCTTTTGGCCATGTTCAAAAGCCGACAAAGCGACATCGCGCGGGTCACGATAAATGTAGGTGGGTTTAAGCACACCAGCGGCTGCCAACATTCGCCATTTGCGGGTGGGTGACTCATGGGTTTTCACAGCAAAAGTGTATCCACAACAATGCGGTATCAATAGGGTGGGCTTGAGCCAGGTTGGGCCTTTCAGGTAGCAACCGGGGTGTTTTAGAATGGGGTGCAGATGAAACTTACGGCGCACAATACGGGCATCGGCATAGCCGGCAGCAATGAGTAAGTCATTGGTGACGTTAAAATACCATGCCGTACCGGATTTTGGCATACCCGCGGATAGCACAATCATTCGGTTAAAACCCCCTCTACCAACGCTTTCAAGCGACTTGTGTTGACGGCGGCGGTGTAATGCTGCCGCAGCGTGGCCAGCCCTCTGTGGGCCAGAACTGCGCCTACCTGGGGATTATTTAGCAGATAAACAACCTCCTGGGCCAGCAACCGAGCCGAGTCGGCCAGGATGATATTTTCACCCGACTCAACCTGCAATCCTGCCGCGCCTAAACGGGTGCTAACAACCGGTGTTTCGCAGGCCCAGGCCTCTAAAATTTTAAGGCGCGTACCGCTACCTTGTTTAAGAGGAACAATTGCCAGGGCAGCTTCGCGCAAATGAGGCGCAACGGTTGGCACGTCGGCTACATAGGAAACTCCCGGTGGGCCATCGCTCTCGTGGATTAGTTCATCTGCGCCCCGACCTACCAATCGCAGTTCGGCTTGGGGTACAGCCTGGCGGATCAGAGGCCATATTCGGTTCAGCAACCATCTGGTCCCATGGCGATTTTGGGGGGCAGCAAAATTGGCAGTCACGACGACCAAATTGTCGCGGCGCGCAATCTGGTCGCAGGTGTAATTGGTCTCGTCGATATAGTTGGGGATGATGATACTGCGCTGGTTACCTACAAAGCGGGCATGGTAGCGTCGGTCGGTTTCGGAAACGCTTACAATTCGGTTGAAGCGGCGAAATAAAAACCGCTCATGCTGCTGCTGGGCCAGATAGCGCAGCCAGTTAATGATTCGTTCTTGGCTAAACGGGGAAAAAGTTCGGCTAAGCTGGTGGGTTAGTTCAGATTGAATATTGTGCGCGTCCATAATTGTAGAGATATGGTTGCGCTGGGCAAAAGGCACATATTGCCCCCAATGACCATAATCAAACCAGATAAAACGGGGGTGGTATGTCCGGCAGAGATCGGCGATGCAGTTGGTCCAGACCGGGCGGGGCATCAAACGGTAGTAGAAATTTTGGCCGTGGGCCAGGCTGGTTTGCTGATTGTAAATGGGTAACCCATGCCAGGCCACTACTTTGGCAGCCACAGAACAAGTAGGGGCAACTTCGGGGGCAAGTACAATTATCTCAAAATAGTGACTCAGGCCGGCAAGCAGTTGATAACAGCGCATAAACTGCCCCCCATAAGGGGGATAGGGACGTAATTCGGTGATAAATATGCCTCGGATTTTAGCCATCTTCAAGTAAGACTCCTGCCGGTGTTGTTACGTGAAGATAATTGCCAAGAGGTATCATCGCGAAAAATTTTTACGGTGTCGCCTTCCTCTCTTAAATTAGAGAATATATAATCCTGTTGCCTTTTGTCAAACAGGTCATTGAACTTACCCCAATCATTTTTGTGCAGTGGTTTTCTGGCAGCGTGCTTCCAGAATTCATGGTCCAAAATCAGGCTGTCGGCAACAAAAGGGTAGTTGGTGAGCATCTCAGGCTCAAAATCAACGCCCATAAAGTTACACAAGTTAGATAACTCTAGAGCCGGGTTAGACAACAGACGCTGGTAGTCGACTACATAGTGCCTGGGGTGCCGGTAGTATTGCCGGGTTATCTCAATGTCTCTATTCCAGCGGGCAATGCAGTAATTGAGATGATAATGCCCACCCCAGACCTGAGGGTGTCGCCGGGTAACCTGATAAAGTGAAGCCACGACCTGGGCACCGTTACGGACCAGGTGGATAAATTTCACCTCAGGAATGTATCGCTCTAGATAAGCAAGGTAATGCAAATGACCGGGAGTTTTTTCAAGCCAAATGGCCGTGCTTTGCTGCATCGCTGCGGCATCCAAAAGGCCAGTCATCACCTTTATATATTGGCTTAACCACAGCAGGCGCTGCGGCACCAAGGCGTGTAAATCGGCGTGGTTAATGTGAGACAAAAAGGTGTGCATCTGCTTTTTCAATTCTGGTGAGGCCAACCCGAGCCGGGTACACCATCTGGCCTGGCGGGTACGGCCGGCAGCTACCAGTAGATGCGTTTCGGGAAAAGAGGCGATAGCCGAATGGGTGGCTAGCATACTTTGCAGTAACGTGGTGCCGGAGCGGGGGCAGCCAACTAAAAACAGTCGCCTCCTGATGGAATTTGAATTAACCATTCGAGGTGCATCAAAGATCATCGAAATTTGCATCCTTCTTTGGAGCGTCTATCCACTACGCTGTGATGACTATCGGTTTAAATACCTATTTATGGTTGGCTGGATGACGGATACAAGCTTGTTGAGGTGGTGGTCATCTTTTCGACGAGTAGGTGCAGGTAGGCCCGAACGACCGGGTTATTGGGGTCGAGTGAACGGGGTTGATTTTGCAAAGCCGCATCTATTTCAATACCCAGACGATCGTAAGCCTGTCCGGTTTGGGCTGCTAAGTTAGATAGCAATGGCCTTACCGTGTCGATATCCGGTTGGGATTCTGCCAATAATCGCACAATACGCTGCCCGCTCGATAGCACATTGGTGGGAGAGTTTTGTTCCAGATAAATCTGGTTAATCATCAATTGGGTCCGGATATATCGGTCTGGAAAGTTGCCGGCAAATTGAGCCATCTTGTAGGCTTCTATCGCTTGGTCAAGGTGCCCGGCTTGCTGAAAGGCATGGCCGGCCTCAAGCCACCATTGTTCCGGCAAGGGTGCCTCCATTTCCCAGAAGGCAGCCATCGCTTCAAACTCGGCGGCAGCTTCTGGTAGCTTGCCCTGTGCTTGATAGAGCAGCCCCAAACTGCGATGCAATGAGGCCGTTTTCACAAACTGTCGAGCCGTCTCTAAATCGGCCTGTGCTTGTACGGTTTCTCCCAACCGGTGATAGGTGTTACCGCGCTGAATGTATTGTCTGGCTTCGGCGGGGGTATGGGGAGGTGGTAAATTTCGGGTAAAAGCCAACAGCCTTATAGCAAGAGCATGCCGGCCTAAACGAGCAAAATTGTTAGCCCGCTTGATTAAGTTTGCGGCAGGCATGGCAGACAGTTCACTATCGGTAGCCGACTCGATGGCGATTAACTTTGGCATGAGTTCACTCAGATAAATGTGTGGCTGCGTGGTTGACACAGCCGTATCAGGCACGGCATCGAGCAACCCTAAGTGCATATCGATGAGCGATCGAATGTACGGGTCTTGATAGCCGACATCATTTGATGGGGCATAGGCCAGCGCCACGTTTTGACCTTCCAATCGCCAATCAGGCTCTTTGATGGAAGCTAAGCTTAGATTGGGGCTGGCGCGCAGGGTTTTTATGACCCGTTGTTTACGGCCGGCAGCAGCATAAGCATAGGCCAGATGGATATGATAAGGGGGGCCGGTCAACTCGTACCGGTCCAAGGCAACAGCTTGTTCAAAGGCAGTAATGGCCGCCGGAAGTTGATTTTCTCGCCAGTAGAGCCAGCCCAAAGCGTTGTGGTAAGGTGCGTAGTAGGGACGCAGGGTTATCGCCTGTTGATACAACCGTATCGCTGCGGGACCATCCCATTTGATCATCCCCTGGGCCAGATCGCTGCGGATCTGGGCATTGAGAGGATCCAGCCATAAGGCCCATGCTACGGCCTGAGTTATTTCTGCCTGATTATCAGTAGTCAGTGCCCTTTTGGCCTGTTGATAGAAATTGTCGGCTGCCACCGGTCGACCTACCACGACCACTGCCGCCAGAAACGTTAGCCCGGCAAAAAACATAGAGTGCCGGGGGGAGATAAATTGAGAGGCATGCGGTGGGGCTGTAGTTTCCAGTTGTGCTCGTCCTGTAATCACGAATAAAGCCAGCAGCAGCCAGAAAGAGCCGGCAATAAGACTTTGCGTGCTAAGTGCCATTATTAACATATGCGGCACCATCAAGACAACTCCGATCATACAAAAAACGGTTAATAGCCAGCGCTGGACTGTGCCTAACTGCTGGTTAGTAACAGCCCGCCAGCTATAAAGCGTAGCCGCCCCCAAAAGCCAGATAAACGCGACCAAACCTATCAAACCAGTGGCATTACCCACCTCCAGAAACAAATTATGGGTATGAGTAGTGGTGATGAAGTGATGAACGGATTTCAATTCTTTGGATGATAGGACATCATAAAAGAGAGGATTTAAGTTATTATCCAGACCCAAGCCTATTACCGGAGCACTACTTATGCTGTTGACAGTAACTTGCCACAGGTAAAGCCGCCCTGCCAGATGAGAAATACTGCGCAATGCGGAACTGTTGCGATTAAGGAAACCAAACGCAACCAAAATGCCGGTAACCAGTAAAACCAGAATCAGCGTTACTACAACTCTTTTTTGATTATTTACTGACTTTTTCATCAAAAGCAAGCGGCTATCGGCTGGTATTCGTCGATAAGTGGATGCTATGAAAAGCCCGATTAACCCCATACCAAGTGCAACCGCAGTTGAGCGGGAGTATGTTAACACCAGTACCGTAAATAGCAGCAGACTAAGCAGTATTAACCCCATCCGCTGGTGGCGTTTTGACCAAATTGATAAAGATCCCAAACTTAACACTATGTACATCGCGGTATAAATTCCCAGAGGGTTACTATAGGCCTGGCCAATATGAAGCCTCAAAGATAAAGCTCTGGTCCAGCCGACTTGCCACGCCGTTGGCGGCAGGGTACTTAGCGCGGCAATAGCTACCAAGCCGGCCATCATCAACAGGGCCACCATTAGCCGTTTAACCTGCTGCAAACTGCCGATCACCGTCACCAGAAGGTAATAGACCACCATCCAGTTAAGCAGAGCAACCCACCGAACAAAACTGGCGTAAACATAAAAGGCTTGCCATGTAGCCACGGCACCTATTAAGGCAAAAATGACAATTGGCAACGCTAGATAGTTTTTTGGAGCACTGGGTCTAGGCTCAATAAGGTGGACCAAAAAGGTAATTAGCGTTAAACCATAGAACAGCGACACTTTGGTAGTTTCAAAAATATTGAAGAAGCCGCCATTTAACACGCCATAACTAACGATCAAGGTCAGCCCGGTTTCGGCTAAGGGAAATCGGCCAAAAATTTCCAGGGCCGTCAACAGCACATAAATCAGCAGAAGATAATAAATAAGCCGATAAAACAAAGCGATATTTAAATGGCCGACCCACGGTGATATTGCCACCGCCGGGGGCAGCTCGTTGATGGCAGTTAGCGTAATGGTGTAAATGACCACAATCATCACAATGGCGCTAAAAATACGATTAGCATGAAAGGTCACTGTAGAGTTAGAAGTTTGCCTACGAAAGCTTAGCCATGGGCGTAATAAAATTAATAGACCCACCACGCACCCTACTACGCCGGTACCGATAGTCATCTCTGTAACAAGTTTGACGGGGAGGCCCAGAACAAAGTAGTAGCAAATACGCAACAATAGGGCGTACGTGACCCAAATTATGAGATACGTGGTAACCGTCACAACTCGCAACTTTTTAAGTTTAAAAAATTTTTCTAACGAGGCCATCTGACGCATTAAATGGGTTGTATTTAATAAAACTCCGGCCAGGGAAGCGGTCGACCCAGTAGCGCTTCCAATTTTTGCACATCGGGCCGATAAAAATCGACCAATTTGGCCCGAATATCTGGTGGGCAAGTTAAAGTCGGGTTTAATAAAGTGCGCAACCGCTGTTCGCCCCATCGCCGTACTCGCCGACGAGGTTTTGGCGGCAACAAATCCCAGACCCAACTGATGGGGGGCACGGTTTTAACTTTGGCAGCAAAGGGGCCGAGGCTGTCTTCAGTAGCAAAATTGTACCGCTGGCTCAGGTTTGGCGGCACAAAACCGGATGGCAGGCCAATATAGCTAAGAATGGAGTCGATGGTGCGTTGGGGAGTTCGTTTCAGATCATCGGTAAAAACCACAAACAGTTGCTCCGGCGGAAAGTACTGGTGATAGTAGCCCAGAATACGCGCATATTCACCGCGTACCATATAAGTGTAGTAATTATGTATGCCGCCCAGCGGGGCTTGCCGGGCTTTAACGAGGGCTTGAGGCGATAACTGCTGGTTAACTACCTCCGCAAAGGAGCGATTTTCTTTGCCTTGACGGCAAATCATAGAATAGTACGAAAAAGCGCGATCAACCGGATTACGCAGCAGGGCAACCAGCTTAACCTGGGGCATATGCGTATGGATGGAGTGGGGTATTTGTCGCTCAGACATATATTGCGGGGTTACTTTTCCCCATAGGGCTTGGGGTGAGGCATCGGCGTAAAAGCGAGCTACAAAAGCATCCCAACCGGCCTGGTACCACTCTTTATTTTTGGTAAAATAGGGCAGCTCTTTGCGCTCTGGCAAAAAAATGTGCGGATGGGCGCGGAGGTAATGATGCAGGCTGGTAGTGCCAGATTTGCTGGCCCCAATTACTAGAAAATCGAGCGGTTTAGCATGTGTTGTGGTAGCCATAAAATTGATCAAGCTCCTTTGCCATACGATAGGTCATGTACTCAATTTCCTTTGGTGCCAGGTAATCAACATACCCACCCACCTTACCCCGCCGGGTTTTGAACGTCTCAAAATCAGTGAGGTCTCTAGGACGCAGTTTTCCAGATTGAAAGAATCCCTTCGCCTCCAGCCGCTGCATATTATTAAAATCGGCAAAAGCCACGGCTTCGGCAATTGTTTGTTGGCTTATTTGCGGTAAACCGCAAAAAGCCAACACACGGGTTAGTTGCTCTTCCGTTTGGGCATGCAAATCTTCGTAGCGTACTAGCAGCAATTCCGGCAACTGATGGCGTACTCTGGCCCATTGGTGATAATAATCTAAGAAGCTGTTAAAGCTACGCTGCCGCGCATAGACAAATTCAGCCATCGACCCGTTGAACTTAATTTCATTCTTCCGTTTGGTAATCTGAAAATAGCGCGAAACCACCACATCTCGGGGATCCCGTACCAGCAGTACTATTTTTTTCTGCCTAAATTGGGTCAATGACCCTATCCGTTTCTCCGTAAAAAAGGTTTTGTGTGTAGGAAGTATTGTAGGTATAGCAGCGTTATACCGGCTCATTGTTGCCGGATTGTTAAGAGGAGTCTCTGAAGGAATTTCAAAATGTTGTTGAATGGCCCGACCTAGAAGCACCAACAGCCAGGTTCGGCCACATTTCGGAAATGAGATTAGTAGAACATCATACAAATTGAGTTTGCGCAACCATTTGATTTTTGGGCCGATCAGGGGCCAATTCTCAAAAACACGCCCTGCACGGCTATAAATAGCTTTATAAAGCAGACTCATAGTAACACTGATGCAATATATTTATTATACAATTTTTGCTGGCGATAGGCCAGGGTTAAACTGGCCTTCATCACGTTAAGCAGATGACAGTGCCGTTTTCGCAGAAGTAGACATTGGTCGTGAACGCGTCTCGTCAGAGTCCGTTTTAGGTCATGATAAAGCCATACTGGGCCAATCCCCCGCCATTGCCAGGTGGCAGTAGCAGTGGTTTCTTTGCCGGGCAACTTAAATGAGCCGGTATTATGAAAGAGCTTTATCTGGGGCAGGGAAAGCAAACCGCCTTGCAAATGCAGCCAGTGACCATGCAGAGGGTCTGGAATGGTTTTGAAGCGTGCCCCCTGTTGCTTTAATCGCTCTATGGCTGCGGCTAACCCGGCCATATCTGACTTTAAGACTGAATTTATAGCGTTAGGGCGGGATTTAAAAAATTTGGCAATGCGGCCCACATACTCTACCCAGAGACTCGGTAGGGGGCAATCCCAGGGCATGAAGACCATCCCTCCATTATAGTAGGGCAGTGTCAAGTATTTGGCATCGGCGGTAGCTATGGTTAAAGCACGGGGGGCATTGATTTTTTGGCACAAAACAATGACTTGATCAGTGGGCAGCGATAACTCTAACAAGGGGTAAATTTCCTGCCAATAGTTGTGGGGCACTCTGGCCCGGTGAGCAACGGCGGCAGCAACGCACCCTTGTAGATCGCCCATTGCGCTAAAATCGTCCAAAACCAAAACATCCGTATCGAGCAGCAGCATGTGGTCGGTTTGATGGTTTACCTCAAAGCCGGGGCTTTGTTGATGGTTTGACCATGATTTGCCTGAACGGGAGTGTGAATCGTGATAGCAGCATTGCAGCGGGCGGCTAACCGACGTACGCTTTCAGGAGGAGGCCCAATACAGGCCAGATGCAAAGGGTAATCGCGGCATGAACCGGCATATTCCAACCAAAATGCTAGAAAAAATAGCGCTCGCAACTCAAATAAGCGGGCATTTTTCCCGGAAAAATCAGGAACAGTGACAACATCAAAGGGTTGCTGAGGCATTTAGGCTAACATCCTTCTCAGAGCAGCTTGATACCGTTGGATTTGGAGGGAACGGGAAAAGTGGGTCCAGTAACGTTGGTTAGATTGCTCTGCCAAATTGTGGCGCAGAGCAGCATCACTACCTAATTGGGCAAAAGCTTCAACCAGCATCCGGGGCCGATCAGACTCAAACAATAGGCCCGTTTGCTGATGTTTGATTACATCGGTGATACCGCCAACAGCAGTGGCAATGACGGCTGTTTTTAGCAAGGCCGCCTCCAGTAGTACCCGCCCTTGGGCTTCGGCCCGTGAGGGAAGTAGCAGGATATCAGCGGCATAGATATAGGCCAGTGCATTCGGCCTGCTACCCAGGTAGCATAGCCGCTTAGCCCACGGGCTGTGGGCTACATAGTCAGTAAGTGTTTGCCCCCACCGGCCTGGCGTGGAGCCTATCAGTAACAAAGTTAGATTTGGTAGATATTTTAATAATAGCGGAAATTGCTGTACTAGCAAATCCTGTCCTTTTCTGGGTTCGATGGAGCCAACACAGACGGCAATGAGGTCATCGACCGGCAGACCCAAATGCCGACGGACGGCGGCTTTAGGTCGGCTCATCAGGGCCAATGCCCTTTCTTCAGGACCACAGTTAGGAATAACAAAGCTGCGCTTCCCCGCTAGCGTATCGAGTACCAGCCAGTTTTGCTGCGCTTGCGGAGAAACGAAAATCAGGTGATCGTAGCGCGTCGCAATGCTAACGGCCCAATCGGCATCTTTAAGATAATGTACAGAAGGTGTGTTGTGGACAATCAGGGCCGATTGTTTGGCCGAGGGCAGGCCAAAATAGGGCATGGTATTGAGGGTTAGTTGGCTATTTAAGCCGTTTACCAGCAGCAGATCCGGTTTGAGCGCTTTCAAACTGCGGGCATCGCTTCGTCCCAAAAGCCAGGCTGCACTCTGATGGGGGAGTGTCCAATTCAATTGGTCAGGAAAAGGGGGCGGGATTTTAATAAAATTGGGCCGGTTAAGTCGGTATCCGGCTAGTTGCTGCGGTATAGGGGGCATCATCTGGCTGATGGATGTGACCCGGTGGGGTGTTGCCAACAGGGCCATCAAAGTATCAAGCGCCGACAGATAGGCCCCGTTTCGGCCACCTAAACCGATGTAATTGGCAAAAAACGCAATGTGAGCCATAAAATAGTTTGACCAAAGGGTACATCCGGTATATTATCTGCCTGTATTGGAATCGGCATCAAAGCCAAGAGGTAGCCTATGACCGAAGAAGCAATTTATGGTAGATTGCGAACGTTTATTTGTCAAGAGCTGCTGCATCGCCCCAATTATCCCCTTGAGCCTGAAACCTCGCTTATCGCAGGAGGACTGATCGACTCATTTTCACTCGTGCAAATTGGTTTTTTTGTTGAAGATGAATTTCAGGTCCGCATTCCCGATAAAGATTTTAATGTCGAAAATTTAGATACGTTACAAGCCATTAGTCACTATGTAGTAAAGGCGCTCCACAGATGATGCTACACCAAGCAACCTCGGTCATAGAGCCATTTCTAGAGCGATTCAAGCATCATCCTGATGCCATAGCCATCATTTTTATGGGCGATGACGGGAGTGAGGTCAACGTAACGGTAGAGGCTTTACACCACAAAGCTTTAGACTGGTCCCAAGCCTTGCAAAACCAGGGGATCGGTCCGGGTGACATTGTTATCATCGCCCGTCCTCATTCGCTTGATCTGATTGCTGCTTTGCTGGGAGCCTTTTACACCGGCGCTGTCGCTTCGATTTTTCCTTATCATATACCGGCACCAAATAAAACCACCTACCTTGAACAGCTTTGCCTGTTGGTACAAGCAGCACAAGCCCAGGCAGTAGTGGTTGAATCTTCCCTCAAAATCGATCTGGACACTATGTTAGCCGAGGCAAAATGCTCGACGGTTGACCAGCCTCACCGTACTTCGTTGGATCATAAATTTAGCCCCTTTACCGAAATTTCTGCCCATCAAGTCGCATATTTACAATACACCAGTGGCACCACCGGCCTACAAAAAGGGGTATCACTAAGCCACCGGGCTATCTTACATCAGACAGCAGTCTTTTCTCAGGCCTTAGCCATCAACCCGCAGGATGTGATAGTTAGCTGGCTCCCGTTGTATCATGACTACGGCTTGTTTGCCGGGTTGATGACTCCATTGTTGATAGGTATTCCAACCGTTTTAATGTCGCCATTCAAATGGCTGCGTCACCCCCAAAAATATTTAAGCGCTATTGATAAATACAAAGGAACGCTCTCTTTCTTACCCAACTCAGCTCACAACCACACCGCACACACCCTGCGAGCAAAAAATTTAACGGGGTTAGATTTAAGCTCCTTACGTTTTTTAGCAAATGCTGCGGAGCCAATTTTATATCAGAGTCAGCAACTTTTTTTGGAGACTTTTCAACCATATGGATTTCGTGAAGAGGCGTTAACAACAGGCTATGGCCTGGCTGAACTCACCTTAATGGTTACAACATCTCCTACAGGGCAACGCGCCAGAGTAGATTGGGTCGATGGACAGCAACTGCTTGAACGCCGTCAATCCATACCGGTCGACTCAAACGCTCCCAACGCCATTAGTTTAGTTAGTTCCGGCGTACCCGTTGCCGGAATGGCGTTGGCAATTGTAAATCAGCAAAGTGAGCCTTTGCCGGAACGATATGTGGGTGAAATAGCGGTACAAAGTGAATCACTGTTTAGCGGATACCACCGCCGGCCAGACTTATCAGCAAAGGTACTGCGTGAGGGTTGGTGTTATACCGGAGATTTGGGTTATATAGCTGACGGTGAGTTATATGTTTGTGGTCGAAAAAAAGATTTGATAATTATTGGTGGGAGAAATATTCACCCCGAAGATATAGAAGCCATTGCCTATACAGTACCCGGAATTCGTCCCGATAAGGCCGCAGCTTTTGGCGTTATCGATGAAGTGCTCGGTACAGAAAAAGCCATATTGGTTTGCGAACTGAGCCAGTCCTGCGATGCCTCAAGCTGGCATGATATTGAGCAAGCGTTACGCCGCCGGATTTTTCAAACACTCCAGTTAACCATGGGGGAAATCCACCCGGTAAAAAAGGGATGGATTATTAAGACCCCCAACGGCAAGTTATCCCGCACTGCCAATCGGCAAAAATATCAGGCCCTGGTAAATAACAAGGAAGCGTGATTGTGAGTAAAACTATCTACTTGCTTAATCCGGTATCTAGAACTCCTGCCAGTGCTATTTAACTCGCTTCATTTCGTTTTCTTTTTTCCCATAGTTATTCTCCTTTACTTTAGCCTACCACACCGCCGGCGATGGCTATTCTTATTAGCCACCAGCTACTATTTTTACATGGCCTGGAAGCCCGAATATGGCTTGCTGCTGCTATTTTCTACCGTTGTTGATTATTACGCCGGGCTAAAAATTGGGCAGACTCAACACCAATTCCATCGACGATGTTATTTGTGGCTCAGTCTGGCGGTAAATTTGGGCGTGTTGTTTGGCTTTAAATACCTAAATTTTTTTAACGAAACGACCCGCCAACTGCTTGACCAATTTAACATTTTTTATAACGTCCCGGCTTTTGATCTCCTGCTTCCGGTTGGTATTTCATTTTACACGTTTCAAACCCTTAGCTACACCATCGATGTGTATCAGGGCAGGATTGAGCCGGAAAAACATTTTGGCTATTTTGCGCTGTATGTCTCATTTTGGCCCCAACTGGTGGCCGGCCCCATTGAGCGAGCCAGCCACTTGCTCCCACAACTGAAGCAGCTTCACTATTTTAATGAAGCGGAGGTAAAAGCAGGGCTGATTAGAATATTGTGGGGCTTTATAAAAAAGCTGGTTATTGCCGATAGATTAGCTCTTTATGTCGATGAAGTGTACAACAATCCCGGTGTATACGATGGGACCACGATTTTATTGGCAACCTATTTTTTTACTTTTCAGGTATATTGCGATTTCTCCGGTTACTCTGATATTGCTATCGGCACGGCTAAAGTGATGGGCTTTCAACTGAGCGAGAATTTCCGGCGTCCCTTTTTTGCCCGTTCACCCGCCGAATTCTGGCGACGCTGGCACATTACCATGACGAACTGGTTTAGAGATTACCTGATGTTTCCGCTTATGCGTCACCCCCGGCTGCACTTGCCGTGGTATGCGGCGCTCATAATCACATTTATTCTGGTCGGGTTGTGGCATGGCGCTAACTGGACGTTTATTGCCTGGGGCGGGCTACAGGGCTTGTTTATTATGGTTGGCCGCTGGTATCAATTTTACTACCACCGTTATATGCCTAAATTGCTGCCGTTTACCCTGCCGGACAAAACAATAGCGCTGCTGCAAATTGTGCTCACATTCAATCTGATAACACTATCGGTAATATTTTTCAGAGCCGACACTATTCAACAGGCTGTCAATTATTTACAAGCCATATTTTTTGATTGGGGCTGGCAGATACCACCTATGCCCCGTGGATGGCCCGATTTTGTACTGAGTCTGATCTTAATTATGGCTCTACTGGTAAGTGAGTATCTGCTCCAAGACCGTCCTATTGAGGAGGTTATTCGACCCAAAGTAATGCCGGTTCGCTGGGCATTTTATATAGCCGGGTTATTACTGCTGACCTGGTTTGGGGTATTTACCCAAAATCAATTTATTTACTTCGAGTTTTAGTCGCTATGCGAATTCATCTCCTAAAAGGATGGGTATTAC
>JAGRBZ010000137.1 GCA_020433805.1 Anaerolineae bacterium
AGCCAGACCGCGATCTTTCGTACGAACAAACAGGTTGACGCGGGAGTCGTCTTGAAAATGTTGGCGAACGGCTTCGGCTGTACCATCGGGACTATTATCATCGACCACAACTACATCGTAGTCTAAATCGGCAGGAATGGCTTGAAAAATAGCGTAGATGAGTTCGACGATATTCTCTTTTTCTTTGTACGTCGGCAGAATAATCGAGGCTTTCATACGTGCCGCTTCAACCTCATTATAAATGCCATCTTAAGCCCCCAATACACTATATGTAGTAGATATATTTTATTTGATGCACAATATATAGGATATATTATACTCAAAAAAGGCTGGATCAAAAATGAGCGTGATAGATGGAGAAGAAGCGGTGGCGTTACATATATTTCCACAACTCGAAGATAGTGCCGTAGCGTCCGCCTTGTTGCCTAAAGCGGCGCTGGTCGGCAGGTTTGGGCCAGGAGTGGTAAGAGGCTTGATTGTGATCTTGAGGTGTATGAAGCGGGGTACCGGCGTCCAGAATTCTAACGGCTTTGACCAGCAAGTTGGCCCCGACCTCGGCACATTTATAGCCTAGAGAGGTGATGGTATCTTTAGGTGACACGTCGATCCGTTCTTGCAGCAAGATGTCACCGGTATCGAACTTTTTATCGACCCAGTGGATGGTGACCCCGGTTTCCGACTCGCGGTTGGTGATAACCCAAAAATAGGGAAACAGACCGCGGTGGCGAGGCAGCAGCGCCGGATGAATATTGAAGGTGCCGATGGATGGCAGGTCGATGAGATCGGTTTTAATCAGTTGGTTCATATAAATCGACAAAATGACATCAGGCTGCCAGCTTTTGATTTTTTCGACGGTATCAGAGGCGTTGATATCGCGCGAACCAACAACGGGTACATCGTACAGACGACGCATATCGCGTAGGGAGTGAACTTTCGGTTCTCGGCCAACAAGACGGAACAGAATAGCGGTAGCGCGGCTTTGGAATAGTTCTATGGCTTTACGGCCAACAAATCGTATCCCTGTTTTGCGCACCAAATACAGCAGTGCTTCCGGTAGATCTTTGCCGTGAATGAGCCGATCGGATCGCACAATACCAACGACCTGCCCCGGAAATTCTTTAAGCAGGCGTTCGGTCATGAGATTTGAGTAAAGGCTCTCGTAGGTAAGGATGACAATGCGCATGGGAATTATGAATTAGGCGGTATGAATTATGAAGGATGGTAAGGCGGATAAATTTGTTTTCATAGCGGTTTTCATCCTTTAGGGTTTTTGGCTAGGTTGATCAGTGTGTCGCAGATATAGTCGATCTGTTCGGAGGTAAGGGTTGCGCCGGAAGGCAGATTTATACCCTGACGCGACAATTTTTCAGCAACGGGTAGCGATTGGCCGGTATTGTACATAGGCAGGGTGTGAACCGGGTAAAAGAAGGGGCGGCTGTCGATATTGGCCTGGCGCAGTCGGGTGCGGACGTCGTCGCGGCTGAGGCCGAAGTCATCCTCGATTAAGACCGAATACATCCAGTAAACGTTGGTAGCCCAGGGCGCGTTCGGCGGCAGAGTTAGCCCTTTGATGCCCGCCAGCCGGCGGCGATAGTGATCGGCGTTACGGCAGCGAATAGCAATGAGATCTTCGATTTTTTCGAATTGAGCCAGCCCGATAGCGGCCTGAATGTTGGTCATGCGATAGTTGTAGGCAATTTCAGGGTGCCAATACGGATTATCGTTGTAGCGGCCTTGATTTTCTAAGAAAAAGGCGCGTTTGGCCCATTCTTCATTGTCGGTCAAAATAATGCCGCCTTCGCCACTGGTGATGATTTTGTTGCCGTAGAAGCTGAAGATAGACGCATCGCCCAGATTGCCGGTACGTCGACCCTGATAACAGGCCCCGTGGGCTTCAGCCGCATCCTCTAAAAGCAGCAAGTTATGTTCTTGAGCAATCTCGCGCAGCGGGTCCATGTTAGCCGGATGACCATAAAGGTGGACAGCAAAAATGGCTTTTGTGCGTGGCGTGATCGCCGCAGCAACTGTATCAGGGTCGATGTTCCAGGTTTCGGTTTCTGAGTCGACAAAAACCGGCGTGGCTCCGGTGTAGCGAATGCCGTTGGCGGTCGCCACGTAAGTCAAACTTGGCATAATGACTTCATCATCCGGGCCGAGGTTGAGCGTCGCCGCCAGCAAGTGAATAGCAACGGTACCGTTGGCTGTCGCGATGCCATACTTGGCTCCACAGTAAGCGGCAAACTGCTGCTCGAAATCGCGCACGTATTTGCCGAGCGATGATATCCAGTTGGTTTCAATGCAGTCGGTGACGTATTTGAGTTCGTTACCGGCCAGTAGTGGTTCGGCAACCGGGATGTAGGGATGTTCAGACACGGTTTCTCCTGAAAAAAGCTCAATCTTTGCCGGCTATTTAGGGATGTGTATTAATTAACTTGTCCAAATCTGTCGGATAAATGGTAACTGGTAATTAGTAACTGGTAATTGGAGACTGGAGATTGAATAACCACTTACCATTTACTAATTACCTAAACTCAAATGCGGAAGTTATGTAATTCACGATCCTTAGCGGCACCTAATAGAAAGGGGAGACAAGTGGTCATGTCTCCCCAGTTCATACAGAATTGCCAAATCATAACCCTAAGGGGGTTAATTGTCAAAGTGGTCGCGAGGCGTGTTGTTCCATTTCTCTAAAAGGGGAAATAGCTCATTATGGTCGCTAATAACGGCATCGGGCGTTACGTTTTGTGTAATAGGGGTAACTTCGTCCGTGTTGAGACCAATATATTGTACGCCACGCATGCCGGCCTTTTGTGCTCCAAGCACATCGGTACGCAACAGATCGCCAATGTGAACGGCCTCGTGGGGTTCGGCTTCAAGGGCTTTGAGGGTTGATAAAAAATTGTTGGAATGGGGTTTGCTGCTGCCCAGTTCGTCGGAAAAGGTGAGGTGAGAGAAGTAGCCGGTCACCTTATCGGTTTCCATAATATGGCGCAGCATGCGGCCCGGCGTTAGGCCCGTGTCTGAAATGATGGCCAATCGGTAGCGGGCGGCCAGTTTACTCAAAACCTCGTGCGCCCCATCGACCAAAGTGGGCATGGTGTGTAAAATGCTTTCTTCCATATCGAGCCGGAGTATTTCCAAATGGTCGGCTTGTAAAGTGATGCCCAGATCGCCTAACATAATGTCCAACCATTCAGCCGCGTTAAGCGTGCGATGGTCTTCTTCCCAGGCCCTGCTCCATTCATCTCTGGCAACATAAACGGCGTCCTGAAACTGCTCCAGAGAAAATGACGTGCCGTATCCTTGCTCAACGTTCTCCTTGAGGCGGCGTAGGCGTTCGGCGTAATCGATTTTTTGACCTTGATAAAGGGTTTGCCAAAAGTCGAAGGTGATGGCTTTGATCATCCGCTGATGTTCTCTCTGATGGTTTTGGCGATGAATGCGGCCCGAGTGGGTGCGTCGCCCACGTAGTGACCGGCATCGAGCAGGTCAATGATCTGCTCTTGGCTGAGGTAGCGCGTCAGGCGTTCATCGGCGGTAAGGCGTTCCGGCAGCGAATTGGGTTGACCGGCGGCCAAATCGGCCCAGGCGGCCATGCTGTGTTCGCGAATGATTTCGTGCATCTCTTGTCGGTCAGCACCCAGTTTGGCGGCGGTCATCATCACCCGCTCGGTGGCGGCGAAGGTGCCGTATTTTTCTAAATTACGGGCCATTGCTGCTTCGTCGATGCGCAGATCGCGGATAAGGCGCGTGGCCCGGCGGACAATTTCGTCCGTTGCCAAAAAGGCAGCTGGGAAAATCTCGCGGCGGTTGGCCGAGTCATCGAGCGTGCGCTCCAGCAGCGAGTGGGCGGCGTTGTCCCAGGCTACGCGAGGCAGCGTGGCGACAAAGCGGGCCAGGCTGTCGATATTTTCGGCGTTGATGGGGTTGCGCTTGAACGGCATAGCGCTGGAACCCACCTGGCGACGGCCAAACGGTTCGCCCCATTCCCCCAGCGAAGGTGCTTGCAGCAGCCGCAAATCGAACGCAAATTTGTAAAGTGATCCGGCCAGCCCGGCCAAGGCGTTGAGCACCAACCAATCTTGCTTGCGCGGGTAGGTTTGGGTGGCAACGGGAAACGGCTCTAAATCGATAGCGGCCATAATCTGAGCTTCTAATTGAGCCGTGGTCCAACTTGGCTTATTCTCTGCTGTAGCGTCAGGAGCAGGAGCCAGCAGTTCCTCATATGAGGCTGAGGTGCCGACGGCACCCTTAAATCCTTTGCCGCGAATGCCGGTGCGCACGTGGCGCAGTTCCGTTAAATCGGTCAGCAGATCGAAACCATATTGGGCCAAACGATACCCTAATGTTGTTGGTTCGGCGGGTTGTAAGTGGGTAAAACCGATAATGGGGGTTGTTCCCCACCGCTCGATTTGCGTCGCCAGTTCGGCCATAAGCGCGGTGAGCTTGCCGAGCAGTAGGTCTAAACTTTCGCGTAGGCGAAGGGCATCGGTGTTGTCCTCGATGTCCATAGAGGTGGCTCCCAGGTGAATAATGCCGCCACCGACCGAACACTGCTCGGCAAAGGTTTTGACTTCGGCCATCAGATCGTGAAAAATCTCAGCTTCAATCTCATGGGCACGATCAACATCAATCTGGTCGATATGGGCGCGCAGATCATCGACCTGCGTTTGATCAACCAGCCCGATTTCTTGTTGGGCTTGGGCCAGGGCCACCCACAACTGCCGCCACAGACGCCGCTTATGGGCTTCGCTCCAAATGTGGCGCATTTCGGCCGAACCGTAGCGCCAGGTGAACGGGGAAAGATAGGTTTGGTGATTAAATTCTTGGCTCATAAATTCAGTATAACATAGTCCCTAAGGGCCAGCAAAGTGATTGACGGGCCTTCTCTAACCTGCTAAAATGTGGGGTGGCTCAAGAGAAAAAACTTGAAAATGGACTTGATCGCAGAGGCTTGTTAAAATCATCTACCTATTCATTACGTTTAAGGAGTCATGATGCCACAAATAAAAGAATCGAACTTGATCCAAGGAGTTCAACTTGTAACTTTCGATGCCTTTGGCGACGATCGCGGGCGGTTTATGGAAACCTTCCGCCGCGAGTGGTTCCCGCAGCGAAGCTGGGACAAAATTCAATCGAACTGTTCTAAATCGAAAGCCGGTGTTTTACGCGGGCTGCATTATCATTTTCAGCAGGTTGATTATTGGACGGTGGCTTCCGGTACTATTCGGGCAGCGCTGTATGATATGCGGGTTGGGTCGCCTACACAGGGAGTAGCTCAAACCGTTGATGTGGGTGACGAGAATCTGATGGGGATTTTCATTCCTATCGGGGTAGCCCACGGGTTTGTAACCCTTAGTGATGCGACATTGATTTACATTGTTGATAATTATTATACCGGTAGTGATGAGTTTGGCGTAGCCTGGGATGATCCTGACATCGCTATGCCGTGGGGTGTTGATGATCCTGTTGTTTCCTCCAGAGATGCAACCAACCCACGCCTTAACGATATCTCTGAAGAGATAATGCCAAAATTTTCATAACAGCAAAAATCCTACAAATAAATCATGATATGGGCTGAGTTCAGTTGAACTTAGCCCTTTTTTGTTTCATTTTATCATGAGCAGCGTGTGTAACTCAGTTGTAACTCTGCTTTGATACAATGAACTCAATATTCGTGATGGGCTATCCTTCTCTCTTATCAGATTTTTTGAGTAGTCCTTACAATTTGGTAAACGACCAATACGTATCAATTATTTCTGAATCCAAGGAGGATCAAAATGGCGACGCTTGCAGAAACAATGAACAATCCTGTTGCTAAAGATAGGTTGGCCGATATTGCAGTAAAAGCTCAGCAAGATACAGAAACGATAGTTAAAACAATGATGGATGCTGCTGATAAATTTAATAACAACGGACAAGCTATGCTTGAAGTTCAGCAAAAGTTGATGAGAGGTAGCCTTGATTTATGGAAAGAGTGGTCTCAATTCCACATTAATATTGGCGTTGATGCTACCCAACAAACGGTTGAACAGTTATTGTCTCTGCGCGAACGTCTGGGGATAATCGCGGAAAATGAGTTGAAGCGAATGTATGAGTTATTAACGTCGGAACAAGAACTTACCCTCGATGCTGCTGAAGTATTTCAAGCTCAGGTTAAAGCCGCCTCCGACCAGATGACTGAGATATTTACCCCCGCCTCTGCAAAGTAAAAACACCTGGGTTGTCGAGTAGGGAGAGAGCAATTTTCAAGCCTCTCCCTGTTCTTGTTTATATTAAGTATTTCGTAAAAAATCTTAGAAAAGGAGTAGATTATGCGCCTCAAAGATAGAGTTGCAATTGTCACCGGTGGCGGGCGAGGCATTGGTGAAGCCACTTGTCAGCGGTTTGTTGAAGAGGGGGCGAAGGTTATTGTAGCTGATATTGATTTTACCGAGGTAGCCAACGAAATCAATAGCAATGTTGATCAGGCAGCTGCTGTACCTTTCCGTCTCAACGTAACCGACCGTGACTCGGTGGCAGAAATGGTTGAAACGACGTTGGAACGCTTTGGTCGAATTGATGCTTTAATCAACAACGCCGGTACTATTCGTGACTCGCAGTTGTTAAAGATGAGCGAGGAGAATTTCGATCTGGTTATTAACATTAACCTCAAAGGTGTTTTCAACTGTACACAATTGGTAGTCCCCACGATGGTGGAGCAGCGCAAAGGTGTTATTCTCAGTACATCATCGCTTGTGGCTCCCTATGGTAACTATGGACAAACCAACTACGTTGCCAGTAAGGCCGGCGTTGTTGGGATGACAAAGGTTTGGGCTAGAGAATTAGGTCGCAAGGGTATTCGAGTTAACGCTGTCGCGCCTGGGTTTATCAAAACTCGGTTAACTACCGGTATTCCTGACAAGGTCGTTGCCAAATTGCTTGAGAGAATTCCAATGGGCCATTTTGGCGAACCTGTAGATATTGCTAATGCATTTGTGTGGCTCGCTTCTGACGAAGCTAAGTATGTTTCCGGACACGTCTTCGCTGTAGACGGCGGAGCTGTTCTGTAAAGGTTGTTGATTGTAAATACGGCATTTTGCCAAATTTTTAGGATATACCACCGGTATGATTATTTTATCGAGGGAGATAAACAATGGCACAAGTTAAAGATATTATGACTACGAACGTAGTAACCATTAAAGCTTCATCAATGGTAAGTGAAGCAATTGGCTTAATGAAGGAAAATAGGGTTCACGCCTTAATTGTTCAGCCGACTGGCGCTGAAAAAGGCTATGGCATTATTACCGAAGCCGATATTGCTTACAAAGTTATCGCCAAAGCCTACGACCCCAAAGCCTACAACGTTGGCGACGTAATGACCAAACCCTGTATTTCAGTTAAGCCCGATATGAGTGTAGAAAATGTTGCCCGCCTATTCCAGAATAACGCAATCCACAGAGCACCGGTTATCGATAGCGAACTGCTCGGGGTTGTCTCGGTATCCGATATTCTGAGTAAAGGCCAGTGGTGGTAAGGTAAATAACAAAGAGGTTGATTTCTAGGATAGAGAGGTAAATTATGCAGACAGCAAAAGATATTATGACCACAAACGTGGTTACTATTCAAGCTTCGGCCACAACCGCTGAAGCGATGGAAGTGCTCAATGAAAAGAACCTGCGTGATCTGATTGTAGAGCCGGCAACCAGCGGTGACTCCTATGGTATGGTTACCGAAGAAGATATTGTTTACAAGGTAGCAGCTTTGGGTAAAAACCCAACCATGGTTACGGTTAGCGATGTTATGACCAAACCGTGTATTGAGGTAAGCCCTGACATGACGGTGCAAGAAGTGGCTCAGCTTTTTGCTAACAACCACGTCCACCGCGCTCCTGTTATTCAAAATGAGTTGCTCGGTATCATCACCGTATTTGATATTGTGCGTGAAACCATGTGGTGGCAAGACTAACTGGATGGTCTAAAGTACCCTTTCTAGTGCTTTTGTTACTGTTATTGTAATAGGATACTCAATTTTTTGAGATATCCGCCTAAACCCCCTTGTGGGGGATGCAAGTTTTTACCCGTGACTTGCATCCCCCCGCTCTTTTGATTAATGGCTAATGCAAGCCCTAATAAGTAGGGTAAGATAATTAGCTTTTTAACAATTGCTATGGTAAGATTCGATGCTGTGGCAAAAGGTAGAGACATTGTTTCGTTTCTACAACATACTCAAGTAATACAAAGTAGTTTTAAGAGAGGAGCATTTTACACAATGGATTGGATGAAACAAAGTCAAGAAATGTTCAATTCTTGGGCCAACGTTCAAATGAAAACATGGGAAAGCTGGCTCAAAGCAATACAAAATTCTGAAAAACTTGAGCCTCAACAACTTTGGGTAAAAACCATTGAAGCCTGGCAAGAGTCGGTCAAGGGAACTCTGGAAGCCCAAGTTGAAGGAAGCCGAATTTGGGCGGAAAGCGTTACCTCAATTGAGGGTGCCCCGGCCGGTACCACAGATTGGGCCAAGCAAATTCAAGATATGACAAAAACCTGGACGGATATGCAGGAAAAAGTTTGGGACAATTGGTTTGATGTTGTTAAGCAAGCAGAGCCTTCTAAATTTGGAGTTAATTGGGATAACGAAGCGCCTAATATGCTGAAAATGTGGCAAGATATGGCTCAGAAATCAATGGAAACCCAAACCGAATGGGTCAAAAGCATAACTAGCACCGTGCAGCCGAAAAAATAGGAGGGGATAGGACATCCCCTAATCAGAAGTCTAAGGAGACAATAACATGGATTGGACGAAACAAGCGGAAACCATGATGCAAACATGGGGTGAAGCTCAGAAAAAAGCATGGGAAAACTGGTATGATTTGATGCGTGGTGCATCCAATTCCAACGGTTCTCCCTTCGGATTTTATCCGGATGTTATGAAACAATGGCAAGAGATGTCGTTGCAAACGCTTAATGCCTGGACTGCCGGGGCTGACCCGACGGCTCAAAACGCGGCTCGCCAAATGATGGCCAGCCAAGAATCGATGATGCGTTTTATGCAGTCCATTACGCAAGCTTGGCAAGCGATTGCTCCCAAAGTACAAGCCGGCGAAGATTGGCAGTCGGTTTTGCGTGATTACAGCAACCAATATTTTCAAAGCATGATGGGGGCGCCCACCGGCTTTATGTCAGCTGGCAAAGACATAAATGAACTGTTTCAGTTTTACATACAAGAATGGCAAAAAATGGGCCAGCCCTGGATGCAAAGCTTTTTGCAGTCACCGACAAACTTAAGCCACATTATGATGGGTGGTAGTTCGGAATTGGCTCAACTGTCAAAATTCCACTGGGATGTTTACGAACGCACCTTTGGCGGCATGACCGAAGTTCCCGGTATGGGCTATAACCGCGAACTTAACGCCAAACTGTTACGAGGCTTTGACTCCTGGGTTGATATGCAAAAAGTAAGTGCCGAGTACCATACCGTGCTGACCCGAACCTTTAGCAATGCCTTTGAGTCGTTTATGGGCAAACTGGTTGCTCTAAGCGAAAAGGGCGAGGTGATTGATAGTATCCAAGACCTGGCTAATCTGTATTTCGATACTGTTGATGAAACCTTCACCAAGCTCTATGTTTCACAAGATTATCTCGATCTTCAGAATAATCTGGCCAAAGCGGGAATGACCAATAAAATGCGGCAGCGAGAAATCTTTGAAGTATTCCAGGAAATGCTTGACATGCCCACCCGCAGCGAATTGGATGATGCCTATCGCACCTTGAATGACTTGCGTAGAGAAGTTAAAGCCTTGAAACGTGCCTTAAAGGCTCAAGATCAACCTAAAGCAGCAGCAAAATCAACTCGAAAAACATCAACTTCAACGCGCCGTAAAACCGCTGCCAAAAAATCAAATGGTGCAACCCCTGAAGAAACTGCTGAAGCCGCAAAAAGTGAGAAATAATTATTAATTACCAAGGAGGTGATTATCCCATGGCATTTCCCGTACAAATTACGCCCGATAAGGCTATTCACGAATTAACCGAAATTAACCAAAAAATCATCAAAGGCATCGAACAACTCAGCAACATTAAAGAAGATGATGTGCAAGTTGGTATCACGCCCAAAGATATGGTTTTTCAAGAAGGCAAGTTAAAACTTTATCGCTATCGACCTTTGGTTGAGAAGCCCTTTAAAATTCCGCTGTTGTTCTCTTACGCTTTGGTGAACCGCTATATGGTGGCTGACCTGCAAGAGGATCGCTCGCTTATTCGCAACCTGCTCAACGAGGGAATTGATGTTTACCTTATCGAATGGGGTGACCCAACCCGCAAAGATAAGTGGCTGATGCTCGATGACTATGTTAACGATTTCCTGGATACCTGTGTTGACTTCATCCGCGAACAGCACGATCTGGAAAAAATTAACTTGCTTGGTATTTGCCAGGGGGGAACGCTGGCAACCTGCTATACCGCACTCCATCCTGACAAAGTTCAAAACCTGGTGTTAACCGTCACACCTATCGACTTTCACGCCGACAAAGAAGAAGAGCGCGATGATTGGGGACTGCTCAATGTTTGGGCCCGCAACCTCGATATCGATGTCATGATTGACGCCGTAGGTAACCCGCCGGCCGAGTTGCTCAACTTCTCCTTCATGCTGGTAAAACCGATGTCGCTGAATGTGCGCAAGTACACCGACATGGTCAACATCTTGGACAACGAAAAAGCCTTGATGAACTTCCTGCGGATGGAGAAATGGCTCTTTGAAGGTCCGGATCATCCTGGTGAAGCCTATCGCCAGTTTGTTAAAGATTTCTTCCAAGGCAACAAGCTGATCAAAAACGAAGTTATGTTAGGCGATCAACGGGTTGACCTGGGCAACATTACCATGCCTGTTCTCAACTGCTACGCTAACCAAGACAACTTGGTTCCGCCCAAATCAACCAAAGCCCTGGGCAAGTATGTCGGCTCCGATGACTACACCGAGCTGGAAATTCCGGCCGGTCACATTGGTTTCTATGTGAGTGGCCGTGCCCAGAAAATGCTGGCTCCGGGTATCGCTAACTGGCTCAAAGAGCGCGACTAATCTAGATTTGTAGGATCGTAAATTACAAACAGGCCTCCGAATTTTGTTCGGAGGCCTGTTTTGTTTTAAATCCGGGTTGGAACTGTCCAAGTGACCAGGTTGTATACTGGCCCCCTCGCTAGTGTCTTGTTCGATCACTTAGACTATAGTATGGGAGGGGAATTTACTGGGCGTCAGTTAGAAATTTTATCTTCATCTCCAATTTGTAATCAATTTGACTATGCTCCCCAACGACCTTCTACTAGAAAAAGCCCTTTAAAATCTGCCTGTTATGTAAAATGAGCCCCGAATTTTGCCAAAAAAGGCCCATTTTTCACGAAAAATTAAAGTTTAAGAACTTTAGTTTGCAACGAATCGAATTTTGACTATTATACATAGTACGTTGTAACTAAATATTTTATTTCCTAACTTGCGAGAGGAGGCAAATATGTTAGGTCTTGAGGACAAAGTTGTTCTGGTAACTGGTGGTAACCACGGTATAGGTGCTGCTGTCGTTGAAGTCTTGGAAGATTTTGGTGCAAAGGTGGCCTATAATTACCGTAGTGAGCCGGGTCCACGAGGTTCCCTAGGAGTCAAGGTCGACGTAACGGACGCAGAAGGTATGAAAGCCTTTGCCGAACAGGTAGAGAATGAGTTAGGCCCTATCTACGGGGTGGTAGCGAATGCTGGTGTTATTCGCGATAACCTCATCCTGAATATGCCTGATGAGGATTGGGATTTTGTTGTTAATGTCAACCTTAAAGGCGCTTTTAATACCGCCCGCGCAGTTCTCCCCAAAATGTACGAGCGAAAAGAAGGCTCCCTTGTCTTCATCAGCTCACTCGGTGGCCAACGCGGCAACATGGGGCAAGCAAATTACTCCGCTTCAAAAGCTGGGATGATTGGTTTGGCCCAAACAATATCTCAAGAAGCAGCCCGCTTCGGAGTTCGCTGCAATACGGTGGCTCCCGGTTACACCAAAACAGACATCATTAAAGGTATCCCCGAAAAAGTTGAGCAAGCGTTGCTCAAACAAATTCCCCTTCGTCGCTTTGCTGATCCCAAAGAGATGGCTTGGGCATCGGCATTCTTCTTATCACCAACCGCATCGAGCTATGTTACCGGCCAAATCTTGGGGGTTAATGGCGGACAATATATGTCATGACGACATCGAACTTTTCCGAAATGTGGCTTCGCTTGATGAGCGATGCCATGCGGGGTACGGCTGATGCGCAAAAGGCTATGCGGAGTTTGGGCGAAGTGCCAGCCTCTCCTGACCATCTTTCACAATGGATGACTCAGTTTATGCCCGGAATGTCGATGCCCGGAATTTCAAGAAGTGCCGCGCCGGATGCATTGGGCGACTGGCTAGAAGACTCCTGGCGTATGATGGGCGTTGTTCCCCGTTATCGGTATCTTGAGTTGCTTGAACGTCACGAAATTCTACGCTCTCGCCTTGAAAAGGCAGAAAAAGAGATTAGAAATTTGCGAAAAACAACCTTTGCAACAGATGTACCCAAGCAAGAAGCCCAGCGTGTTTTGGATTTCTGGGAAAACATGCTTCAGGAAACTATCCAAATGCAATCGGGCTGGATCCGCTCATGGACTGATAACGCTGTTGATGAACAGATGAACGCATCAGCCGAAGCATCAACAGAAGAGAGCGAGAAGGTAGAAGGCTCCAAAGGCGAGGAGAAAAAAGGGTAAGCAACGCCTAAGCAGCGCTATCGCTCTGGTCTACAAGTTTTGTTTAGAAAATTTAATATCCTAATGAATAGTAACAGCTAGATAGGAGATTTCGTATGGCAATGAATAAGCTCAATCGCGGAGTAGCGATAGTGGGTGCCGGTATGAGTAAATTTGGTGCTTTTCCCGGCAAAGCCACCCGCGACCTCTTTGTAGAGTCATTCGCTGAAATGCAAGGCTCAGTTGATAAAGGGGTTGATGTTAAAGATATCGAAGCTGTCTTTATTGGCAACTATAGTAGTGATTTGTTTGAAGGTCAGGGCCACACTGCCCCGTTTATGACCCACGCTGTTGGGTTGAACCCGGTTCCGGCGACCCGCTGTGAAGATGCCTGCGCCAGCAGTAGCGCTGCCCTGCGTAGTGGTATTATGGCCATTGCTTCAGGTTTGTATGATATGGTTCTGGTTGGCGGCATCGAAAAAATGAGCGATCTGCCGACTTCTGAAGTTACCGATACGTTGGCCACCGCTTCTGACGCGCTGTATGACGTACCGGCCGGCTATACTTTCCCCGGTTTTTACGCCACCATTGCAACCGCTTATATGGATAAGTACGGCGCTACACCGGAAGCCTGGATGTCTGTTGGTATAAAAAACCACGATGCCGGTTCGCTCAACCCCAAAGCCCAATTCGGACAGCGAATTCGCGAGCTTATGGATATCAAGATAAAGAGTGCCGAAAAGAAAGGTCGACCCATTCCGACGTGGGCTGACGAAATGGAATTTATGCACGATGACCGCGCTAACCTGGTTATCGCCTGGCCAATGCGTCTGTTCGACTGCTCACCCGTTTCCGACGGTGCCGCTTCGCTTTTGCTTGTAGCTGAAGATTTGGCTAAAAACTTTACTGACAATGCTTTGCATATTATTGGTTCCGGTCAGGCCAGCGACGTTACGTTGCGCTATCGCTCTGATCTGACCACGCTTAGCTCAGCCAAAGCCGCAGCCCAACAAGCTTATGAAATGGCTGGTGTTGGTCCCAAAGATATTAAAGTAGCCGAAGTTCACGACTGCTTTACCGTAGCTGAAGTTGTAGCCACGGAAGACTTAGGTTTCTTTAGCCCTGGTCAAGGCTATGAAGCCGCGATGGAAGGCGTTACCTCGCTGCGCGGGCCGCGGCCTATCAATTCCTCCGGTGGTCTTAAATCAAAAGGCCACCCGGTTGGAGCCTCTGGCGCGGGCCAAGTTGTAGAAGTGTGGAAGCAAATGCGCGGTGAAGCCGGCGCTCGCCAATTAGAAGGCGATATTGATGTTGGGTTAACCCACAACGTTGGTGGTACCGGCGAAAGCTGTTTCGTTCATATCTTTGGGAGGAAATAGATTATGGCTGACAATGGAAGCTTCACAGCAAAAGAATACTACGATTATCTAGCAGATCATAAAATTATGGGGACTCGCTGCGTAGATAACGGCAATCTCTTTGTTCCCCCCCGCGCTATGTGCCCCGACAGCCACAGCACCAACATGGAATGGGCTGAGGTTAAAGGCAGCGGCACGCTTCGCGCCTTCACCGTGATTGGTGTTGGCCCGACCGCAATGGTTGAAGCCGGGTATAACATTAAGAATCCCTACTGTGCCGGTATTGTGGAATTAGAAGAAGGTCCCTCGGTTGCCGGACAGATTTTGGGTGTTGATGTTTCTAAGCCTGAGACGATCAAAATCGGTATGCCGCTTAAGGCCGCCTTCGTTGAACGTGGTGAAGGTGATGCCAAACGCACTTACCTGGCATTTGAGCCGGCGTAAGAAACGTTAAAAAGCGTTCATCGCTTAATCTTTAGATCCAAAAAGGCCCGACGTACCGTCGGGCCTTTTTTATTGATTGCGATTGTCCCGGTTAATAAGCGAAAATCTATTACTCATAAATACTCCCCAAATTGTTTAAGAGATCTTTGGCATTATTGATCGGTTGGCCGGTATCGAAAAGAAGATAGCGCCCTGCCTGACGCGGTGAGGCATGACGCGCGCTGGCAAGCCTGAGATGCTGACTTGTTACTATTTGATAGCCCCCTTTGATGTTTATGTGACCGGTAACCAAGCATTTTTGGGTTGCAAAGTCGAGCGACAGTGCTTGCAACAGCGCATCAACAAAAATACGATGATCGGCCAACCCATATTCATCCTCGCACCGGGTAAACAAGGCAGGCCATAACAAGCCTTCAAAGTTTGGATGGCTGGTGGCAATAAAACCACGCAAAAGATGGTCGTAGCGAGGATCGTCCGGCCCCGAGACTGCTAAAAAGTGTTCAGCTAGCGTAGCGTAAGGCAGCCCTTGGTTCAATCGAGAATAACCCTGTCTCAACAATACAATGTCATCCTTCGCCATGAGCGATTCTGCCCAGTCGAACATTTCTTGATGGTTCCAATTAAAGAGTTTAAGGGCGTGGGCTTGTTCAACAAATAGGGGGGGAGCGCCAGCATGAGTCAAGCTTACCCCGGCCTGCGACCGGATGTAAAAAGGTAGAGAATTGAATAAGTTGATGACCTCGGTTCGCCACTGACTTTGGCTTAATGCCTCTTCAAAAGAGGGGGTGTAGTGATGGTTGCCGCGTGCCAGGGTGATGTTATAGATATGCGGCATTTCATGATTACCGCATAACATAATAATGGCTTGCCCATACGTTACCCGCAACGCAAGGATATCGAGTATGATCTCTAGCGACTTATCATTTTCGGGCGTTTCAGCATGGATAAGATCACCGGTAAAGATAAGGTAATCGGCCTGGCCATTGGCGTGAAGGTGGGCAAATCTGTCACGGTAGCGTTCGTAAGCATCCCAATCTCCGTGCAGATCGGTAACCACCATCGCAATACCGTCTTCTAGGCTCCACAAACGGGGATACGATTGAGAAATACAAACCGTCATAAAGTCGAAATACCATCATAAATGAGTGAGAGGGTTTCATACGGGCTTACGGTCATTAAAGTATTGTTCCACAAATATCGGCGGTTGGCAACTCTGTCATAGAATTGTGACCATATGATTGATTACTGCAAAATTTTACTCAAAAATAGTTTGGTACGGTCATGCTGGGGATTGTCATATAGCTCGTTGGGAGTCGTATCCTCTATAACGCGGCCTTCGTCCATAAAAATGATACGGTCAGCCGCATTTCGAGCAAATCCCATTTCGTGTGTGACTACAATCATCGTCATTCCCTCTTTTGCCAAATCGAGCATGACATCAAGAACCTCTTTAATCATCTCGGGGTCTAAAGCGCTGGTCGGCTCATCAAACAGCATAATTTTAGGATTCATTGCCAAAGCTCGCGCAATAGCAACCCGCTGCTGTTGACCACCCGAAAGCTGGCCGGGATAAACATTCTCTTTCTCGGGGATACCAACACGTTTCAACTGTTGCCGTGCTATTTCAGCCGCCTCACTTTTTGAGCGTTTACGTACAACGCGCTGAGCAATGGTGATGTTTTCAAGCGCTGTTAGATGGGGAAAGAGATTGAACTGCTGAAAAACCATGCCCACTTCACGCCGAACGGCGTTGATGTTTTTTGTTTTTTTACTTAAGTGAATACCGTCTATCCATATGTCACCACTGGTTGGTACTTCAAGAAAATTGATGCAGCGTAATAAAGTTGATTTACCAGAACCGCTCGGGCCGATAATGACTACAACTTCACCAGCTTCGATAGTTACGCTCACGTTGTTGACCGCTTTAACAGTACCAAAGTGTTTGTCGACATTTTGGATAACGACCATAGAATTTTTGGGGGATTCAATCATTCGTTCTTAACCTTGTCTCCATCGTTTTTACGCCCATTGAGAGCAAGATGGTCATACTCAAATATAAGAATGCAACCATATTGTAGGTCTTTAGGTATTCAAAGGAGCTAGCCGAGTAGAGCCGACCTAATTGCGTAATGTCTTGTACCCCAAGTGCCGAAACCAGAGAGGACTCTTTAAGCATCGCAATGAAGTCGTTGCCTAGCGGTGGAAGGACTCGCCGCACCGCTTGAGGGAGGATAATATGACGCATCGCTTCAAAATAATTCATTCCTAACGATCGCGCTGCCTCCATTTGGCCTCGACCAATCGATTCGATACCGGCTCGAAAGATTTCAGCGGAAAATGCGCCATAGCTAATTGCCAGTGCGATGATGGCTCTAATTTCAAAGTTGACCTCTAGACCGGCGCGGCGATTACCTAGCATAGCCAAAATATTTTCTTCGCCAAGAAGACCTATACCGGCTAGATAGACCCCCAGCGTATTAATTTGGGTAATCACTAAGGGGATAATCACAAATGATACATAGAGAAGGGTGACCAAGATAGGCAGCCCGCGCATTATTTGGACGTACAAAGTGGCGATATTGTAGATGATGGGGTTAGAAGAGACTCTTCCTAGTCCGGCCAGTAGCCCAAACGTGATGGCAAAAACGTAAGCAATCACTGTTACTCGGATCGTCACGATAATACCGGACCTTAAAAAGTTGAAAATTTCTCGATAAGTTTCGTCGTTGATAAATCTAAAAATTAAGAAAACTGCTCCCAAAACAAGGATCAATAACCACCACGGGAGTCGAGAGAGCGAGTCAGTTATTTGGCCTTGAGTCGTAGCGACTCCTGATGTACGGTTTGATGAATCCATTCCATTTCTCGATTTTGATCTATTAGCTAAAGATAGCAAATAAAGGATGTGCAGAGACAATCGCTCTGCACATCCTCAATGCGTTGTTATTTGTTTGTTATCAGTTGAAGCAGTTTCGTCTTATTCCGTTACGTCTTCGGCATGTTCGCTTTCAGTTGCCTCTTCTGTTGGTTCGGCTTCTGTTTCAGTTGCTTCATCTTCAGCATAAGCACCAGGACCTATATCATCATAGGTAATCGTAAATTGTTCAGTGAAGTACTTTTCGGCTAGCGCATCCAAGAAGCCATCGGCTTGCATCGAGGCCAGAGCGGCATTAACCGGCTCAACCAAGTCACTGCCTTTAGGGTAGATGAAACCAAGCTGTTCGCTTGAAAGTGGCTCGCCAATGAGCTTAAGCTGGTCAGCATTAACGCCAATATATCCTTGCCCAGCCGTTTCATCAATAATAACACCATCGACGTCTCCGGACAGCAGTGCTTGTACTACTAAACCGAAATCATCAAAGGGTCGAATCCGGTCTTCCCCAACCAAATTAACCGCTGTATCATAGTTCGTGGTTCCGATTTGGGTTCCGATCAGCAAACTGTCATCGGCCGCAAATTCATCAGCCGTAGTAAAGCGATCTTCATCAATACTTGTTAGCAACCGCTGCGCGATATTGATGTATCCGTCTGAGAAATCAACCACTTCAGCCCGCTCTTCGGTGATGGTAATACCATCAGCCGCAGCATCAAACTGGCCTTCGCTGACGGCCACAATCATGCCGTCCCAACGGGCTTCAACATAGTCCGGCACGCAGTTGATGCGAGCGCAAATTTCGTCCCAGGCTTCATAGTCCCAACCGGCCGGTTCGCCCGTAGCTAAGTCGATATAGTTAAAGGGCAGGTATGCATTTTCTATGGCAATACTTACAACACGGCCTTCCAAGTCGGGCAGTTCGGCCATTTCGCCTTCGGCCATGGCTTCTTCAGTGGCTTCGGCTTCCATCGCCTCTTCAGTAGCTTCGGCTTCATCCATCTCGCCGCCAAAGCCGGCAGCCATCGCGCCGCCGTAGACCTGGACATACTCGCCACCCTGGATTTGGTTGACCACAATCTCGGGGTCGGCACAGTCGCCATTTTCGTTACAGCCAACCGTGCCGGTGATGCCTTCTAAACCGGAAGTAGCGTACAACGCATCGCGCAAGGCTTGCTTGCCGATGACCGT
>JAGRBZ010000138.1 GCA_020433805.1 Anaerolineae bacterium
CTATGCCAAGAATAGCCGCACTGGACAAAATGGTCACCGCCACAACTGAGCGCAGGCCGAAAAGCAATCCGGTCAATCCGACCACGATAGCCATCAAATAAGGGGCCGACGGCGTTCCCAGCAGCCACATATTGGCCAGGTTTGCCCCCGCAATACCGGCTATCAATGCCGCAGAGGCCCATGAAACATTGCGCCTACGGGTAAAAAAGGCAATAGCCAGCCCAATCGCCAGCAGCAGCGGCCCCCAAAAAGCCTCACTAATAGGATTGAGCGGTCGAAATAGAATAACGTACCACACATACAGCGCAACCATCACCCCAAACAAAACCGGACGCAGCGACTCCTCACGCAAGTAACCCAGGTCGTCCGGGGTTCCAAATTCTGTTCTTTCCATCCGCGTGCCTCCCTTAAATTAGGAATCAGGGGTCGGGAATTAGGAATTAGGCAAGGTTAGTTCCTGACTCTTAATTGTTAGTGTCATTCGTTTTTCGCCATTGTTAAGAACATGATGGGCAGGATTAACGGATCAAGAAAATACAGAAAAAAAATCCGTCAATCCTGCCCATCTGTGTTCTTAAATCAGTTGGCTATCATCACAACGAAAACTCTGACTGATTCCTATCTCCTAAGCGTCATTGCGATTATTGGAGCATCAAAGTTACCATTGATCCCAATGCGGATAACAAAGCAAGCTTTGTCGCTCCAATTTATAGCGTCGGCTTGAGCCGGAATTATATGTCCAGGCCGGAAGTGTTCAAAATTGTAGGGTGACGGGGAGATTAGGAGATTGTAAAGCCAATCTCCTAATCTCCTAATCTCTAATCTCCTCCTTCCCCATCACCCATGCGGATGAGTTTAAGATTATCCGATTGATTTTTCTCAAATCACTCAGGCGGATATGTTTCCATCACAGGAATTAGAGTATTCTAAGTTCATAAAACAACACTACTCGGTACCAACAAGTACATAGCTCACATTATCGTATCTCTATATAAACGAAAAGATTAATGCGTAGAGCGATACCTTTGGGCCGGGCGGTTTGGACAGAGCCGGAGCCTACTGTACATCGTAAGGCTCCGGCTTTTTGGATAAACAAATATAAGCGTTCAGCTATCAGCATTCAGCCGTCAGCATTAAAGCTAAAATAACTTTAGCCTGGCCTGACTATCTCTACCTTCAAGAACTTACACAAGTAATAAAAGCGGATTGCTAAAAGCTGATTGCTAAAAGCTATAAAAAAGGATTAAACTGTGTCAAAAAACAATCAACCTAGTCAAGTTGATGGAATGGGCGCTATTGTCCACGATGAAGGGGTTAGCTTTCGCGTTTGGGCACCCAACGCCAAGAAAGTCTATGTTAGCGGCAGCTTCAACAAGTGGAACAAAACCACAATGCCGCTTTATAGCGAAAACAACGGCTACTGGTCGGCCAATGTACCCCAGGCCAAAGTCGGCGACGAATACAAATATACAATTTACACCAGCGACGGGCGTAACTTCTCTCGCATCGATCCGTACGCCCGCCAGGTGACCAACTCCATCGGTAACGGCGTTATTTACGACCCCAATGCGTTCGATTGGGGCGACGATAAGTTCCACATCGCCCACGGCAACGAGCTGGTCATTTACGAAATGCATATAGGCACATTCTATGTCAACGGCGATGGTGGCCCCGGCACGTTCGACAGCGCTATCGAAAGGATGTCTTATCTACAGGCGCTGGGCGTCAATGCCATCGAAGTGATGCCCGTGGCCGAGTTTCCCGGCGATTTTTCGTGGGGCTACAACCCATCGCAACCCTTTGCCGTAGAAAGTATCTACGGCGGCCCCGACGGCTTCAAGCGTTTTGTCAAAGCGGCGCACGAGCATGGCATTGCCGTCATTATCGACGTGGTCTACAATCACTTCGGCCCCACCGACATGGATTTGTGGCAGTTTGACGGTTGGAGTGAAAACGAAATGGGCGGCATCTACTTTTACAACGACCACCGGGCCAACACCCCCTGGGGCGATACCCGACCCGACTATGGTCGCGGCGAGGTGCGGCAGTATATTCGCGACAACGTGATGATGTATCTGGAAGAGTATCATGTCGATGGCTTGCGCTGGGATGCGACCGCCCATATCAAAAACATCGAAGGCAATGAAGGCAATCCGGCCAACGACATCGCCGAAGGCTGGAGCCTGATGCAGTGGATTAATAATGAAGTGCGCGAGCGTTTTCCCGAAGCCATACTCATTGCCGAACAACTGCCCAACAACGAGTATATCACCAAAGATACCGGGGCCGGGGGAGCCGGTTTTAACGCCCAGTGGGATGGGCAGTTTGTTCACCCTGTTCGCGGCGCGGTCATTACCAATGACGATGAATTTCGTAATCTCAATGAGGTAGCCGGGGCGCTTGAAACCCGCTACGATCTCGACCGCTATCGGCGCGTCATCTACACCGAGTCGCACGACGAGGTAGCCAACGGACGGGCGCGGGTGCCTGAGGAAATTTGGCCGGGCAATGTCGAAAGCTGGTTCTCGCGTAAGCGCTCGACACTGGGGGCGGCACTGGTTTTAACGGCACCGGGTATCCCTATGATATTCCAGGGCCAAGAGTTGCTGGAGGATCGCTGGTTCCACGATCAAGATCCGCTGGAATGGAATCGCGTAGCCGAACAAAACAGCATCTTACAGCTATACAAAGATCTCATCGCCCTACGCCTCAACGTATCCGAAGTTACGCGCGGTTTAACCGGCCAAGAGCTGCACATCTTCCGGGTCGATCACGAAGCCAAGCTGCTGGCCTTCCATCGCTGGGCCGAACAAGGCCCTGGCGACAGCGTGGTCGTGGTCGCGAATATGGCCAACCAGACGCTTGAAAACTTTGTCATCGGCTTTCCGCGGGCGGGTATCTGGAAGACTCGCTTCAACAGCGACGCCGATGTCTACAGCGGCGACTTCACCAACACCCCTTCTTTTGATGTCGAAGCCCAAGAGGGCGATACCGACGGTCTGCCCTGCTACGGTGAGATCAACATCGGCCCCTATACGGTGCTCATCTTTTCGCAGGATGAGTAAGGTTTAGTAACTGGAGATTGGAGATTGGTTAGTGTCATTTGTTTTTCGCCACAACATTTCATAGAACATAGTGCGTATTGCGTAGTACGTAAAAAGGCGCTCAATACGCATTACGCACTACGCAATAAACAAAAGCTCAAATTATGGCGAAAACTTAGAGACACTAACGAGATTGGAAAAGTCAGGTGACAGTCACTTATTGGCCATAAATCAGCATTGGCTTAGCCTAAACATGGTGATTTAGGGCGTCCAAGTGACTGTCACCTTTATTGTGGTAGCGAAGGGCAATGTCCCCCGCTACCCTTTTTAGGTCTTTCCACGCACTTTCTGGTATAATGCTGCGGTATAAAAGAGCATCGGAGCATCCCCCCATGGCCGGCTTAAAACTGTTTCTTTTTGGCTCACCACGCGTGGAGTTAGATGATGTGCCGGTTGATATTCCCCGGCGCAAAGCTATGGCGCTGCTTGTCTATTTGGCGGTTAATCACCAACTTCACAGCCGCGATGCCTTAGGCACGCTGTTTTATCCTGATAATGATCAGAGCCGGGCCAGAGGCTATCTGCGGCGAGACCTGGCGGTTCTTAATAGCAATCTGGGCAATGCGTGGTTTTCGACGGATCGGGAGTCGATTGAACTCACCTATAATGGGGCAACATCATCGCCTTCATCGGATACGCCCTCGCCTATTTGGTTGGATGTCAAACAATTTCAACAGCTTGTTACCGCCGGGCGTCAGCACGAACACGGCTCGAAAACCATCTGCTCCGAATGCCGACTGCTGCTCAGTCAGGCGGTCGATCTTTACACCGGCGATTTTCTGACGGGCTTTTCACTGCGCGATTGCCCGGAATTTGATGATTGGCAGTTCTTCCAGGCCGAAAGCTTGCGTCAAGAGCTGGGAAATGCCTTGCAACGTTTAGTTGTGGGTTGCAGCGAGCAGAGCGATTTCGAAAAGGCCATTCCTTACGCCCGACGCTGGGTGGCGCTCGACCCGCTGCACGAACCGGCCCAACGCCAGCTTATTCAACTCTACGACCAGGCCGACCAATCGTCGGCGGCCATCCGCCAGTACGAAGAATTTACGCAGCTTTTAGAAGAAGAGTTGGGTTTGCCCCCAACGGAAGAAACAACCACGCTTTATGAAGCCATCAAAGCCAAACGCTTACTCAACCCCTATCTAAAAAACGTCCGGCCACCCGCCGAGAGTAAAACAACCCAACCGGATCAAAACCAGCCACCTGCCCCCACCGAACGCTATGAAACTCTGGAGGAAATTGGGCGCGGCGGTTTCGCCACCGTCTACCGCAGCCACGACAAAGTACTCGACCGTTCTGTGGCCTTAAAGGAGTTGAGTTCGCACCTGCTGGCCGACAAAGGCTGGATTGCCCGCTTTCGGCAGGAAGCCAAACTCATCGCCCGACTCGACCATCCGCGCATTGTCACCATTCACGATGTCGGGCCGACCTTTATTGTAATGCGGCTGGTCAACGGGCCGACCCTGGCCGAACGGCTGGCCGAGCGCACCCGTCTGCCCTGGGCCGAAACCCTGGACATTATCACCGCTGTCGCCGAGGCGCTCGATTACGCTCACAAGCAAGGCATATTGCATCGCGATCTCAAACCGGCCAACATACTGCTCGACCCGGAACGTGGCCCGCTGCTAAGTGACTTTGGTCTGGCGAAACTGATGACCGAAAACAGCCTCAGCCAAAGCGGCAACGTCGTCGGCACCCCCTATTACATCGCCCCCGAAGTTTGGGATGGCGAAGACGCTACGCCCCAAACCGACACCTACGCCCTGGGCTGTATTCTGTATGAGATGTTAACCGGCCAAAAGCTTTTCTTTGGCGAAACACCGCCCACGGTCATGGCCGCCCATTTCCAAACGCCGGGCTATCCCCCCCGCTGGCCCAACGATGTCCCGACCGGCATCAAAACGGTCTTAAACAAAGCCTTAGCCCGCACTCCGCAAGACCGTTATGCCACGGCCAACGCTCTGGTCCAGGCCCTCAAATCGCTTGAGGTCGGCACCATCGAAGCCACCTCCCCGGCATCGCCCCAGCCGTCGTCGTCCCAACAAAAGTTACCGCGCCCGCCCACATCGTTTATCGGTCGTAGCGATGAAATCCACAAAATCAGCACGATGCTGACCACAGAGCCGGACTGCCGGTTACTGACGATGATCGGGCCGGGCGGCATCGGCAAAACCCGGCTGGCTATCGAGTCGGCGCGGGCGGTTGACAGGGCCGACGGTGTCTGGTTTGTGCCTCTGGCCCCGCTGAGTTCAGCCAATTTTCTGGCCTCGGCCATCGCCGATGCGTTGGGGCTGGTTTTTCACGGCTCGGAAGACCCGGCCGAGCAGTTGATTGACCACCTGAAAGACAAGGAACTGCTGCTGGTGCTTGACAACTTCGAGCATCTGCTGCCCGTACCGGGTGAGTTTTCCGGCGGCGGTTCTGTCGGGCCGGAGTTGATCGGCAATCTGCTCGAACAGGCTCCGCGCCTCAAAATCTTGGTGACCTCACGCGAGCGGCTCAACCTGATGGCCGAATGGATCTTTCCGATGGAAGGGCTGCGCATTCCCGCCAGCGATGAGATTAAGGGCGTTGAGGAGTACAGCGCCGTCCAGCTTTTTATTCAGCGGGCGCGCCAAATGCAGCCCAAAATCGGCTGGCACCCAATGGAACGCGCTGCTATCGCCCGCATTTGCCGCTTAGTCGGCGGCATGCCGTTGGGCATTGAGCTGGCGGCTTCGTGGGTTGGCGTGCTGCCCGTTATTGAGATACCCCAAGAAATCGAGCGCAATATCGATTTCCTGGCCTCGACGATGCGCGACTTGCCGGAACGCCATCGCAGCATGCGGGCCATCTTCGACCATTCTTGGAACTTGCTGTCGGAGGTAGAGCGAACGGTCTTCCGGCGGGCCTCCCTCTTTCGAGGCGGGGCCACCCGCGTGGCGATTGAAGCCATCTGTGGCGCATCGACCTGGACGCTGGCCGATTTAGACCTTGACGATCAGGGTGACTTGAAGCTGCCCCGGCGCGACTTTGCCGTGCTGCAAGCCCTACCGGGCTTAATCAACAAATCATTCCTGCGACAGATCGCCTTCGGTTTGCAAGAGGATGGCCAGGTCGAAGGCCGCTACGAAATTCACGAGCTTATGCGGCAATATGGTGCTGCCAAGCTGGCCGAACACGGCGATGATGAAACCCGCACCCAACAACGTCACGCCGAATATTACCTGACCTTTCTGGCCCGGCAAGAAACCCGCATGAAAGGCACCGACCAGCGCCAGGCCCACGAAAAAGTCTTACACGAATTTGAAAATATCAAAATCGGCTGGCAGTGGGCGGTTGATCATCTGCGCACCGATCTGCTACTGAATGCCATCGAAGCCTTTTGGCTTTTTCACGCTGAACGCAACTTGTTTCGAGAAGGAGAAGCCACGACCGCCGCGAATATTGCTATTGTGGAACCGGCAGCCTCATTGGCGACTGCCGCAGAGCCACTCCAGACTTTGTTGGGAAGATTGCTGATTATACAGGGCGGCATGATGATGCGGCGGGGCGAATACGGCAACGCCCAGCGGCTCCTCGGCAGAAGTATGGGAATGTTGCAGTCATATCAAGATTACCGCTGGGTGGCGCTGGCCCTCAACTTCAAAGGCGTAATCGACCAGCTTACGGGCAACTATGAGGCCGCAGCCACCTCTTTAAAGGAAGGCATCGACCTTGCTCGCCAAAGCGGCGACCGCTGGCTGGAGGCTTACTCCCTGAACGACCTGGCGATGGTCACCCATTTTCTCGGCGATACCAACAGCGCCCAAACGCTGGCCCAAGAAAGTTTGACCATTTTTTCTCAGTTGGATGACCGGCGCGGCACGGCCTTTGTCTTCAACAATTTGGGCTTCTTTGCCTTTCAGTTGGGCGAATACGCCGAAGCCGACTGGCTCTACCGCGAAAGTCTGAGTTTACGCCGGGCCAATCGCGATCAGTGGGGCATGGCCAATGTTCTGATTGCACTGGGCCTGGTGGCCCGCGCTCAAGGCGATCAACAAGCGGCCCGCAGCAATCTGCGGCAGGCGATTGAAACCGGCCATCACATTCGAGCCTTCCCGATAGTACTGGAAGCGCTGGTTGAGTTGGCCGGTATTTTGGCCGATAGCGGCGCGACTGAAACCGCCAAAGATATGCTGCGCACCAGCCTACACCATCCGGCCTTAAGCCAGCAGGCCCGCGAAACCGCCGAAAGCCATCTTGCTTCTTTACTCAACATTGCCGCTCCCCAGCCCACGGCAGTTTTACCCGAAGACGCTGCGAATAAAGAATTGAACCAGCTTGTAGCCAATTTATGAACTGCGTTTCACCCTCACCCCCAACCCCTCTCCCTGAGGGAGAGGGGTTGGGGGTGAGGGCTTACTTTCAAAGGAGAAGTTGCCTAGATGAAAGCCATCGAACCGGCCGAAACCGGCCATCTCACCGTTCAAGGATTTGAGATTTACTACGAACTCTTTGGCGATCCGCACGCTCCACCCTTGCTGTGCATCCCTACCTGGCAAATTGCGCCCAGCCGCCACTGGAAAATGCAAATCCCCTACTTCTCGCGCTACTTCCGCGTTATCGCCTGGGACCCGCCCGGCATCGGGGGGGCCGAGCGCACTACCGACCCCGCTGCTTTCGAGTGCGACCGGGTAGTCGATTATGCCATTGGGCTATTGGATCATCTGGGCATCGAGCAGGCCGACATCATGGGGCTGTCGCTGGGCGGCACATATGGCTTGTGGCTGGCCGCCCGTTACCCGGAGCGGGTCAAACGGGCCATCCTTATTGGCGGTGTTCCACCGAAATGGGCGTACGGCGAAGACCCCACGTTTTGGGCTGAACGCGATACCTACAACGGTTGGGAAAAGCGCAACGCCAACTACTGGCGCAAAGATTTCGAGGGCTGGCTCGACTTTTTCTTCGATCAAGTGTGCAGCGAGCCGCACTCGACCAAAAGCAAAGAGGATCTCGTCGAATGGGGCAGAGCCACAACGCCCGATATTTTAATTAGCAGCGTTATCAACAACGATCTGCTGCCGAAGATGCCCTTCGAAGAAGTCATCGAGCGCGTACGCTGCCCGGTGCTTTTAATTCACGGCACGGACGACCAAATTGCGCCGGTCGACTACTGCCGTAAGTTGGCCGCGCTGCGCCCCGACTGGCACTATTTAGAGGTAGAAGAGGGCTGTCACGCCCCCCACTGGCGTCATCCGGCGAAAACCAATCTTGAGATTGCGCACTTTCTGGGGCTTCCGCAGCCCAAGCGCCGCACCTGGCGACGAGCCATGTCGCGCCGCATCCCTCGCGCTCTGTTTGTTTCCAGCCCGATTGGCCTGGGCCACGTCCAGCGCGATCTGGCCATTGCCACCGAACTGCGCCGCCTGGTGCCGGACTTGGAAATCGACTGGCTGGCCCAACCGCCGGTCAGCCACGTGCTGGAAAAAGTGGGCGAAACGATTCATCCCAAAAGCAAACGGCTGGCCAGCGAGGCGGCCCACTGGGAAAGCTGCGCCACGGAACACCAGATGCACTGCTTTTACGCCTGGCGCGATATGGATGAAATTATGCTGGCCAACTTTATGGTCTTTCTGGAAGCGGTGCGCGAAACGCCCTACGATCTGTGGATTGGTGACGAGGCCTGGGAGGTCGACTACCATCTCCACGAAAACCCGGAGCTTAAAAACGCGCCCTACGTCTTCCTGACCGATTTTATCGGCTGGCTACCCATCGACCGGACCTCCGGCTCGCGCGAGGCATTTCTAACGACCGACTACAACGCCGAGATGATCGAACACATCGCCCGCTACCCCCGCATACGGGATCGGGCCATTTACATTGGCGATTACGAGGATCTCATCCCCAAGTCGTTCGGCGAAGGGCTGCCGCGCATTCCCGACTGGGCGCGAGAAAACTTCGAGGCCGTAGGCTACATCACCCCCTTCGACCCCGCCGACTACGCCGACACCCAGGCCGTGCGCAAGCGGCTGGGCTATACGGATGATGAGGCGCTGGTCTTCCTGACCATCGGCGGCACAGACATCGGCGAACCCATGCTGCGCAAAGCCATCGACGCCTGGCCCCTGATCCATCGCCAACGGCCCGACGCCCGCTGTATCGCGGTGGCCGGCCCGCGCCTCGACCCGAACTGTTTGCCTACCCACCCCGGCCTGGAGATTCGCTCCTACGTCCACAATCTCTACGAGCATATGGCCGTGGCCGATTTGGCCGTGGTGCAAGGCGGCTTAGGCACCACGATGGAGTTGACCGCCAACCGCCGCCCGTTTATCTACTTTCCGTTGAAAGATCACTGCGAGCAGCTTTACCACGTTACCTATCGGCTCGATCATTACCGCGCCGGGCGGCGGCTCGATTACCACCAGACCGACGTCGAAGCTCTGGCCGAAGCTGCCCTGGCGACGCTCGGTGCTGATACCAGCGATTATCGCCCCTACGATGCCGGTGGCGCAGCGCGGGCGGCAAAGTTGATTGCGGAGCTTTTGTGAGGATCACGTAACGAACCTAATTAACAACTGTAACCGCGAATTCAGCCTGCTGCGTATCATCACTGGCAAGATAAGAAACAATCTTGTAGATCCCGTCAGCCGTATCAAGCGGTATTTCATAATCCACCGCGGCAAAGCCACAGTTACTGGTCATAAACGTATCATCGGCATTTGATGTGGGGATTCGATCTTGGTCAAACTCCATGTAATGAGCGGCGTTATACGCATGTAAATGAACATAAATAGTAATTGTTGATCCGGCCGGCCAGATATTACCTCCATCCACGGTGAGATATGGATCGAGTTGGGTAAAGAATTCAACGTTTTCTTGCTTAGCAATTTCGATGGTTTGACCCTCCGGTCTGGAGACAATATCATACGTGCCATTTCCCCACCCTTCAATTGGGCCGCATCCGGCTGGAATTATCCAGGCAATAGCGTAGGGCGTATCGCCGAATGCATTGGTTTCCAGAGTAGTTCCCAATTTCAGCGGTGCAGGCAGCGCCCCCTCTTGAATAACAATGTCATAAACCGAATTAGGCGTATGTCCGGTCAAATAAATGTACAACGCTTGCCCTTGAGTATAAGGCTGCGCATTGGGCACTAAAATCAGCTCCGGTTGGTTAATATAAACTTCTAACTCTGCATACGCTGATCCGTCGCTCTTGAAGATGCGTAAATAACAAGGCGTCCCGCTAGCGACATCACACCCGGCTATATTATCGACCGTCCAATCGATAGGTGCCGTGGTAGCAGGTAAGCTAGCCGCGATATTTTTAACAAAGTTTAAGTTCTTGTCGAACAAGGCCAGAGTAAAAGGCTCGTCAATAGCCCGGTGTGCGACCAGTTCAATCTGCGTGGGCGAACCAACCGACCAATGAGCATTGCCGCTCACAAACCTTAGCATGGGCTGCGGCGTGGCAATGATCTCTACTTGAAATTCGGCAATCGCGACCTTGGGTGCAAGTGTCCCACTCAGTGTCGAAAAGAGATCGTACAGACCTGGTGGTAGCAAGCCGCCGGCGACGGCGCTCAGGTCACAGGCAACATCTTTTTGTCCTAATGAGTCAACATTTACATCGACACAAATTTTGCTGCCAATGGCACCATTCATCAGGTAGACATCATAGGTTCCTTCGGAATGATTTGCCAAACGTACCAGAAAATTGGCCTCGGTCTGTTCGATGCTGCTGTAACCACTAAGTGACCAAATCTCGGGCACGGAAGGAGCATCACCACCGCCGCTGCCGTAAATAATCGGGAAGAAATATTTCGACTCTTCTAAGACGCCGATCTGGGCAGCTTGCACGCTACTGACTCGATGAAAATGAGCCATGCTTATAATAATGACCGTTCCCAGCACAATAATAGCCGCAATACCCACCACATATTCTCGCAAGCGGCGCCAGGAACTGTTTTGGTCAGGGCGCGTTTTTTGTTCATCCGGCATGAGTTCATCCTCTCCTTATAGGCGTTAGTCGACAAAGCGCCGACTTGTCCGGGTTGGGATAAGTCAACAACATATTACCTGTTTTTATTATCGGGTTGTCGTCAGGGTGATAAAAAGAGCGGTGAGGTCGAAACGGTGGTCCCATCAATGAAGTAAGGTTGTTATACACCGCACATGAATGCGGATAAAGAAGAACACAATGTTTACATGATCGAATCCATAGCACATTCCATTCAGTCTGACTGTGTAAACGAAGCTGAAACGGGTACGCCTTACCAGTCAAATTTATTGCCATTGATTGAACGACCGACTCTTTAAATCTTCCCAAATTGCTTTCATCGCTTCCTTTCGCGTTGAGTCAGTATCGACTAGCAGGCCGGTTTCAATATTGTCAAGAGCTTCTATCCTATCATTCCGGATAAGATAAACGGTAGCGCGGTTATAGTAAGCAGCGGCAAAGACCGGGTTGAGGCCAATGGCGGCGCTGTAGTCGGCTAGCGCCTCATCGTACTGCATTAATGTGCGGTAGGTGCTGCCCCGGTTGTTATAGGCGGTGGCATAGTCGGGGTTGAGGCTAATGGCGGCGTTATAGTCAGCCAGCGCCTTATCATAACGCTTCAAGGCCCGATATGTGAGACCGCGATTGTTATAGGCAGTAGCCAAGTCCGGGTTGAGGCGGATGGCTGTGGTATAGTCAGCCAGCGCTTCATCGTATTGCGCTAAAGCAACGTATGTGAGCGCCCGGTTGTTATAGGCGATGGCATAGTCGGGGTTGAGGCGGATGGCTGCGCTGTAGTCGATCAGGGCTTCATCGTAACGCTTCAAGGCCCGATATGTGAGACCGCGATTGTTGTAAGCGGTAGCAAAGTCGGGGTTGAGACGAATCGCTGCGCTGTAGTCGATCAGGGTTTCATCATACAACGCTAAGTCCCGGTAGGTAAGTCCCCGGTTGTTATAGGCCAATGTAGCGTCCGGATTAAGACGGATCGCTTGGTCGTAGTCGGCCAGCGCCTCATCGTAGCGCCCTAAGTTCCGGTAGGTGAGACCTCGGTTGTTATAGGCGGTGGCATAGTTGGGGTTGAGGCCAATGGCGGCGCTATAGTCAGCCAGCGCTTCATCATACTGCTCTAAGGCTCGATGCGTACTCCCTCGATTATAATAGGCGACAGCCAGGTTCGGATTGAGGCGAATGGCCTGGCTGTAGTCGACCAGGGCTTCATGATAGCGCTTTAAGACAACGTACGTATTACCGCGATTGTTGTAGGCGGTAGCCAGCTCCGGGTTGAGGCGGATAGTCTTTCTTGCTGCGGTGGCGATCTCGACAACAGCCCGTTTGAGATGAGGGTGCAGTTCGGTTTTGTTCTCGGTCGTTTCGGGGAGGGGAGCAATAATCATGAGGCTTTCTTCTTTAGCAGCGAGGCTGGAAGCAGATGTAGGGGTTAAAGCAGGCTGTTCAAGAGAAAAGACGATAGGAATGACAGCACAAGCGAGGGCCACAAGAACAACAACAGACGCTAGCCCGAACAATCCCGCAAAAGGCCCGGATAACCGGTTAAGCATACGCCTATGTGCATTGTCCGGATCGCCGCTCACCTGCTGGTCACGTTGGTCAAGGGTCATAGCATTCACCTCGGCATGGCCGCCGTAGCCGACCTGTGCAATGTTCCGCACTTCGGTCGTTTGATCCACTTGTCATGCCGACGTGATGACCGGCATGCCTGCTACCCACAGTAATGATGCTGCTTCTGATGTCGCCAAACTAAACTCTCAGGGTTGAAGGCATCGATGGCTCTGGTGCCCTGACGCGCATCTATAATACCGGCAGCCGATGAAGCTGCTGGCGAGCGGGGCTTGAGCGTTAGTCGGCGGAAAGCTGCTCGATAGGGGTAAGGCGCTTTTTGTAGTTGTCTATTTCGAGAAAGAGACTGAGCGGGACTTCAGTGATGTACCCCGTTTTGATGACAGAACAGGGAGGTTTCTTTGCCGTTGTGCAAGGCGTATTTCAGGGTCAGTTATGGGTCGTTATCTTTGCTGGTTATTATAGCACACTTATAATGCGGCTGACAACCGGGGACAAGCTATTTCTAACAAATTGAAACAGGTGAGCGTTTATGAAACACGTTCCACAGGCCACGCACCACGAATCGAACGGGTGGGGCGTGGCCCACTATTCAAGTAAAGCCTATGCCGAATCAAAGTTTATTCAGAGAGTATCGGGTCTACGACCAACTGAACCGGCCCGTAGATAAAGTTCCCTGCCTTATTAATCAAACCCGTCTGCCCCGGCAGATCGATCCGGGCCACGCCGTTGGTGAAGTTTTCGGCATAAGTAAACTGCGGCTCGATGACCATTTGCCCGGTGCTGTCGACATAACCCCATTGCCCATCGAGGCCAACAGCCGCTAAACCTTCGGGAAAGCCGGGTTGACCAAAGAAATAGGTGTTGTAGCTTTCAAACGTAGGCTCGACGACAAAATTCCCCTGCCGGTCGATCATCCCCCATTGTCCATCGACGTACACCGCCGCGTAGCCGTCGCTGCCGAAGACATTCCCGCCATCAAAATGCGGTTCGATAGCCCAGGCTCCGGTCGGGTCAATATAACCCCACTTGCCGTCGCGCACCGCCAGGGCCAGCCCATTCTTAAAATCGCTGGCCATATCGTACCGGGGTTCGATGACCATCTGGCCGGTCGGGTCGATAAAACCATAGCGGTTGTCAAGCTGCACCCAGGCCAACCCTTCATTAAAAGAACCGGCGGCATTGTAGCGGGCGTCAATAACCAGGTGGCCGGTTTTATCCATAAAGCCAAACTTGTTATCGATCTGCACAGTGGCCAACCCTTCGCGAAAATCCGAGCCGTACAGCCCCGGCGAGGTAAAGAGCGTCTGCCCGGAGGTATCGACATAGATATCTTGCGCGCCACCGGCCACGCGGGCCACGCCATCCTCAAAGGCAAAGGCGTTATCAAACCGGGCGGGAATAACCACGGCCCCCTCCCGGTTGATATACCCGTATTTGCCATTGATGCGGACAGGGGCTAAACCGTTTTCGCTAAAAACGCCTACTTCTTCAAACTGGGGCGCAACGACCTCGGTGCCGCTAACATCGACGTAACCCCATTGACCGTCGTGCATAACGGCGGCCCACTGATCGGCAAAGTGCGTTAATGCATCGTACTGCGGCTCAATCAGCCAGGAGCCGTCGCTCTTGATAAGGCCATACAGATACGCTTCGCCCACACTTTGGCCCACCACGGCCACTCCACCCTGAAACGGGCCGGCAAAGCCAAACTGCGGTTCGATAACCACTTGGCCGGTGGTATCGATATAACCGTGGCGGTATTCCTGGCCGTCAAATATACCTATGGCAGCCAGGCCCTCAGAGAAAGCCTCGGCGGTGTTGAATTGCCGTTCGATAATCATCTCGCCATCCGGGTTGATATAACCCGATAGGCCATCCCGAATGACCACGGCCAACCCTTCTGAAAAGTTGAAGGCCGTGTCGAATTGCGGCTCGATGACGTAACTGCCGGTGGCGTCAATGTACCCGTATCGCGGCTCGGCAAAGCTGGTTATAGCCACGGCCCGACCATCGGCAAACGGTCCGGCATATTCAAACTGCGGTTCGATGACCATCTGGCCGGCAGCATCAATATACCCAAACATCTCACCCAGCCGCACCGGAGCCAGCACCTCTGAGACGGTATCGCTGTCGAGGGGAAAGTGCTCGCCCCCTTCAAACTGCGGTTCGATGACCATTTGGCCGTCCGGGTTCAGATAGCCAAAGGCGCTGCCGACTTGCACCAAAGCCCGCTGGTGATAGAAGCCGTCGATCCAGTCGTAGGTCGGCTCGATAAGAGTGTTGCCGTCGGTATCGATCAAGCCGAATTTACCGGGCGTAACCAGGTGGGCCAGCCCATCGCGAAAGAAGAGCGGCGCGTCAAAGGCCGGTTCGATGACCATTTGTCCGGCGCGGTCGATAACGCCCCACTTGCCGTTTTGCAGCACCGAAGCCAGCCCCTCGGTGTAGGATGTGCCACCCTCGTACCGGGGCGAAACTACCTCTTGGCCGGTCTCATCGACAAAGCCCCAGGCCTCGCCCAGCCGAACCAAGGCACGCCCTTCGATAAAGGGTTCGGCGCTGTCATACGTTGGCTCTATCACCATCTGGCCGGCGGGGTCGACAAAGCCGAATTTGCCGTTGGTCGTTATTGCAGGAAAGAGCGCCGGTTCGACGGCTACCTCGCTATCAGCGGGTTGATTGGCCATCGCGGCCGGTTCAGCCGTTGGCGGCTGCGTTGGCTCGACGGTCGCAGCGGTGGCCTGCACAACGGTTGTCTCGGCGGGGTTCTCGACCTCAACAGCACAGGCCGAGCCAGCGAGCATCATAAAAAACAGGGCACTTCCTAAAACTATTTTCTTCATCACAGCTTCGATCTCCATAGTTATCGGCAGCAGACAGCGGTGCCGATGGTAAAAAATCGTTTGTTAATCAATTGATGGGAACACAACTGAGGTTTCACAAGCATACAACCAGTTGCTACCCGTAACATCCACTAAAGTGTGGAAAAGTTTCTCCACCTTTTGTTGTAGATGGGGCGGGATATTTTGGGGTATCTACCCGGTTAATCGGGTTGGGGGAGGCGTCGGGCCATTAGGCAATAAAACGGTTACACAAAGGAAAGGAGTTGAACAACTTCTTTATCCCTTCTTAACAAGATCTTGACATCCTTTTGCTATAGTTAACGCAAGTTGTCACCTTGTGCGAAAAAGGCCTTTAGGGTTTCCGAAATGCGTTATCCCGACCAGAAGACGGATATTTAGCGCCATTTCTAGACAAAATCATGGTCAAAATCCTAAAGGTCTGGACGAGTGACAACTTGAGTTATAGTTAAACACATAAGACTTCCGTTGCCACGGATACCCTGAAGTTTTAGAATTTACTAAACATCACCCTTCAGGTAATTCGGTCTCAGCAGTTTCACCCGTTCGCTACCAAATTTAGTTCAATACCATAAATTCGCGTTCCAGATCAACAGAAAGAGGAAAATCATGAAACTTGTAACCTGCTTTATCGTTAGCTTGCTCTGTTTCGGCATTATCACGCTTGTCGAAACCCCCTTATCACCCGTAAGTTTGGCCGATACCGGGGCCACCTATCCCCTGGTTGATACCGGCCAGGACCACTGCTACAACGCCACCGGGGCGGAAATCACCTGTCCGGCTGAGGGCGATGCCTTTTACGGGCAGGATGCGCAGCACAGTGGCAATACAGCCAGCTATACCGACAACGGCAACGGAACTGTCACCGATAATGTGACCGGCCTGGTGTGGCAGCCAAGCCCCGATACCGACAACGACGACGACATCGATGCCGATGATAAGCTGACCTATAGCCAAGCTCTGAGCTACTGCGATAATCTAACTCTGGGTGGCAGCAGCAATTGGCAATTGCCGGACATCAAACAGCTCTATTCGCTGATTGATTTCAACGGCACCGATATCAGCGGCTACAACGGCACCAATACCTCCGGCTTCACGCCCTTTATCGACACCACGGTTTTCGACTTTGTCTATGGCGATACCGGCGCGGGTGAACGGTTGATCGACTCGCAGTATGCCTCCAGCACGCTGTACGTCGCCAACACGGCTAACGACGGGGGCAGCACGCTGTTCGGCGTTAACTTTGCCGATGGGCGTATCAAGGGTTACGGGTTAAAAATTGCCGGGAGGGATAAGACTTTTCTGGTGATGTGTGTACAGGAGAATACCAGCTATGGGGTCAACAGTTTTATCGACAATGGTGACAGCACCATTACCGATAATGCCACCGGCCTGATGTGGGTGCAGGACGACAGCGGCGAGGCACTCAATTGGCAAGAGGCGCTGGCCTGGGTGGCGCAAAAGAACAGCGAAAAGTATTTGGGCTATGATGACTGGCGCTTGCCCAACGCCAAAGAGCTACAAAGTCTTGTCGACTACAGTCGCTCGCCCGCCACCACCAACTCTGCCGCCATCGATCCTCTTTTCAATGCCACCGGCATCACCAACAATGCCAATCAGGCCGATTATCCTTTTTATTGGACCAGCACGACCCACCTCAAATGGGTTGGTATCAACGATCAGGCCGTGTACATCGCTTTTGGCCGGGCAATGGGCTATCTGGACAATATCTGGCAAGACGTTCACGGGGCCGGTGCTCAGCGCAGCGATCCTAAAATGGGCAATCCCGCTGATTTTCCCACCGGTCACGGCCCACAAGGGGATGTCATTCGCATCTACAACTACGTTCGTCCGGTGCGCGATACCGAGATTGTTTCACCTACGTTTGAAAACTTCTCGTATCTGCCGATCATCATCCGGTCGTCCTCGTCGTAGAGCATTGGCCGCAGCTCCGGAGGAGTCTCGGCCAATTCACTCTACGTCATCGTCAAGGGATTACGATTGGCGCGTTAACGTTATAACCGGGATAACACGCGATGTATTTTCCTGATATTCCTTAAAGCCGGGGTATTTCGTTGCCATCTTGTCATACAATTCGGTGCGCTCCGGCTCTTCCGTTACCGTAGCCCGCGCCGAAAATCGTTTGACACCAACTTCCACTTCAACCTCCGGATTGGCGACGATGTTGTAATACCAGTCGGGGTTAGACGGCGCTCCCGCTTTTGAGGCGATGATCACCAGCCGGTCGCTATCCTTGGTATAGGCCACCGGATTAAGGCGCGGTCGTCCACTTTTCGCCCCGGTGGTATGCAGTAGCAGCAGGGTCATACCCGCAAAGTAACCGCCAACCTTACCATCGTTGGCCCGAAACTCTTCGATAATCGCTTTATTAAAATCGTTTGCATTGCTCATAAAAATTTCTCCATTAGGATTATATATTTGTGTATCATTTCGATGCCTATCGTCGCTCGACCGGAACAAATCTACCCATCTGTATCCGCAAAATAAGATTGATCGCGGGCAACAATAGAAGTGGGGATAAAGTGAACCATTAAATCAAGCCCATCGATGATGTTCGCTCGAAACCAGGGACTCCAGCTTGATTGATCATCGCCAAGATAACGGCGCAGCAGCCGGTATAACCGTGCCTGATCAAGCGGCACCACCGTAGCATTACCGCGCAGACCAACGTGCTGTAGCAAACCGCCCTCCAAATCAAAATCCACAAGGCCGATGGCGCAGCGTCCGTCGGCCTGAATGCGTTTTGGGAAGCTGTCGCGGGTATTCCCAACCAGCCAAATGGCGTTATCCTCCCACAGAAACCAAACCGGCGACTCGCGTGCGCCGTCTTCTGACATGGTTGCCAGATGGGCTATCAGGGGACGTTGCAGAAACAGGTCAATATCGAAATCGTGATCCATTGTGTCTTTCCGTATTTGAATAGCTAGAGTTAGTGGTTATTGGGCCATGAGATGGGCATATCGCGCATGCAGCAGTGGCATTACCGTCTCGCGCCAGAACTTCGGCGAGATATAGCCGCTGGACATCCCGCCGTGGCTAAAGC
>JAGRBZ010000139.1 GCA_020433805.1 Anaerolineae bacterium
CCTTGGTCTGGCGTTGCAGCGCTCGGTTGAATTCTTCGACCGTAACGTTAAGGAGCTTTCCCAATGAACCGTTTTTTTACCTACCTCAACCTTTTCCCCATGCCCCTCTGGCTGGCAATGATGTTTGCCCCACGCCATCCGTTCACCGAGCGCCTGGGCCAATCAAGCACCGTCTTTGGCCTGGGAGCGCTGCATTACATTATCGCCATACTCATTGCCCTCAAGCACGGACCGCCAGAACGCCGACAGGTTGCGCAGCCCGAACCTCTCAATGTCACCTCGCTCAACGGCATCCGCAATCTGCTGAGTACGCGCTCCGGCACGCTGGCCGCCTGGGCGCATATGCTGGCGCTCGATCTGTTTACCGGCGGCTGGATTTATCGCCAGTCGCGCCGACTCGATGCCCCGGCCTGGGTTCGCATCGGGTCACTGTTGTTTACCCTTATGATGGGACCGCTGGGGCTGCTGTTATTTCTGTTGTGGCGCATGTTGGGAAGCAAAGCGGGGAGCGCGTTGGAATGAGGTGACCTCTAAAGGTTGCGCTAAAACACCTTTACTCATGCTACTCTTAATCGCTGTTTTGTACTGGTCTCTTCATCTATATCTTTATCGATAGAAGAAGATGAAATAGACTCGACCACCCAGGCCTCAAAGGTGTAACCGTGCCAATTGGTGGGCAAAATAATTTTGTGGTATCCGCCTTTTTTATCTTCAAGGGTACCCTGGCAAATTACCACCGGCTCACCATAAAGTGATTCGACACGATTGATAGCCGTTAAGGCATCCCCCGCCTCGACCAGATGGCAGGCAATGAAGCACCCTTGCTGCCTCACTTCAATATAGTATAGCTTGGTGGAATTCATTTTCTCACCCCTGCCTTCTGATCACCGTTGATGCGATAAGAGAACTATTACCATCCCTCATAGTATAAAAGAAAAACAATTCAGTCACACCCGACAACTGAGGAGTTTATGAGCTAGACAAGAGTCATGGTTTGTGCCTGGTGGGGTGGATAAGTTGGATGGATAGGTAAGTAGTCGGTTGGTTAGTTTATTGGTTGGATACTGGGTTGTGGGGGCATGAGACACTTACGATTCCGGCATTCTTTCACTTAGGCAGTTCCAAGAAAATAATCTCCCAGGCATTGGGCATCCATAAAACGGAATGCGTAAAACGTGAGGGTTTTGGCAAGAACCATGCGTTACGTTTCACGTTTTACGTTTTACGTTTTAACCGACTTGGATTGGGGTGACTTAAACCTTGCAGTTGCCTTAAACTGCCTTATCGCCAAGAAACGGCTACAACCAGCAGAGATTAGGCTAAGATTTCCGGGCTAAAACATCATATACTTCCCTTATAGAGAACTTCACAAACAGAAAGGGAATATGATGAAAATTGTCGTCACAGGTTCATTAGGACACATCAGCCGACCACTGACAGAGGCATTGGTACAAAAAGGCCACGCAGTAACCGTTATCAGCAGCACGCCGAAAAGACGAAAAGAGATTGAAGCCTTAGGTGCTGCCGCCGCCATCGGTACAATGGAAGATGCTGATTTTCTAACCGCAACCTTTACAGATGCCGATGCCGTTTATTGTATGATAGCCGCCCACAACTATTTTGATGCAAATTTCGATTTAATGACAACAGCCAGCAGCATTGCCCACAACTACAAGCAAGCTATCCAACAAACCGATGTAAAACGTGTCATTCATCTAAGCAGTATTGGAGCCCACACCGACAAAAATAATGGGATACTTCGTTTTCACCACCTTGCCGAAAATATTTTGCGAGAACTCCCGGCGGATGTAGCCATTAAACACCTACGCCCGGTTGCCTTCTACTACAACTTATACGGCTTTGTCGACACCATAAAAAGGCAGGGTGTTATGGCTTCAAACTACGGTGCCGATGACCAAGTCCCCTGGGTTTCGCCCCTGGACATTGCGGCTGTTGCGGCTGAAGAAATTGTTACACCCTTTAAAGGAAGAACGATCCATTACATAGCCAGCGATGAACCGACATGTAACAAAATAGCGAGCACATTAGGAGCAGCTATCGGCCAGCCCGATTTGCAGTGGATCGTTATTCCCGATGAGCAAATGCAAAACAGGATGATAGCCGCCGGTATGAATCCGGTTATTGCTGAAGGACTCGTAAAAATGCAGGCGAGTATGCACACCGGCGAGCTATTTGAAGATTATTACCGTAATCGACCCGTTTTAGGGCCAATAAAGATCGAAGACTTTGCCGAAGAATTTGCTATGGTGTTTAATCAATAAGATCGGACAGTGATGCATCTCATGTCATTTCGTAGCGCAGCGGAGAAATCCCTGTGACAATCCACTTGAAAAGATGTTTGGCTGGGAAAATGGGTAGTGTCATAACTTTTTCGCCATTGTTAAGAACACATATTGGCAGGATTAACGGATCAAAACACTATAGCAAAAAATCCGTTTAATCCTGCGCATCCGTGTTCTTAAATCAACGGTCTATAGTTGCAACGATCAAAGACATTAATGAAAATAAAAAGCAATAATGCCTATTTTTCCATCGAATGCTTCGTATCGTGAAAGTCTGAGGGATTTCTCCGCCTCCGGCTCCGAAATGACAGTTGCGACTTTCGTTATCGAACTCAAATTTATACCTTGTAACGCTAAGGAAATAAGGGCAGAATGGCCAACAAACAACCGACCAAAATCAAAACCATAACCGAGTTCCACCGTCTGCGCGGCTTGCCCAAGCCCGAACACCCGCTCATCAGCGTGGTGGATTATGGCGCGGTCAAGCATTCGGCTGAAAACAATTCGGTCAGTTGGGTCTTTGAGTTTTACTCCATCTCGCTCAAAAGAAATTCCCATGCCAAATTGAAATACGGTCAGCAAGCCTATGATTTTGATGAAGGGCTTATGTACTTTCTGGCACCGGGTCAGGTGCTGAGCGTTGAAGTCGATCCCCATGCCGCATCAGAACATTCAGGCTGGATACTGCTCGTCCATCCCAATTTTCTGTGGAACACACCCTTAGCCAAAACCATCAAGCAGTACGAATACTTCGATTACGCCGTCAACGAAGCCCTCTTTTTGTCGGAAAAGGAAGAAGCAACCCTTAACGGCATCGTCCACAACATTCAGCAAGAATATCAGGCCAACCTCGACAAGTTCAGTCAGGACATCATCATCGCTCAGATCGAACTGTTGCTCACCTATTCGGAACGGTTTTACCAGCGTCAATTCATCACCCGAAAAATCACCAACCATCAAATCTTGAGCCGTCTGGAGGAAATTCTGACCGACTACTTCAACAACGACGATTTACTGGAAAGCGGCATCCCCTCGGTTCAATACATTGCCGATGCGTTGAGTGTCTCGCCCAACTACTTAAGCGGATTGCTCAAAGTCTTAACCGGCCAAAGTACCCAACAACACATCCACGACAAATTGATTGAAAAGGCCAAGGAAAAACTGTCGACCACCGATTTATCGATCAGTGAGATTGCCTATGATTTAGGCTTTCAACATTCGCAATCTTTCAGCAAATTATTCAAGACCAAAACCAATCTCTCGCCGTTAGAGTTCCGGCGTTCTTTCAATTGAACAGTCCACCGATAGACACCGATGCTCACAGATACGCGCGCGCTTGAGTCCACGCTCTGCTGCCCAGGCGCAATCTATCGCCGCCGTTGTGCGCACGGATGGGGCGCAGATTGCTGCTTGGCGTTTGATAAGCGAGTGCACTTCACTATAATTTAGGGCTTACGAAGCTAAGATGTACTCCTGTCACAGAGTCATAGCAACCCGTTCGACTACGCTCAGGGCAGGCGATAGGAGCGAGACCCCCCCAGAACGTTGGCTGCACTCGAACATTGCAGGGATTTCTCGTCTTTGGTATCGAGATGACATGACATGACCTGCGTAGGACATGTTTCCATGTCTAACCAAAATAATGCACAGGGAACAACGTCCTAAGCTTTTTGATATTTCAAAGAATAGCAGAAGGGTATACCAACCATCGACCCTATTACCACCTGTTGATTATGGGCAAGGTCCAACGACTCCTAATGAAAAAAAGGGAACCTTTGTATTTGGTGGGTACATTTGGTATCTACCGTGGGAGTAGAAAGGTAATTATCGATAATCAATGTAGACGGAGGTGAGATATAATGCCTATTTCAATTTGGTTTGCGGTACTATTGAAAAAATTTAAGGGGTGTGTTACCATGCTATAGTTTGAACGATTTACCCAGTATACAGCTACAGCATCCCATTTGAGGTCGTTGAGCTAGCGTCAAAACAGTCAAAAATCCTATCAAGATAACCTTTTACATTTTATATACGGTATCAGAACAGCTAAAAAGGCAGGTGCCCTCCCCATTTTGTAGTAACCTGCTTGGCATAGGTTGTTTCTCGCACAAGCTACAAGATACCCAAAAGCAGTTCTTGGGTGTTATCACCTTTTTTTATGGAGACATTGAAATGGCCGGCAAGATCAAAAAAATGTTAGACCAGATCATTGAAACGCGATCTAAGGGCGATTACTTTTTGGAACAAATTACAAAAACCAAATTGATTATAAAAGGCATTAATCCCGATAAGTACCATGATAACTCTCCAGATACCCCAAAGATTATGCAAGACGTAAGACGCATAGCCCAACAATTAGGCGTGACCCTTCAAAAGGAACCTGTGTCTATCAAACCCGTATACTCCATGGAAACATCTCCGGAAAAGAACGCCGCCGAACTTGCCGCCAAATTATCAGATATTTCAGCTACGTTTGTTCTCTTTTTTGCCTCATCAAACTTTGAACCGGCTGCTCTGGGAGCGGCCATGCAAGCGCATTTCCCCACAGCCATTATTATGGGCTGCACCACTGCCGGCGAAATAGCCAACGAAAAAATGCTCAAGAATTCGGTGGTCGCGATGGCCTTTGATGCCGAAACATTGGAAGATGTCGCGGTTGGGGTAGTGCAAAATCTCAGTACCGAAAATCAAGTGCCGCAAGTATTTGCCGATTTTGAAAGGCATACCGGGCAAAAAATGATAGACCTTGACATTAAAGCGTATGTGGGCCTTGCCCTTATAGACGGGTTAAGTCTGTCTGAGGAAAAGGTGATGGACAAGATAGGCGATCTCACCGATGTTCTCTTTGTAGGTGGCTCAGCCGGAGATGATTTGAAGATGAAAGCCACCTACGTATTTGCCAACGGAGAGGCCTACACCAACGCCGCCGTGTTAGCCCTGCTCAAACCCAAAGTTAACTTTGAAGTCATTAAAACCCAGAGCTTCCGTGCCCTGGACAAGGTTTTCAAAGCGACCCGCGTAAACGAAGCCGAACGGATTGTCTATGAATTTGACGGACAGCCGGCCAGCAAAGTCTACGCCCAAGCCGTGGGGCTGCCTATCGAGGAAGCCGGCAGCAAGTTTTTCGGCCAACCCCTGGGTTTGATGGTCGGAGACGAACCTTACGTGCGCGCCCCCGGCGGCATTCAGGATGACGCCATGATGTTTTTCTGCCAAATTAAGGAAGGGATGGAGCTGAGTTTGCTCGAAGCGACAAACATCATCGAAGATACCCGCTCGCTCATCCAGACCAAAAAGGCAGAACTGCAACAGATTTCCGGCTTAATCCACTTCCACTGTCTGGCCCGCACCGTTGTCTTAGAAGAGCAGGGGCAAATGGAAGAATACGCCGGCATCTTTGCCGATATCCCCACGGTCGGCTTCTGCACCTATGGCGAGCAATACCTGGGCCATGTCAGCGAGACATCGACGATGTTATTGTTTACGTGAGTTATAAAGCTCGCCACCTGATTAGGCTAAAAACTGGCGTTATAGCTAAGCACGGTAGTAACTTTTTATGTTATGATAGAACGTAAAAGTTTGCATCACACGTTCTACGTCCTCCATCTCACATTAATCCCTCTTTCAATCTTTTCACAGCAAAACGAGCCGTACTATACCTGAACGATTTTCTTTTAACCTCGCATCGATAACGAACTCCATCTAACGTTGTTTATTTTTAATGTCTGCTATGGGAGGGTAACAGACTATGAAATTAGCACGCACGCTCGTTATTATGGCTCTATTGTCCATTTGGTTTAGTCCCAGGCTCGTCCATTCCCAAACGATCACGCCCATTGCCTGTGGCGATGGCCGTTACGATGCAATTCTTGATGACTTCAACACATCTGATGGTGACCTCTTTACCGCCCACGCAACAATACCCGATCCCATTGTGACAACAACCACCGGCTGCGACGGAACGGCCGTCAGCATTGCCTATGATTTAACCAACGTTGCCCCGCCCGGCTCGGCCAACGAAGGCCAGAGTTGGGTCGTTTGGCGACGAGCGCTGCCGGCAGAAGTCGATCTCAGCGCCATGAGCCATATACGGCTGGCGCTGCACGGCGACAACCTCAACAGCCACGAAACCGTTGAGATCAAACTGGCCGACAGCGACGGAACGCTGGCAGTCATCAGCTTGTTCAGCCTGACCGACCTGCCCGCCTGGCGGCCTGTCTATATCGACTTACGCGAATTAAGCGATATCGATGACCTCGACAAAAGCCATATCACCCACATCGAAATTGATATTGTGCGCTGTGATGACAACTGTGAGGTGGCCGATAATCCCAATGACACCCTGCCTGCTAACCAGCATATCGGCACACTCTTTGTCGATGAACTGGCGGCAGTCAACTTAGCGCCGGGTGCTCCGCATCGTATCACCCAAACGACTGTTGCCAGCGTGACGCCCAACGACACCGTTCGCGCTGCCGCCGCAGCGGCGCTGCTCAATCAGGTTTCGCCAACCGGCCCTGGCGCTAACCTCATCCCCGCCTGGTTCCCCGAAACCAATCCCAATTACAACACCTTCGCCCAAGCCGAGGCGCTCCTTGTTTTTGTGTACGAATATGACAATACCGGCGACACCGCTTATCGGGATGCAGCCATCGCTTTGGCCAAAGAACTGATTGACTTGCAAATCGGCAGTGGCAAAGAGCAAGCCGGGGCCTGGTTTACCGCTTACACCATCGATGGCAGCACCCTGCGCCCACCCAATCGCGCCAACTCTGTAGTGCCGTGTGATGGAGACGAAACACAGGTTATCGATATCGATAGCTGCCAGTGGGTGGGCAACGTGGGCTGGGTGCTGATTGCGCTGGGCAAACTGCAAAGCAGCGGCATGTATACGGAGCCGGTCGCGCTGCAAACGGCCATCAATAACGGTGCCGACTGGCTTGCCGGACAATCGGAATATCGCAATATGCAGGCCACCTATCCCCACCTGATTTCATTGGGCATCGAAGGCAACATCTCGGCCTATTTTGGGTTACGGGCGGCCAACTACAAGCAAGCCGCCAGAAAGCTGGGCCGGGCTATTTTAACGTATGGCTGGGATGATACACTCCAGCGAATGCGACCGGGCGTTACGCCGGCAGACTATGCCACCGCGTTGGATGTGAGCGGCAGTTGGGGCGCAACCTTCTTACGCTCTATGTGCAGACCCAGAAAAGCGCTCGCCTCCCAAGGATACACCGCCTCGATCATGCCAACCAGCTCATTTGACGACACCATCGTCGGCTATGGCGACATTGCCGGGCCGTGGACGGTAGCTGTTGAATTTTCAGCCCAAGGAGCGGCGGCGGGTCTGTATGGTGCCGATGACCTAATGACCAACCTTTACGAGCTGCAAATCACAGCGGGCGAGTACGCCGGCGCATTCCCCGGCGGGGCCAACCACTGGTACGGCGGCCAGCTAAGGCCGTGGACCACCACCATGCCCGGCGTTTCACCGACAGCCTGGGTCTACTTTGCCCTTAACGGCAGCCCGATAGGGGGGTATTGTACGTATTTGCCAATTGTTCTAAAGGGAAGTGCTTAGATAGCGCAACGCATTCTATTGAACAAAATATTTGCATCTTTTGTGTCTTTTGCGTTTCTTGCATCACATTTCGGGGCTTTGACCCAATATAAAACACCATGCGCCTAAATCGACCTCAGTTCCTTGTCATTTCAACTGTATTCCAGGTACAATACAGGTATCCCTTCGACCCGATTACCCAATTTGCTCTTCCTCAACTGCTTAGTTCTTTGTTGTTTAGATAGATTTGATCGATTTACTTGAACCATAGAAGGTTATAGAAAATGGCAAAAACATTGACACTAGAAATCTCTGATACGATTTACGAAACATTAATACAAGTTGCTTCACAAGTTGGACAAACGCCTGAGCAAGTAATTCTGCACTGGATCGAAAATCGGATAGACGCACCGGACGACGACCCCCTGCTAGCATTGGCCGGTGTGTTTGAAGCACCCGTAACGGACATCAGCGATCTGCACGATCACTACATTGGCTCTGCTTCTGAACAAGAAATACAAACATCGACAGCTTCAGGCTGACCTTTTCTCATTTCTATTGCGGGCCTGGGGAGCTTCGGACGAAGATAATATTTCAGAGCGCGATGAAGAAATTTTAGCTAATGAAATTGGCCCTATTCGTAGTTGGGGGGCTTAAGCAAGATAATTCGCAATGACCGCTATCCTGGATACCAAGCTTTCTGATTGTGGATAAATGCCAAATATAGGTATAATTCATCATATGATGATTGAAGATATCCGTCATAAAATTGCCCAAGACCAGTTCGAGTTCTCCCGGCATGCTGTTGACCAAAGTATTATCCGGCGAATTAGCGTGCAAGAACTTCGGGAAGCTGTTGCAACGGGTGAAATTATCGAAGATTATCCCGATGACAAGTATGGACCAAGCTGTTTGATCCTTGGGTTTACTCTGGCAAATCGGCCGATACACATTCAATGTAGTTATCCGTCTAGACCGTTAATAAAAATTATTACGCTCTATGAGCCAGACCCGACACGCTGGATTGATTTTAAGATAAGGAAGCGTCAAGATGAAAACTGATAATTGGCAAGAGATGTTGGTAGAACAGAAAGTTACTTATATTTTAGAGGTAGAAAATCGATTCATCATTATTGAGCAGGTGCCGGCACGGGTAAATATCGAGACCGGCGAACAGTATTTTGCTCCCGAAGTGGTGGACCAGTTACAGCAAACGATTTGGGAAGAGAAAGCGCCTCACCGCGTTGTTGAGACGCCGGTGTTTGAATTTACCCCTTAAAAGTAAGCCCTCAATCCGACCATCTTCAGCAGCCAAAAAGAATGTAACGCTAAAGTCGCTACCGACGCAAGGGGCGCAAAGGAAAAGCGACAAAACGTTTGCGTCTTTCGCGTCTTTTGCGCCGCTTGCGTTTAATTTTTTGGCTCGGGTATCGTGTCTCGACCCAATAGACAACAAAAACCTTGTGAGGTATATAGCCTCCCGCAGGATTTCTTGTTGCGAGGGAGAATAAAACCTGATTTAAGTAAAACTACGAATTGCGGTATAATTCTTTTTGGAGGTGCGTTATGCATATTCGTGACATTTTGGCTGATATTCACGCTCTTGAAGAAGAGTTGCTAGATTTTGAACGTAAATTCGGCATTCGGTCAGAGACATTTTATGCCGCTTATGCCAGTGGTGAAGAGCCGGAAGATGATAGCTGGGTGCTGGATTTTGGCGAATGGGCCAGCGTTTATCGCACCTGGTTGACCCGCCAAGCCGAGTATCGCGATGAAAAAAGAATGTAACGCAAATTGGTGACTTCAATGGAAGGATGAAGGCCACACCATCCACACAGACAATATTGACGCCAGTATTCAGGCCAGGGGCGATGTCATTATTGGTCTGCGGCTCGGCTGGCGGAACTGCTGGGCTGGTTAAAGGAAATTCATCAATACAACACCTTTAGCCAGCCGCTTGAGGCGTCGATTGCTGCTTTGCGGGTGGAGGAGAATTCGTGAACGGAGTAGGGGCAAAAATGACTTACCTTCTGCTCCTTACTCCTGGTGCGTTAATATTTATTCAATCAGTTATCTCACTCGCAAACGATCTTGATTTCTAGTCCTGACACGGTTAAATAAATCGATTTCAGCTTGGTGTTCTAGAGTTACAGCAACAGCATACTCTTGCTGGTAATGCTCATCTTTTATCCAGCGGTTTTGACAGACCACAGCCAGCACTAATGGACGGGTTAAGTCGAGTTTGGGTTGACGTCTATATTCTTTGCTTCCTCGTTGATGGACACCTTTTTTGCGTAGATTGCTTTTTGGATGCAGTTGGATTTCCTGGGCGCTTAGCTCTTCCGGTGATTCCTCCTCTTCTATATTTTCCACACGGATGGCGCTGTAAGCTTGCACTACTTCCTCAACCTCCATATTTTTGAATAGTCGAAAATCCATTGTGCAGCCTAGATAATCGAGCCGGTTCTTATTTACAGGCGGGTCATAGACCAATGTTACAGTCAATTGTTTGCGCCCAGCCGTTTCCATAAATTCCGATGGTAGATAAAAACTGTAAATATCCACTTTATTTAATCTGATTAGGTGTTCTCGTAAGAGAACCACACTTCGGTCAGTAGAATAACAGGCGCGGACAAAATCTGGCTGCCCATAACCATATACCTTGAGTAGATTAATTAAGCGACTATCAGCATCCTCAAGGGGAATTTCGGCGAGAGGAGATGGGCGATTGGAGGGAATTTGAGCGGAAGATAACATTAAAGCCTTGATTAAATTTGGCGAACGATTAGGGTATTGGTTAAAAAGCCGAGCCGCCAGGTGTGCCACCTTAGGTGCACTCAGACTAGTACCGTGTTCTACAGTAAACATACGGCCATCCCGTAACCAATGCGGGTTAAGAGCCACCATTTTCCCACCCATATTAGTAGCACCAGTACGTTGATCTTGAATAATATTACCCCCTTCTTCAACCAATTCCGGTTTGATCATACCTTGGTAACCTGGCCCAACTCTGGTAAAAGGGGAAGGTTGATGTGTACCGGCGGGCGAGTAAGATAAATCATTTGGATAACGATTGAACGGCCCGTAGGTTGGGGTAACAGAACCGACACTAAGCCCCAAGGCTGCTGTTGCGGGATCAATAAGCTTTGTTGCATCGGTGGTCTCATCCAATAAGTAATGAGGATAAGTGTCGGGGAAACCGTGACGCTCAAAGTCGTTAAAGTTACCTGCTGAAATAACAAAAATCAGCTTTAGCTCTCTGGCTAATTCATCTACTAAAGCGGCCAGGTTAAACTGCCGTCGTTCTCCATACATTCGCTTATCTTCATTGCCTAAAGATAGATTAACTACCTTGCAATTAGGATAATTATCAGAGAAGTATCTTATAGCTCGTTCAAATTGGTGTTCAAGAAGTTCCTCCTCATCATATTTAGCTACGAATTCCCCGTTAAAGGGGTTTTCTTCAGCATACATTACTTTCGCTGATAAAATCCAGACTTCTGGTTTGAATTCTTGCTGGTTGATACACCCTTGTAAGTCGCCGTATAGAGCAATTCCAGCTACTTTTGTGCCATGACCAACATCGTCTTCCGGTTTGCCATCCCTAATCCTGCTACTATTACGGGCACCAAAAGCCTCTTCATCGCCCACCGCATTTTGAAGCAAAGGGTGACCAGAAAGAATACCCGAGTCAAGGATGGCAATAGCGGTGGCATCTTGAGAGGGCGGATCTCCCACCGCTACAGCTCTTAAGTCAGTATTAAGTACCGAAAAATCGATATAGGGTTGTGGAGGCCGATCTATTAAGGCAATTTCTCGCAATGATAAAATATCAATAAGAATATCCTCATTTAAGCGCACTCGTAGTAGGCAAAAATTATCAGTGCGTAACTGATCCGTAACGCTTCCATTTTTGCTTGAAATAAATGCACTTAATTCATCAATAAACTTATTGAGGCGTTCATCTTCCATCCGCCAGATTTCCAGGTCCAGATAAGTCATTTGATCAGTAGTCAATGGTTGTTCATTTAACCGACTACCAATCTTTTCTTCGGGAGGTATATCGACAATACGACCAATAGCATTGAAAAAATTGTATCGATCCTGTTCAACGTAGGCGCGAAGCTTTTTTTGAAACTTTTGTATCTCCTCATCTGCCGAAAAAACAATCCATATCCCACCACTTTTGTCTGGAGAAGAGGTCAATACATCAATATCCATCCGCCGTAATTCTGTACGCAATGTATCTTCGTGGACGTTCTGGGTAACCTCAAGTTTAAAGATTAGATTAGGATCAATAAAATTATGATATTTGATTTTGTCAGTTTCAAAGGAATTTTGTAAGTCATCAAGCTGTTCTGTTTGAATAGAGAGATACTCTATTTTATCTACCCTAGATCGAGGATAATAAGAAGAACCTCTTCTTCTGGGTTGGCGTCCATAACTTTGGGGATAGAGAGGCAAATCTAAATGATTATACTGTTCAGGCAATATGATCCCTCTCTACAGACTTGCGACGGTTTTGTTCTTTAATAGCCCACTCTAGCTCTGGCAAATAAATTTTTTTCTTGCCCTCTAAAAGAGACTTCTTCAAAGCCTCCTGGCATACTCGAGCAATATCAGCCGCCGAGAAATCCTCTGTTTTGTCGGTCAAAGTTTCGAGGCTAACATCCTTAGCTATATCAAACACTCGCAAATATTTTTGAAAAAGTTGCTTTCGCTGATCCGCCTCTGGCAGGTCAAAAAATAGTATTTCATCAAAGCGTCGCCACAGTCCTGAGTCCAGAAGGTGATGATGGTTGGTTGTAGATATCAGTAAGCTCTCACCAACATAGTCATCTAGCATTTGCATAAAGTTATTGACTACCCGCTTGATTTCCCCATGTTCGTGCTGATCATCTCGATGCTTACCAATAATATCAAATTCGTCAAACAACACTACCCATTGACCATATTTAATGAAATCGAAGATTTTTCGTAAATTAGCGGCAGTTTCTCCTAAAAATGAGGAAACAATAGAGTCAAACCGCACATGAATTAATCGATAACCCAACACTGCACTGATAACTTGCACACTAAAGGTTTTTCCAGTACCTGGCGGTCCACAGAACAATATTTTCTGCTTGGGTTGCAGCCCATAAGAAGCAAAAACCTCTACATGTCTTACTTCATCAACTATTTGGAGTAGTGCTGCCATTAATTCCTGATCAAGAATAATATCAGTCCAATCTAAGAAGAATTCTTTGATTTCTAATAATGGGAATCCTTTTTCGGTATCGCGTGGGATAGGTATAGCATCTTTATAGCGTGATTTAGCTGTACCATTGCTTATGCTACGGCCATTGGAAACAGTTTTTAGAATGTCTTTTAGATCTTTTGCAAGCAGGTGGTGATGTTTTTTTTCCTCTTCCTGTATGACTTCATTTGCGATGTCTAAGAACCTATTCTTGTTTCCTTGGGCAAAAGCTTCAAACATTTGCCTGAGAAGTTCGCTTCTCATAGGCCCTCCCTTCATTATCCAAGCATTGATAATAATTAGAACAAGTGTGTTGTACTGATTATAACACATTCCAATCATTACTGCATTTAGCACTAGAATCGACTATTTAAAGGGAGATTTATATATAGCTACGAATTACCCCAGGAGTTCACAGGCTTTTAATAATTTTATAGCATCTGTAAACACACAAAGGCTTTTTTAAAATAGATGGGATAAAAATCCATCACTTTCCTTACACAAATGTAGTTACAGTAATAAAGCGATAAAATGTCGCTTATTATACCAAGCGCAGAGGAAGTCGATGGGAAGGAGAAGGGCAAAAGCAAGATAAAATAATCAGATAGAAAATGTGATATTTCTATTATACCCGGTAAACAGTAAAAATAACAAGGTACTGAGGTCAATTTGGAGATAAGAAGATAGTTGATGGTTAGCTAGCAGATCTTACACCAATCACAAAAACATAAGCGACAAACTGCCCTCTTTCTATAGGCAGTCCAATCATAGTGTAAGCACTTGGAAGGAAATGATTACAAACAACACTACTCTGATGTCGAATTGGCGGCTGTTGCCTATAGAATCCATTCCACACCACCCAACCAAAAAAACCTAATCCTCACCCGATCAAATGTGCAGATGTGAGAATCAACGATTTCAACACGCACTAGCCGTGCTGTGAATACCCCCTAGGGGCTACTCGACGTCCTCCAGTAACCACATTTCCAGCGTGTCCAGATGAATACCTGCTCCTTTGGCTATGGCCCCAAACTCTTCCGTATTCAGTCTGTCGCCAAATGCTTTGGCGGTGTCCACATCGGGGAATTGATGGTAAACGACGACGACATTGGGGTTGTCCAGAACGCGATGGACACCGTCGGCGATGACGCCGCCGTCTTTTCTAAGCTGAGCCGTCTCATTGTACATTTTCTTCCAGGTGGCAAAATCATCAACGGTATGCTTGGCAATCATACTCACTGTCATCTGTGAATCTCCTTTGAATTGAATAGCTTTACTCCATTGGAAAGTCTAAACGCTCACATATGCACATTTCATCTGACAAGGGGCCAAATTATCATAGCATCTTTACGGTCTTGTGTAAATAGCCGAAATGTAGAGCCGTCGATCATAGAATGGACGCTCGGAAAGCGTTGATCACGCGAGGATTCGTATGGTGCTGAGCATAGAAAGGTTTATTTTGCAGAGATTCGTATGGTGCTGAGCATAGAAAGGTCCGTTTCGCTGGGATTCGTATGGTGCTGAGCATAGAAAGGTCCGTTTTGCTGAGATTCGTATGGTGCTGAGCATAGAAAGGTTCGTTTTGCTGAGATTCGTATGGTGCTGAGCACAGAAAGGTTCATTTCGCAGAGATTCGTATGGTGCTGAGCACAGAAAGGTTCATTTCGCAGAGATTCGTATGGTGCTGAGCATAGAAAGGTCCGTTTTGTTGAGATTCGTATGGTGTCGAGCGGCAGGTGCTTTTGAGTCGCCAAAAAATTTTAATGCGACTCGACAAGGTTTAAAAAAGGCGATATACTGATTCTAACTTTACAACTCAATACGGTATTGCTTATCACGTATCAACTTCAATTTAGCAATTTCACTCTATCAACTTGAATTAGAGAAAGGCTTGTACCATGTACCCTGTCCAATTAGCTACCAGTAGTCCTTACCAGGTCGATATCCCTACTCCCAAGCAACCGACGAAACTTATCACCGTCGGCCAAAATTTTGTAAAGTACGATGAGAGTTTACCACCCGAAGAGCAGTCGTACCTCCTGCCGGACCTTAAATATCTCTTGCAGGATTGTGTTCCCACCCAAAAGACCTACAAAGCCAGCGAAGTACAGCGCACCCTCGCCTCCGAAGCCGTAAAGCGGCTGGACGAGCAGGCCAAAACCCTCATTCATAAAATTCGCTATAAGCTCAATTTTGATTATATGGAAACGCCGGAAGCCGCCGAAGAGTGGGGTTTTCAAGTCAGGCAAGGCACGGGCAAGATTTTACTGCCTAAAAATCGAGAAGATCGGCTGGCGCTGCTGGATACCTATATCGCCAAGGAAGAAAGCCGTTTGCCGGAAGAACGCTTTAGCAAGCCTGATCTGGAAGAGGTTATACGCCTACGCGATGACCTCAAGGCCAATCTGGATGCACGCCGCACCAGCCGCAGCCTCCGCAAAGATAGTTATGCGGCCCGGGCCGAAACGCTGGATGCCTTATACGATACGCTGCGCATCGCCGGCAGCTTAATCATCCTCAAAAAGCTCAATCGCAAACTAACACCGGCGCTGGAAAAGTGGGGTATTGAAGTAACCAAGCGTCAGAGCAAAGAGAAGGAAGACGAAGTTGCTCCGGCTACCAACGGCACCGAGACCACCACGACCAACTATACGAACGCAACAACCAACGGCACCGAGTCAACAACGACGAACGAGGCAAACGGCCGTACCGATGCCGCGATCGCCGTCGATACGGCCACCAACGGCCTGGTCGATCTCGATAGTGGGGTTGAGGCGTAAGCGTAAAACGTTCGCCAGAGCTGACAGCTTTTCAACGTCATCCTTTGCTGTCAGTCTTCTTCCAACCGCACATTAATCGACATTGTCCTTTATTTTGGAAAAGCTGTCAGCTCTTACACACACACACACAGACCTGACAGCTTTTCAACGTCATCCTTCGCTGTAGGTCTTCCCTTGATCGTACATTTAATTACACTGACCTTTATTTTAGAAAAGCTGTCAGGTCTTTACACCACGTACCCACACGCACGCAGACCTGACAGCTTTTCAACGTCACCACTCGCTGTAGATCTTCCCTCAATCGTACATTAATTGTCACTAACCTTTATTTTAGAAAAGCTGTCAGGTCTTTAAGTCAGCTCTTTACCCCATCTACCGCAACAGCCGGGCAACCACGACTTCCATCTGCTGCGCTTGGCCGGTGGCCCAGGCCGATTGGTAACGTTGGGGATCAAGCTCTGCTTCTATCGTGGCGCGTAGTCGTTCCGCCGCTTCATAAAGGGTGGTGTCTTCGGTTCGCAGCAGGAGGGGTAACGCGCTTAGGGGGTTGCACAAAACAACGGCTAATAACTCCACGGCCTCGCGCTTTTTGCCCTGGGCCGCCCACGTTCGGGCCAAATCGTAAAGGAGTGCCACCATTTCTCGCTTTTGGCCGGTTTCCTCCGAAACTTCAAGACTCAGCCGGAAGTAGGTTTCGGCCTGGTCGTACTCGCCCATAAAAAACGAAACGTTGCCTAAATTCTCGTACGAATGCTGGGTGGTGCGCCGGTAATTCAACACCTGGGCGGCACTCAGGCTGCGGTGACAGTACACTTTGGCTTCATCATAAGCACCCAGCGCTATGGCTACCCGGCCTTGAATGAGCGCGGCCCAACTGCGGCCAAAATATTCGCCAATTTCCTGGCTAAATATCTGAAAAGCCTGATCAATATTATGCCGGGCTTCATCATAGCGACGCTCCAGAATTAAGGCCGTAGCCATAAAGTTAAAAGAGGTTGCTTCTGCCCAGAGGTCGCCGGTTTGACGGCTCAGTTGGGCTAACTCGCGAGCAATATCAAGCACCCACGCGCTTTTGCCCAGATAGAGGCCGCTTAACGCTGCGCTATAAAGCGCATAGGTCAACCCTTCGTGATGGTCAAGAGCACGCAGCAGGGCAATGGCCTCTTCAATAAGAAGGAAGCCGCGGTCGGGGCTCCCGATGACCCCGGCATGGTAGCTTTCGTACCCCAGCGCCTTGCCGCGCACCAGCCGGACCACATCATCGTCGTCTTGCAACTGCATTTGCTCGGCGGTTTCTTTGAACAGGGCCACGGCGGCGTGGTGCCAGCCGCGAATATCGTAGATTATCCAAAAGCTATCAACAAACTTGAGCAGCTCGGCGCTGTTTCGTTCGGCCAGCCGATATCGCCAGGCAGCCCGAATATTTTCAATGTCTTGCTCGATGGCCTCCAGCGCCGTTTTCTGTTGGGCGCTCCGTAAGTCACGCCAGCCCTGCTGCATAACATCGGCATAGTAAGTGGCGTGCGCCTGCCGTACCGCCAGGTTCGTTTCCAGGTCATCGGCGGCTAACTTCTCGGCGGCGTACTGGCGCAGCAGTTCGTGCAGCTCGTAGCGCCCGGTTTCGGGTCGGCTCATCAGCAGCGACTTATTCACCAGCCCGGCCAACACCCGCAGCGATGCGCCGGTAATTTGCCGCACTGCCTCATGGCTAAAGCTGCCCCGAAAGATAGAAAGCGACTTAAACAACGCCTGCTCGCTGGCGGTCAGCCGCTGCCACGAGCGGTCGAAAACCAGCCGCATACTCCGATGGCGATCCGGTACGTCGCGCAGTTCGCTTTCCAGCAGGTCGAGACTGTGGCCCAGTTCGGCGGCAATTTCGGCCAGCGACAGCACGTTCATCCAGGCCGCCGCCAACTCAATGGCCAGCGGCATGCCCCACACCGCCTGCAAAATGCGTCTTAAATCGGGTAAGTCTTCGGGGCGTAGTTCAAAATCGGGCCGCACTTGCCGGGTGCGCTGCACAAACAGGCGCACGGCATCGCACGTTAGCGCATCGTCAAGGGTTGTCAGTTCGGCAAACTGCAAACCGTTCACGGGCCACAGCGTCTCGTGGGCCAGATTAAGCCGCTCGCGCGAGGTAACCACCACGTTCACGCCGGGAGCTGTCTGCAAAATATGGCTGATAAAAGTTGCGCCATCTAAAATATGTTCGAAGTTATCCAACACCAGCAGCATTCGGCGGGGGCGCAAATAGCTCAGCAGTTGGGTCTCCGGCTCTTCCGCCGAAGAGAGCGAAAAGTCCAGCCCTTCGGCCACGGTTTGGATCAGCGCTTCCGGGGCGTGGATAGGAGCCAACGCAATAAAGTAAACGCCATCGGCAAAGGCGGTGGCGGGCTGAAGCTGCTTTTCGGCCACGGCCAGCGCCAGCCGGGTTTTGCCGATGCCGCCCGGCCCGATAATGGTAATCAACCGTCCGGCCGCGGTGTTAAGGCGTTCTTGCAACCCCGCCACCGCACTTTTGCGGCCAATGAAGGGCGTGGCTTGCACCGGCAAGTTATGGGCCGGTAGCGACAGATGCGCCAGCGACACCGTATCGGCAGCGGGCGGCGGGTTCTGCCCCAACCCGTTGGCCCGAACCGGCCGCAGAATGGCATCCGTT
>JAGRBZ010000013.1:0-17894 GCA_020433805.1 Anaerolineae bacterium
TCCGGCGGGATGCCACAGCGTGGAGACGTTGCCGCGAATAAAGCCATCGAGTTCCATTTCACCGGGCGCAATTTCGCCGCCGTTTAGATCGTCAAAGGCTGTGGTACCGGCGATATTACGAATAATTTCAATCGCGCGATGAAAAACCTGAACATCGGCCTCGGCTTGTAAATAGTTAGGGTTGATGACCGGCGCATCGAACGGATTGGCCGAACGCAGCTTGACCTCACCGATGCTCTGCGGCTGAACCATAATCGGCAGGAAGATGCAGACCGGGCCACCGAAATTGGGCAAGAACGGCAGCAATGGTGCCGGAGCTGCCGGAATGAAGTTCAACTGTAAATCCGGTACCGCTCCTTGCCGGTCATCTGTGGTCGAGGTGAACAGCACATTCCCGGTTAACAGCGTCGGCGTGGGTAGCTCGACATTAGATCGATAGATAACCGGCAGTTGTAGGTGGTCTTGCAAATTCTGCCCCACACCCGGCAAGTCGACCGTTACGTCGATGGCGTTGGCTTGAAGATGGTCAGCCGGTCCTATGCCCGACAGCATCAACAGTTTGGGCGATACAAACGCTCCGGCACAGACAATGATTTCACCATCGACATGAACCTGTTTGGTTTCACCATTCTGGCTGTACTCAACGCCAACGGCTTTTCCATTTTCGATCAAAATCTTCGTGACTTCGGCTCCGGTTGTGAGCGTCAGGTTGGACCGATCTCTGATCGGATCGAGGTAGGCCGTTGCTGCGCTGTGTCGCTGGCCGTCGGGGGTGATATTGAACTGAAGCAACCCGGCTCCGTTCTCTTGCCGTTCGCCGTTGTAATCCCAGTAGGGACCATCGTAGCCGACCTCAACCGCGCCGTTCAGGAAACCCTCAGAACGGGCGTCCATATCCGGGCAATCACGGACACACATCGGACCGCCGGTTGCGTGGTAAGGCGACTCGCCGCCTTCATAGTCTTCGATTTTCTTGAAGTAGGGCAGAATATCCTCGTATGCCCATCCGGCGTTGCCTTGCTCGCGCCAGCAGTCGAAATTGCGCGGATTACCGCGCACGTGCATCATCGCGTTAATCGAGGAACTGCCGCCGATGACTTTGCCCTGATTGATCAGAATCTGGCGGTCGTTCAGCGCTTTTTGCTCAGCGGTGGTGAACTTCCAATCGAGGTCTGATCCCCAGAGCTGGGTGAAGCCACCTAACTGATGGATGTGTTCACTGGTGTCTGATCCACCGGCTTCAAGCAGCAGTACCTTGTTTGCCTGATTGGCGCTAAGCCGATTCGCCAGCACACAGCCGGATGCTCCCGCCCCAATGATGATGTAGTCATATGATGATTTTGCCATGTTTCAAATCCTTACCGGTACATTAACTGACTGCATAGATGTCATAGTTCACTTTCCATTCTCGGGCATCGCCCTGGCCAATGCCTAAGCAAAACAAGCGATTGAGCCATAGATAGTCCGGATGGGCTGTACGACATCTGGCCCTGGTGCGATGGGGACGATAGCGAGACATTTCACGCCCGCCCTGTCCCCGTTCGCCGGGGTCTTGAAAGTATTGTTGGTAAGCTTCCTCGCCAAAGTCGCCGGTGCCGTCACACGTTATGTAAATCAGCGCTTGCTCAGGCGTTTCCACCATCAATTGATAGTTGATCTCATACACGCCGTCAGGATGGAGAATCGACCAGTTTCCGCCAACGGGTTTGATCTCGCCCTGCACTTTTGGCCCTTCAACGCGACCACTTTTGATGTAGACATTGGCGCGAACACCTTCCGGCAGAGGGGCGATAACATCCATGCCACCTAGCTCGACGGTGAAGCTGAAGATATGCTCCAGGTTATAGTCAATCATCGAACTGAACTATCTCCTCTTCGGTAATTCCGAAACCCCAAGCTGATGGAGCAGTGTGGTGAAATCATTCTGAACAAGAGCCAGAGATAGTTTGCCGTTGGAAAACTTAAAGAAGGTGATACCTTCAATTGACATCTGATTGCCGGTGGCCTCGATGCCATTCCACGTATTAACGTGGGTTCCTTTAGAGCGCCAGTAGGCGGCTCCTTTTTCATCATCATCGGCCACGGAGTCGAGCAAAGTGTAGGTCAAATCCTGCCAGGCGACGTGATTGTGCAGTACAAGCTGCTTGAAAGCCTCGCGGTTTTCGAGGGTGACAAACGGGAGGACGAAACTGAATTCGGGGTCCAGAACTTCATCCGCCAGGTCCATATCTTGATCCGTCCAGATATCTTCAAAAAATTGGCGAATAATCTCTCTCTTTGCTGCTGCTGTTGCTGACATTTTGCGATCTCCTTATTTTTAATGGAAGTAATTGATTGGGGGTGCTGCAAACAGTATCGGCAGCACCCCAATACACTGAAAACGAGAGTTCGTAGTAATCGTTTTTACGGTATTGCCGCGTGGAATAGTTACAAACGTTGCTACAAACAAGGAGTAATCTTAGTTTTCGTTGGGAGGTGGCGGAGCGACGCCGAGTTGCTGTAGCAGGCCGAGTTCATCGACGTTGGCCCAACGTTCGACGATTTTGCCGTCTTTAAAGCGCACAATGGTTGTGCCTGAGAAAGTTAAGTTTTTATTCGAGGGCGGCATACCCATGACGCCGCCGGTGTCGGTGCCGGTCATCACCCAGCGGTGAACAACTTTATCTTCGACAAAAATTTCGTCCTGAACATCCAGCTTAATGTCAGGCATCGCAGCCCGAAACATGCCAATAATTTTTTTGAAACTTCCGGGGCCAACTTCCTGCTTTTCTTTGCCGCCCACTGAGGAGTGGTCAACTGCTTGTGGATCGATGAGGTCTTCCATAATTTCACCGGTGTTCCAGGCGGTTTCAAAAAACTTAATAGCTAAATCGTTATTTTCTTGGGGAGTAAGTGACATAATGAGCGTCTCCTTAAGATTGAATAGATTTGATTTGGATAAATTGCCCTATATGAATAGGTAATTTCAAGAGTTAGGTGGCATACTACTTACGGCATCTAATGGCCGTTTGAGCCGTTGGGCGGCGGCGGCACAATGCCGAGTTGTTGCATGAGGCCCAATTCATCAACATTGGCCCAACGCTCGATGATTTTGCCGTCCTTAAAGCGGGCGATGGTCGTGCCGGTGAAGGTCAGCGGTTTGTTCGTGGGCGGCATTCCCATAAATCCGCCGGTGTCGGTGCCGTTGATTTCCCAGCGATGCACTACGCGGTCCTTGGCATAAACCTCGTCGTGGATCTGAAGCGATACGTCCGGCATCGCCGAGCGGAACATGGTGACGATTTTCTTGAAGCTCTCCGCGCCCGTCTCTGTTTTTTTCTCGCCGCCGACGGCTGAATGGTCGACAGCTTCCGGGTGCAAGAGATCGGTTCGGATTTCGCCTTTGTTCCAGGCGGTATCGAAAAATTCTACGGCAATGGCGTTGTTTTGTTCAGGAGTTGGCATTTTGATGGCCTCCTTTTACAAGATAAATTTTATTGGTTTGTAGTTATGTGTAGAGCTAAAATTTTAGGCTGGCAAAAGTTCGAGCTGCTGCATAAGCCCCAGATCGTGTTCGTTGAAACTGGCGCTGTACAGTTTTCCTTCTAAAAAGGTGAAAATAGCAATCCCTAGAAGGACGAATTTCTTGCCGTTGCCCGGTATGCCCATAAATTCACCCGTGTGGGTTCCGGTTAGCTGCCAGCGGATCGCTACCCGATCCGCTTCGGCGGCCTCTAACAGCATATCGTAAGCCAGATCAGGGAATGCGGAGCGCATCTCAGTGACGTAATTTTTGAAGGCGGCATGCCCCTGGAGCGCGGGCTTGGGACGTTTGGCAGCCAATGGGACTGAGTGCTTGAAGGGCGTAAACATTAAGAACGGTTCGGGGTTGCGCGGCATGTGGATCGAGAACTCCGGGTGGATGATTTCATCGACCACATCAAGTTTGCCCTGGTTCATGATTTCGCAGAAGAAGCGACCGACCATCGCTTTCCCGGCCTCAGGTGACACCTCAACCGGCGGGGCCGAGGGCATAACGCCCAACTGCATCAGCAGCCCCATCGTATCCTCATGACCGATGGCGCGGATGATCTGGCCCTTGTCATCATAGATATGCCAAGTGATGCCTTCGATTTCGAAAAATCGACCGCTGGCCGGTAGATCGCCCTTAGTGGTGTGCAGCGCGCCCCCTTTGTGGGTGCCGCCGCCCCGCCAGCGGGTGACGACCGTATTGTCTTCAGAGACCATTTCTTGGGGGTTGATGTAAAAATCGGGAAAGGCTCCGTGCAGCATCGAGACGAGTTGGTTGAAGCCGTCCGGGCCGCGATAGGGGTCGGGGTGGGTCGGCAGGGTAAAGACGAAGTCAGATGATAGAATTTCTTCCATCGTATTGCGATTGGCCTGGTTCATGATTTCGTAAAAGTAACGGCGTGACGTGACCACGAGATCGGTGGGCATAGGTTTTCTCCTTGGCTGTCGTTGTGTGTTTTAGGGTAGTTCGTTGCTGATGACCAGATCGATGAGAAATGGGCCGTGGTGGTCGAGGGCCTTTTTGATGGCCGGGCCGACTTGATCCGGTTTCTCAACTCTGATGCCCGGTACGCCCATCGATTTGGCCATGCAGACAAAATCAACCACCGGCTCGGTCAGTTCAAACGGCTTGGGGAAGGTGTGCGGGTCGAGACCTTGCTCTTGCCAATACTGCTTGATGTTCAGTTTCAACAGCATGTAGCTTTGGTTGTTGCAGATGACGAATTTGGTGTCGATTTTGTGATGGGCGGCTGTCCACAGCGCCTGGATGGTGTACATACTGCCACCGTCACCGGAGAAACCGATGACGGTTTTACTGGGGTTGGCGAGTTTGGCACCTAACGCACCGGGGATGCCAACGCCCAGTGAACCACCTCGTGTTTGGAAGAAGTGGCCGGCTTTGCTGGGGGGCAGATAGCGAGTTAAAGCCGGAGAGGAGGTCAAGGCTTCATCAAAGATGATGGCATCTTTGGGCAGGTATTCGGCCAGCCCTTCCATAAATCGAGACGGATGCATCGGCACGTCGTTGCGAACGGCCATATCGGCCTCGATTTGCGATTGGCGTTTCTCGGCGTTGGCTTCGCCGATTTTTGCGGTTCGCGCTTGTGCGGCTTCTTGCTGCTCGCTGGTCATAACCGAGCCAAGCGCTTCGACGAGTTTGGCGACGGTCAGTTTCGGATCGCTGACGACACCCAGATCGACCGGATGGTTTTTGGCGATTTCGTAGGCATTGAGATCGACGTGGATGACTTTGGCATCGGGAGCAAAGATGTTGCCCAAGTTCGGGAAAACTTCCGGAACCATGTAGGTGCCGACAACAAAATTGACGTCGCCCTTGCTGGTGATCGGCAGGCTGCTTTCGCCGAACATGTGGCCGGTCTGACCCATCCACAGTGGATGGGTGTAGCTGATGTTCAATTCGCCGGAGTCGACGCCCCACACTTCCGCGCCGAGCGTTTCGGCCAGTTGTGCGACGGCCTCTTGGGCACCGGAAAAAGCAACGCCGTCACCGACAAAAATCATCGGTTTTTTGGCAGCGGCCAAGAGAGAGGCTGCTTCCTTTATAAAGTTGTCGTCGGGTACGACACGGGTCGAGGGGAAGGAGGTCGGGACGATTTCTTCTTCAACCGGCATATCCAAAATGTCAGCCGGCAGACAGACGTAAACCGGACCCATTGGGGGTGTGGCGGCTACCTTAATGGCCCGTCGCACGGTACGCAGCAATGAGCGATGATCCATCACCATCGTCGACCACTTGGTGACGGGTTCGGCAAAGGCGACCAGATCGCCATACATTTGGGCTTCCATCGGCATATATTTGAGACCGGCATCGCCACCGATGACGACCAGGGGAGAATGACCGCGTTTGGCCTGGTACATCGCGCCGATGGTGTTGCCCAGCCCCGGTGTACTGTGAATCTGAACCAGCGTTGGTTTCTGGGTGGCGCGGGCGTAACCGTCGCCCATGGTCAACGCTACCGATTCTTGCAGCGTGAGGATATATTTCATTTGCGGGTATTCGGCCAAGGCATCGAGAAAGCCCTGCTCAACAGTACCCGGATTGCCGAACATGTACTCTATGCCATCGGCTAGAAATTGTTCGATGATTGCAAACCGTCCGGTTTTCTTTGTCATGTTCTTTTCCTTGATTGAATTTATGAGAATTACTGGTGACAGAACAGTGTGTCTTGGGGGAAGAGACATTGCTCATTCCCCGTTTCAAGATCGACGGTTTACCAACCGTATTTTTGCAAGCCTTCTTCCAAGACTTGAACCATCAGTTCACCGACCAGGCGCGAATCTTGGGTTGAGCGACCGGTGAGGAAGGGATAATCCAAAATCGTGGAGATGGTTCGACCGACGCCGCCGTGATATTGACCATCGGGGCCAACGGCATCTCTTAAGATGTACTCCAGTGGGTAGAAGGGAGGACCAAAGTTCGCGCCGCCAACTTCGGCTCTGGCGAAGCCGGTGCCGTCTTTGTAATCGTACTCGCGGGCGTGGCCGGTAACGTGCTTGCCCCGAATGATGCTCTTTCGGTCGGTCCAATCGCGAGCGAAGGCGAGGCAGGTGACGCAGTAGCACTCCGCAGCGATCAGTTTGTTTTGGCTGTAGAAGCCCAGAATGACATCGTGGAGCCGCTCGTTGTTGACCATGTCGACCATCGGGCCGCTGCCGCCGGGTAAGAGCAGCGCATCGTATTTTTCGAGGTCTTGCCAACACTCATCGCGCATGTTGTAGTAGTTTTCCAGTTCGTGGCCGAAGTTTTGGCTGTTGAAGTAGGGCATCGCCGGAAACCATTCCGACAGATTAATGGGAGAGTCTAGTAAATTCGACTCGTGGATTTCGCGGGTGCGTTTGGCGTAATGTTTGTCGGTAACAACTTTGTCAAGCGGCGGGTCCAGGTAGCCTTCTTCCATACTGGGCGGGAGAGCCGGGGGCTTGGTGCCTTTGGGCGTCATAAAGTCGATGCTGTAGCCCTTTGCCGTTAGAACATCGTATGGGCCAACCAACTCCTCACCCCAGTAGCCCCATTCAGACAGGCAGCACAAGATTTTTTTTGTCATCGGATGTCTCCTTTGCTAAATTATCTCTGATAGGTTTTTATAGTGCCAAACAAATACGTAATCGTCGATAGAAACCCATAAATTTACCTATTATGGGCAATGAAAACGAAAGATGGGGAGTTATGCTGAAGGTTCTACAAGCTGGGCGTGAAAGAGTTTCAAATATGGATTTCTCTCTCGACATAAATAGGGGGTATGTCCATTGGTGGATAACCAAAATGAGCGAGCAATCCTTACTGGAGATGATTTTATAAGCGTGGTCAGGTATAGTTGTGTCATAGTCGATCGGCGTCATTTAAAGGATGAATCTGGATTGTTGAAAAGTCAGGTGTATGCAACAAGACGAAATAAAGATGGGATGAGACAAGGCTTAAAATGTATTTATTAGCCGAAACATTCGTCTTCGCTAAAGGTGATAACTTCGTTGCTCACCCTATTTATTTACGGATTGATTAGGTGGTGTTAGATTTAGTCGTCAAAAATTGGTCAACGCTGATAAAAATAATAATAGTTTGAGAGGGATTTTTATAGTGCCAAAAGTACTGACTAAAGGTACTTGATTTTTTGCCCGATAGTACCTTAAAAGCTAACTTCTTTTGCCAGGAAGATGGTTGCGGGGGTAATTATTTTTGAATTTTATTCATAGTTTTTACATAAAGCTTACTTAATCTTTTTTGGTTTACATAACCATTTCTTTTTTGTCGCTTTTTCTTCACATCGTTTACATTCAAATTTAGGGTTAGTCGTAATCGCATCCAGTTCTTTACGATGCTTTTTGTGGTCTTCTTCCAATATTTCGCATAAAGTTCCTTTTAACTTACCCATGACCTCTCCTCTGTGTTTGTATACTGATTTGTTAGGCTACTGTGTCATCAAGAACGTTTTTGTTATTGCAAAGCGAATATTATGTATAAATGATTCTTTTGCAAAGTTAAGGCTTCAGGCAAGTATTGGCGATTATTTTTTGGCTTGGGTTAATTTTCTTCTGTGATAAAATTTGTTAATAACAGTTGCATTTAATTATTGTTAAAGGCTATAATAAAGTGGATAGTTTTTTTGATTTTTATGTGGTGTTTTTTTGTTTATGTGCGGTTTCGGTTGTTAGGCATTACTATGTGACAACTTACTGATTTGCGAAGCTTCTTAAGATACTTGTTGGGACTCAATAATTGTCCGATAAGCTTAGCTTTGTATACCTTGTTGTTGTATCGCTTTGTTATCTAGGGAAGGTGACCTATCCTATAAGCGATCTTCTCTTTTCTCTTCAAATACCCCCAACTGCCTAATAATATTAATATTCATAACTGATTCATCGGCGAGGTAGGTCATCGTAAAGAAATATCTGGTGATGATTTGAGCAAGAGGTCATGAAAAATTGGTGAATTGACTTTCTTCTAGGTAGGAGCTAATGCGTAATCTGGAATCCGGTGATTTAAAGCGAAAAATTGAAAGTGCGTTGCGATATGTGTCTGCGTTGCACCAGAGACATATTTTTCATGAAGGAGGGGTGAATGATTTCATCCCTTCCTCCCATTGTGTGCAACCGCATGAGTTGGAAGATCTTCATACCGCTCTAACAGAAATACAGGAAGCTGAGATTGCCCATCAGGCACATCAAGCCAGACTTGTGGCTGAGTGTCGAAAATATCAACAGTTACTTAAATCTATGCCGGACGGATATTTTTTGACAGATACCCATGGGATAATTCAAGAGATTAATTCCAGTGCAGAAGAGTTGCTTAACTCGCCTGAAAAGAGCTTACAAGGGCAATCGATTGCTGCGTTTTTAGGTAGTGAAGAAGAAAAACAGTTTCAGAACTATCTTCATCAGCTACAAGACGGAACCCTTTCCCGTCTTGATGATTGGCACGTTGTTGTGCAGCCAAATGAGGCTCCTTCTTTTTCTGCCGGATTTTCAGTTAGGAGAATAACTGATCCGAACAACCGGTTGGTCAACCTTGTGTGGCTTCTTCGAAATGACGTTTGTCCCAAAGCGTTGGAAAAGGCGCATCAAAAACCCTACGCTTTTTTAGAACAACAAGTTGAAGAGCGAACCAACGAATTGCGTCAAATTAACCACCAACTGCGGCAAGAGATCGAACAGCGTAAACAGGTAAAGACAGAACTACAAAAAAGCGAGGCCCGCTATCGAGCGATTATCGAAGACAATACGGAACTCATCAGCCGATTTACACTTGATGGAACTTTAACATTTGTCAACAGCACCTACTGCCGTTACTTTGATAAAAGCCCCAATGAACTGCTTGGGCAAAGTTTTTTTTCTCTTGTCCCCGAAGAAGAGCGAGAACGCATAAGAAAGTACTTGGCCTCTTTAAGTACAGAAAACCCTATGACAAGTATTGAATACAAATTAATGTCATCTCAAGGAGAAACTCGGTGGCAGAGGCGAACCGATAGGTTGATTTTTGATGAAGATAATCAAATTGCTGAGATTCAATCGGTTGGACGCGATATTACCGAAAGGAAATTGGTTGAGCTAGCGCTGGTTGAGGAACGTAACCTTTTACGAACGCTGATCGATAGCTTGCCGGACGTTATTTATGTAAAAAATACCGGGAGTCAATTTATTGTCGCCAATCGGTCGGTAGCACGCTTGGTCGGTGTCGAATCGGGAGATGATTTGGTGAATAAAACCGATTTCGACTTTTTTCCTAAAGAGTTGGCCTCTTCTTACTATGCTGATGATCAAATTGTCGTTCAAACCGGATACCCTTTACTCTCAAAAGAGGAACCGGCTGTCTCTCCTTTTGGAGATATGCGCTGGCTTTCCACAACAAAAATACCGTTACGCGATCAAAACGGCGAAATCGTTGGGCTAGTAGGTATTGGACGGGATATTACCCAGCACAAGCAACTAGAAGAAGTTTTATACCAAAAGACAGCCGAACTTGAGGCCATCTTTAAGACCATTCCCGATGCTGTGTTATTTACCAATACCGACAGACAAATTATGAAAATAAACCCAACATTTACAACTCTGTTCGGTTACAAAATAGAAGATGTCTTCGGTAGAAAGTCACAAATCATTTATGCAAACTCGGAAGACTATGAAAAAGAAAGTCATACCCGCTTTTACCCGGACGCCGACGAAGATTTTGATCCGTATGAAATTATGTATCAACGCGCTAATGGCGAGGTGTTTGTTAGTGAAAGCGTTGGAGCCTTAGTCAAAGATCATGGTGGGCGGCTTCTCGGGTACCTCAGTATTATGCGTGATATTACCGAACGGAAACAAACAGAGCTGGAAAAGGCTCAACTCTTTGAGGCGGTAAGCCATCAGCGAGAACAACTGCGAGCCCTCACCGGACGTCTGGCCGAAGCGCAGGAAGCCGAGCGAAAGGCATTAGCCCGTGAACTACACGATCAAGTGGGACAAAATTTAACCGCTCTTGATCTTAACCTCAACATAATCTATAGCCGCTTCATCAATACCGGTTTTGAGGCTCAGAAAGTTATTTTTGAGCGCTTGAGCGACTCGTTGGGCTTAGTGAACCAAACTGCCGAGCGAATTCGCGATGTTATGGTCAATCTCCGTCCGCCTTTATTAGATGATTATGGTTTGATGGCTGCTTTACGTTGGTATGGGGAACAATTTACTTCGCGCGTGGGTTTTTCGGTTATTGTCGAAGGCGAAGAACCTGAGCCTCGCTTGTATGGCCCACTTGAGGACACCCTGTTTAGAATAACCCAGGAGGCACTAACCAATGTGGCCAAGCATGCTCACGCCCAGAAAGTTACAATTAACATAGAAACCGATAATGAATTTGTGCGGCTTCAAATTTCGGACGATGGAGACGGTTTTGATTTGGGCAAATGGTCAGATGTCAAGCGCCGAAAAAATTGGGGCCTGGTTACCATGATTGAACGCGCAGAAGCCATAGGCGGTTATTGTCAAATCGAGTCCCAGCACGGTCAAGGAACTCAGGTATTGGTAGAGTTACCCAAGTGATTATTTTCCCCTTTCTTTGGTTAATTAGCTCAGTTAGCTACCTGGCTAGGTAAAATACTGACTGCCTGGCTAGCCCTAAATCCCTTCATGTGGCGGGTGCGAAGAAGCATTTTTTCGTGTATGATAGATACATAAGGGTTGAGGTTATATTATATGAGCCAATGCTTAAAAGGTTTTGTTTAAGAACAAACGTAATTAAGCAGACGCGTGTATAAATAAGCCCCCCTTTATGCTGTGTAGCTGCTGACCTTGCTGAAGCTTTGGTTAGCAGATAAGCTAAGCGTATCTCTCCCTATTTAGTTACTGTCTCCCCAGATGTGCAAACGTCTGGGGAGATTTTTTATTGTGGAGGGAATATGATGACAAAAATTTTTAATGCTACGCTTATTCTATTTATGGCCCTCCTGGTCTCTTGTGCGTACAGTAAGCCCGTCAACCAAGAGATTTTAGCAGCTGTAAAAACTCCGGGTCCAAAACCAACTTCTTTTTCAGAGTTTAGCCGTGAGCGCAACAGGCTTCTAGAAGAAGAGGCTATTTCCTCACTTTCTAAAAAGACACCAATTTTGTTATCTGATGCCTCAATTCCTTCTGATGCTTTATTAATAACAAATGGCATCATTATCGACGGTACAGGAAAAGCCCCCATCCCGAATGGAATGATTATCATTTGGCAAAAGCAAATTCTCTATGTCGGGCCGTTGAAAACGTTTACAAACTCTCCTGATGTCGATATTATTGATATAGAGGGTAATACGATGATGCCAGGGATCATCAACGCGCATACCCACCATACCTATGATCCTGTAACCCGTCATAATTTGTTGATGGAAGGCGTTACATCGATATGTGATTTAGGCTGCTCAATGCGCTGTATGCCTCACTTTGATGAACACTATACCCCTCAAAATCAACCAGCCGCTCGTGGATTTAAGGCCGGGCCAATGCTCACTGCGCCCGGCGGTTATCCCGGTACCTTCTACGGCAATTCTTGGCACTATGATGTCTCGAATGTAACCGAAGCCGAGGCTGCTGTGTATGATCTGCTTAGTCGTGGCTCTGATGTAATAAAGATTGCTTTAGAACCTGGCCCCCTGCAAGATCCTTGGCCCGTTTTGAAGCCTTCAGAAGTGAAAAAAATTGTCGATACCGCCCATTTATATAATGTTAAAGTTTGTGCACACGTAAGACAAGCAGCGGTGTTGGATATTGCCCTAACCTCTGGTGTTGATGTTATAGAACACATACCGGTCCCTTACCGTTCGGTCGATGAGATAAAACAATATCTTAAAGAGGATAAATTGCATCTGTCAGCCTGGCCTCAATTGCAAAATCAATTCCGGTATATGGCTGACCATAACGTGATTTTAGTACCTACCTTAGAGGCTAATATTGCGGTTCTTAATCAAACGTGTCAGCTAACTGAGTCGGAACAGCAGCAATCAATCGATTTTGTTTTGGAGATTGTGCGCTACTTTCATGAGATAGGCGGTGTGATTGCGCTTGGAAACGATTTCGGCAGCGTTGGCGTAGAGCGCGGCATGCCTATTAAAGAGATGGAACTGCTCTTATCGGCCGATCTAACTCCAATGGACGTGATCAGGGCCGGAACCTATTCAGCTGCTCAAGCGATTGGCTATGATGATCAATTAGGGTCACTAGAAGAAGGCAAAATAGCCGATCTCATTGTTGTTGATGGTGATCCCCTCGCTGATATAATCACGATAAAGAAGGTGACTATAATTATTCAAGATGGTCAACTTGTTTATCGCTCCTCTGAATTATGAAAGTTATGCAAACGTAATAAGTGTGGGTTTGCACTACAATTGCTACCGCTTTTCCTCTTTTTTTCCACATCCCCTTTATTTTTAACGCCATAAGAGACTAAGTTTAAACCGATCATTAAGATTCTAACTTTTTTTATACAAGAAATTTATGGCGATTATACATATTTTAACGAAAATTATCATGTCTTAGCTGCGGTCATCACAATTTGCTTTTGTCTTAATTTCAAATACCCACCAACCCAGTAACGTGATTATGAATAAGAATCGTGACAGCATTTTAACAAATAGAAAAACATTTCATTATACGCTTCTCCTTCTGATCGTATTGCTCGGCTGCGTTCTACGCTTTTATAAGCTTGGCGAATGGAGTTTTTGGGGTGATGAAATGTTTACGGTTGGCGGTCGAGAAGACGGTTTTAATTATACGTTTATACGCCAATCTGTCTCGATGACTCTTATTCAATTTTTGGTAGCTTGGTTAGGTATTACAGAGTGGAATGCGCGTCTCATTCCTGCATTGTTTGGGATGGTCTCCATTCCGGTTCTTTATTTGCTCGTAAGGAAAATGTTTGATCCCGTTGTGGGATTAGCCGCTGCAATTCTTCTAGCCGTTTCTCCTTGGCACCTCTACTGGTCGCAAAATGCACGTTTCTATGTTCCTTTGCTCCTTTTTTATACTGTGGCCTTATTTGCTTTTTACTACGGCTTCGAAAAAGACAAACCCTGGTATTTAGTTGTATCTCTTCTTTTTTTAGGGTTAGCAACAAAAGAACGTCTTCTGGCTTTGTTTTTTGTGCCCATTGTTACAAGTTATCTGCTACTCATTATTGTACTGCCTTTCGAAAAGCCCACTGGACTTCGATGGCGCAATATTGCGATTTTCTTTTTACCGGGAGTAGTCGCTGGCGGATTTTTTGTTGGTCCCTATGTGCAAAATTTGTCGGGTTGGATGGAAGGATTTGGTTACGTAAACAATGATCCTGTATGGATTATGTTAGGAGTCATCTATTATATAGGCCTCGTCGTTATCGGATTTGCTGCTCTTGGAGCAGTGTATTTTTTAGTTCAAAAAAACCGTGCTGTTTTATTGTTAAGTCTTGGTGCTGTAGTTCCCCTCTTTAGCATTATGGGGCTGTCTCTATTTCATTATACGGCTAATCGGTATGTATTTATCTCTTTGACTTGTTGGCTTGTGCTAGCAGCTTTGTCTACCGTTGAATTATATCGACAGAGTCCAAAAAACGTAAAGATTTTAGCTATGGGGGCATTACTTTTGCTTATTATAACGCCCTTAAGTGAGGATGCTCTTTACTTTAAGTATCAAAATGGTAACCGAGATAATTGGCGCGGCGCTTTTGAATTCGTTAAACACCATAAATCACCTCAAGATCTTGTTGTAGCTATTAATCCGGAGCTCGGCAATTTTTACCTTGAAGAAAAAATTCTAAATTGGACATCAATTGATCCGAACACCCTCGATGATAGCGAAAACAGGCTATGGTTTGTTGAAGATATGGTCGCTCAAGAAGTATATCCCGAAATACACGATTGGTTGACAGAAAATGCGCGACTTGTTGCCAATTACGATGTTCATGCACAAGCTAGAAATTTTCAAATGAGAGTATATCTATATGAACCTGTTAAAGTCTACCAAGATTTCGCTCAGTGAAATCCGTGGAATTATCTTAGTTATAATTGGGACCTTAACCCTTATATTCTACTATAGCTGGTGGTTTTACAATGATCGTTTAACCTCCCCTTGGTTGATACTTTGTTTTGCAAGCGCCCTTTTTTATGGTATCGCTCAAATTTTATTGAGTTGGATCGTCTATCTAGGTGCGCATCACCGCCCCTCAAACTCACTAGAGCGTCCTGAAGGTTTAACTGTGGATGTTTTTGTCACGGCTTGCGGCGAAGATTTCGAAATGGTAGAGCGTAATCTTTTGGCCTGTTGCTCTCTGTGTGGTGACCATTTAACCTGGCTTCTTGATGATGGTGACGATCCAAAATTGGCGGAATTGGCTAAGCAATTAGGAATAGGATATCTGACTCGTGAAGGCCGAAAGGATGCTAAGGCTGGTAATGTAAATGTTGCGTTAGAAAAAACTAAAGGAGATATCATCGCATTGTTTGATGTCGATCATATTCCGGTTCCCAGTTATTTAGAGCAAACTGTTGGTTGTTTTGCTGACCCAACCGTTGGGTTTGTACAGGTTATGCCTACTTTTGCTAATGGGGGTGGCCATGGGTTTGTCGCTCAAGCTGCCACTGAGACGAGTTTTGATTTCTATAATCCTACTTCTTTGGGAATGGATGGATTTAATAGTGCGACAAAAATGGGCAGCAACTCATTGATTCGCCGGGTAGCCCTTGAAGAGATTGGTGGTTATCAGCCCGGTTTGGCCGAGGATCTTGCCACATCAATTGCCCTACACGCCCACGGGTGGCGATCCCGCTATGTGGCTGAACCTTTGGCCCCAGGACTGGCCCCTCCTGACTTAGCGGCCTGGTTTACCCAACAGTTTAAGTGGGCACGTGGCGTTTTTGAAGTTTTGGTAACGGACTACCCACGTTTGTTTCGTCGTTTATCTTGGGGTGGCCGTATGGCTTACGCTGTACGGACAACCAAATATCTCATTGGTCCGGCTATTTTTATTCATTTGGTTGCCATAATTGCGGTTTTGTTTTCAGGAAGCCAAGCTGCATTGAATACATTGCAAGAATACTTTTATTATCTCACTCCAGTGGCTTTGATGGATATAACTATTCGCCATCTTGCTTTGCGTAGATGGCATCATTCGTCTGTAACTACGGAGTCGCTTTGGCGAGCGATCATCATTATTTATGCCAGTTGGCCAATCTATACAGTGGCCTGGATTATGACGGTGCTGCGCCTACCTCTTTCTTTCCGGCCGACTCCTAAAAATCAAGCGGATGGCATTAACCCTCTCTGGTTATTACCACAGTTGAGCATGACTCTGCTATTAATGGGTAGCACAGTCTTTTCAATGATAACTATAGGGATGATCGAGCAACATAGATTGCTTTATTTGTTAGCGCTATGTTTAGCCGTTCCTCAATTAGGTTTACTTCGTCCTTTGCTGCGCCCACGCGTTAAATCTGTTTGGAACAATGTGATAGGGTTGAATGTTACTGTTTCAGGGCTGTTTAAAGAGGAAAGCTATTCTCATAGAAACAATAGTAACTGAGTAACTACACTGCCTTAAAAATGCAAATCAAGTTCTTCGAAATTTAATGGAAAAACTATGCCAACCGCCGTTTTAGACCTTGAGTTTAATAATCTGCCTGCCGAAATTAATAATCCAAAGGGCTATGAGCGTGCTTTGGTGCTACTGCGTATGGATGGAAGACCTGTTGGTCAAGCTTTAATTTCGTTACCTTCTGACCAAATTAGTGGAGATGAACTCCGAAAAGCTTTGCTTCTTAATGCCGACTCATCCTTTTGGGAAAATTGGCTTCATAACCATTTAGAATTACCTCATCAACAATTAAAAGTTTCTGATAGACCGAGTGCGACAGTTGCCGTCTGCACCCGAGAACGACCAGAAGATTTGAAACGGTGTTTAGATGCTTTGATGAAGTTACCTGATGATGGTCAAGAATTTATCGTGGTAGATAACGCCCCTTTAACAAATCTAACCCGGCAACTCATTGAAAAATACGAGCGAGTCCGATATGTGCGCGAAAATCGACCGGGCTTAAATGTGGCCCGAAATAAAGCTTTACAAGAGGCCTCTCACGATATTGTGGTATTTACCGATGACGATGCTGCGCCTGATCCTAACTGGCTTCGAACTTTGCTTCGTAATTTTGATGATCCAAGCGTTTTGTGTGTTACCGGTATGACAATGCCGTTAGAGTTAGAAACAGAGGCTCAGGAATGGTTTCAACGGTTGGGTGGTTTTGGTCGTGGCTTTAAACGGATGTGCCTTGATAGTAACAATTGCGACCCTTTAATGGGATGGGTGGCTGGTGCCGGGGTTAATATGGCGCTGAGGCGAACGGCTATTGAGGTGATTGGACCATTTAACGAAGCCTTTGATGTTGGCACGCCTACAAGAGGCGGGGGCGATACAGATATGTTTATTCGTATTCTCCTGGCCGGTTACTCCATTATCTACGAACCCGAAGCCTTAAACTGGCATCGCCATCGACGTACCTGGCAAGAGTTGCGCAAACAGCTTTTTGGGTATGAAGTGGCCGGTTTTGCAATTTGGACCCATTACTTATTTAGTGGAAATGGGGATGCGGCCCGGCAAATAGGAGAGTGGCTTTGGCGGGAACTACCCACGCTGGCTAAATCTTTACTACGACGGCCCTACAGTACCCCACTCGATATTACGCTGGCTAGATTTTGTGGTGCTATAGTAGGCCCTTGGGCTTATCCTTACTCCGTTTGGTGTCTTCATAAAGGTAACAAATAACCATGACTGAATCGTCGCGTTCACCTGTTATCAGTGTGATTATCCCTACCCATAACCGATGTGCAACTTTAAAGCGCACGCTCGATGCTCTTAGTCGGCAGACGTACCCTTCCGGGCAAATGGAGATCATCGTTGTGGCTGATGGATGTCGCGATGATACATTAGAGATGCTGCGCCGTTATCAACTCTCACTCCCCTTAAGTATTATAGAGCAGGAAAGCCAAGGGGCTGCGGCGGCACGCAATCGAGGCGCAGCTCAGGCAAGGGGATCGCTGCTGTTGTTTTTAGACGACGATGTTGTACCGAGGCCCGGTTTGGTTGAAGCCCACGTTGCACTTCATTGCAAACAATGTGGACAAGTGGGCATTGGTCCCTATTTACCCGCGGAAAATTCCTCTCATAGTTATTTTCACTCGAAAGTTCGGAATTGGTGGAAAGCCAAATTTTTTGAGTTACAACAGCCTGATCATCGGTTTTCCTATCAAGATTTACTCAGCGGTAATTTGTCGATGGAAGCAGACACGTTTGCTCGTATTGGTGGCTTCAATACGGATCCGATATTTCAAGCCCACGAAGATTACGAATTAGGAATTCGGTTAATTAAATCTCAAGTAGCTTT
>JAGRBZ010000013.1:17993-51184 GCA_020433805.1 Anaerolineae bacterium
CAGATTTGTCTCTGCAGCGGTTGGTGACCATTACGAAACCATAAATTTGAGACGGACTTTGGAACGGGCTCGTCAGGAAGGTCGAGCGGATGTAACAATAGGACAGCAATATCCTGAACTACGTTCTACACTACCACTTGTTACTTCGCTAAAGTCGATGAAGTTGCGTTACCGGGCTGTTCTCATCATCTTCCCGCTTCTATGGTCAACTTTTGGCAATGTTCTGTCGAATATCTCTATGCGTGGCCTGCGAGGATTAGAGATTTTGCGGTTAACGTGTTATTGGAATCAATTGTACAGTTTCTTACATTGGTACTGGTATTGGTGGGGAGTAATTGAGCGATTAAAGAATTGGCGGAATATTGCTGTTTTTGTACAGGAAAGAAAAGCTGAGCTTTCTAAAGACGAGCTAATTGTTGAAATTAACCTCGAAGAGGGATTAGAACAGGCAAAGCAGTTTTTGGATGAAAAAAAGCCTTCAGGGTTGAAAATTGGGTATGGTAAGCACCTTGTCGGATTTATTGCCCCGCAACCTGGGTTTGAACCGTTAAATGGGAGTCATCTTTACTCTATTATAACTAAGACTTTGGCTGTATCTTTTCTGGAAGCCTTAGCCCTTGAAGATGTTGTTGCCCCACCGAACATCGTTGATAGACAGAAACTGGCCGACTCGATCACAGCAAAGGCAAACTGGTTTGGCCCACCTCTACTCAGCCAGATGTGGTATGAACAATATTCCCAGTGGAATAATCTGCAAAACACAAAAGCAAAGAAGATGGAATCGCCTCATAACAGGGCAGATGCATTATCGACCCAATCCAAGAAAATAAACTACCCCGTAGTTTATTCGGAGAAGTCCCATGAGAAGTAGTGAATCTAAAAAAAATATTGCATTTATTGTGCCAACTCTCAGTGAAGTTGCTCCGCAAAATGAAGCGGTTGTCGAACTGTTAATGTTTGCTGCAACACATTTGGAGCAAGAAATACGATTGAAACCCGATCAAAATATCTCTGCCACAATCATCACGATTGAACCTGATACCGCTGGTTGGCCTCGTATCTCCTCTTTATTCTCTAAAGAACTTTTGAAGAGAGTGTCAGTTGAGGTGTTAAAAGAACCCGTGACGCCTAATTTGGCTATTGCTGGTCATAAACCCGCATATAATTTTTACGAATTTTTGAAAGATCGGGCTTTCAATGAGGTTCACGCTATAGACCATTGCGGTGTGGTTTATTATCCTACGCTGGCTAAGCAGTTGGGACTTTATTTTCTTGATACCGTATTCGTCGTCCATGTTGTGGGAGGGACAATCTTTTACAAAGAAGTTGAGGATAATCTACTTGATGACATTGGCGCGTTAATGGACGATTTGTTAGAACGAGGCAGCTTAGAACGGGCTGATGCTATCGTTGTGCATGATCAGTTAGCCTGGCAATGGTATCTGGATAAAATTGATCTGCGGAATGACTGTAGAGTTCACAATTGGGTCTGGGATCAAGCTCAACCTTTGGCGATCGAGGCTAGGTCTGTTACGTTAGAGCCTCCGCGATCCATCATTTACTATGGGGCTTTAAGTGCTGATAGTGGGTTGCCTATTTTTTGTGATGCAATCGGGCGTGTTTTATCTGAAGTGAACGATCCGATCGAGATAGTCTTTGTAGGTAAGCCACACGCTATTGGAGGAATAGATGCAGCGAGTTATATCCGTTTGCGAAGTAAGATGTGGAACGTTCCGGTTACCATTAAACGGGACTTATCTATACATGACGAAATAGAATTTATTTTTGAATTATCCGGTGTCGTCGTTTGCAATACCGTTCGGCGCGAGAACTTACGTGCCCGTTTAATTAAAAATTCCGGTCTACCGATAATCCACGTTGAACACCGTCAGCAGTCACAAACAAACATTGACAAACAGAGATGTACCGCAAACCCCGGCCAGATCGCGCAGGAAATTGTGAAATCGCTTCAGGCTTTGCCATATGTTCCTTCTACCCCCCCATCCGTACTTGAATTGTGGCAGGCCGGACATTCTCCTCTGCCAACCTTTGATAATATTCCTTCATCAGCACCATTACCGGTAAGTCATACCGGACCTAAAGTTAGTGTTTGCATTACCCATTTTTCCCGACCCAAAGAGTTGCGTCGCGCTCTGGCCTCTCTGAAACAACAAACATACGAAAATTTTGATGTTTTAATTGTAGATGACGGAAGCCCAGACCCTCAAGTTCAAAAAGAGTTAGCCCTGATCAAAGAGGAAATAGCCCCGCTCGGCTGGCGTCTGTTGGTTCAGGAGAATCGGTATTTAGGTGCGGCTCGTAATTTTGGCTCCCGTCACATGTCGGGCGATTGTCTGCTGTTTATGGATGATGATAACGTTGCCAAACCCCAGGAAATTAGCACGTTGGTGGCGGTAGCTGAGCGAACCGGAGCAGGGATTGTTACCATGTTTTGTGACGTTTTTGAAACCGAAAAAACGCTTTCCGGGGCTGAACCACCCCCCATGCGATATACGCCCTTTGGTTCTGATCCCGCGTTGGGAGTTTTTAGTAACTGTTACGGCGATGCCAATGCGCTTTACAAACGAGAAGCCTTTGATAAGCTGGGTGGCTTTACCGAGGATTTTGGCGTTACCCATGAAGATTGGGAACTCTTTTGTCGGGCATCTATAGAGGGGGTAGACATTGTTTGCGTGCCTGAACCCCTCTTTTGGTATCGGGTCAGTAAGAGTGGAATGTTTTTAGGAGAGCGTACTCAACTCCATAAAAGTGCTAATCTACGACGCCATATTCGGCCTTATCTCGAACAACTGCCCTATTATCAAGCTAAACTTATTCAACTAGCGCAAGGCCTTTTGACCGATCTCCCCATAGCGGTTGGCCCGGAAACACGGGTAGCTGGTCCCCACCAGCTAAAAGATAGTTATGAACAACTGCCCTATGCTCGTGTCGCTGTTATTACCAGAACAAAGGATCGACCAGTTTTATTGCGAAGAGCTATTCGCAGTGTTCTCGATCAAACATTTCAAGATTGGCTCATGGTCATTGTCAACGACGGTGGTGATCCGGATGTTGTGAAATTTGTTGTAGAAGAAGTAGCTGATGAAGTTAATGGGCGAATTTTAACCGTTAACCACCCGATTTCGATGGGTATGCAAACGGCTTCCAATGCCGGTATTAATGCCTGCGACAGCGACTTTATTGTCATTCACGATGATGACGACTCCTGGGAACCGAATTTTTTGGCACGAACGGTCTCGCATTTAGATATGCATGGCTGGAATCCTAAGTTAGGTGGCGTCACAACCTGGTCGAATCTGATTGTAGAGCATATTGATGATGAAGATAATATTGTTAGGCACAACAACTATATCTTTAACGATCAGTTATATAACCTTTCTCTAGTCGATCTGGCTATTGAGAATCGGTTTCCCCCCATTTCATTCATTTTTCGGAGAAATGCGTTAGAGGCGATTGGACCTTATCGCGAGCAGTACGGCGTATTAGGCGATTGGGATTTTCATCTGCGTCTGCTGCAACGATTTAACATTGACGTTATTCCAGAACCATTGGCCAACTATCATCATCGAACGAATACAACTACCGGGGCCTACGGAAACTCGGTTCACGCGCAAAACTCCATTCATCGAGCCAAACGGGTAGAGTTTGTTAACGATCTGGTACGAGGTCAAGGTGAACAAGGCGAGGGCCTCTCGCTTGCTCAGCTCGTAACAATAGGTGATATGCAATCGATGCTGGTTACGCAGCAACAAAAAGAGTCTCAACGGTTGCTGGATTACATGTGGTCCATCGAGCAACAAGTTAAACATATATCAGCCCAGGTTGAAGGAAATTCATCTCGTATGCAGGTTCGTAATTTTGTCCGCAATGGCGACTTCCGGCTGTGGCCGGGACCCGGCGAGCCGGTGCAAGATGCCACAAATACCTATGCCTATACCGAAATCTGCCCTGGATTCGTGATTTGTTATGATGGCCGACAGGTTTCCTATGCCATTGAGCGTCTAAAGTGGCTTGAAGGGGGGATAAAGCTACCTTTTGGTAAAAATTATCTCCATATAAAAAATGAGGGTAATACCAAAGGTGGTTCCTGGTTTAATTTGGAATGTACAATCCCGGAGGTAGACGCCCTTTCTGGAAATACGATAGTTGTTAGTGCTATTTGTCGCTTGAAAAGTCGACAAAATTGGCTGACCGCCAGGGGGCGATTTGAGCTGGGGGATGGCCGACAGGTGGCTTGGCCGGAGCAGATTGTTTCTGTCTCTCAGGAATTTCAAAAATTAACATTTACTGTGAAATGTCCGGCGGTACAACAAGAAGAGCTAAAGCGTGGGCATCAAGCCCGAATTATTCTCAAGTTACCTCACAATCAACCGTTCGAACTTGATCTGGCTGACTTTCAAATTGAATTAGGAACGCGGCCCAGCGAATTTATCTATAATGGGCAATTTTCCATTCATGAACAGGCATCGATGTTTTTGAAAAGGGTCAAAAAATTGTGGAAAAAGTTGCGAATATCGCCTTCGCCTCTTAATGGCTCGTTATCTCCGGAAGTTGATGTTGAGTACAGTTCTTAATAATAAGCGGGTTAAAGCACCTTTCATTTCTCTAAAGGTAAAAATATGATTGCCACATCTTATGTTCCTAGCCAGAAATTAATTTGCAAGGGTAACCCTCAGTATTCTTTAGATAAACAGAAACAAGTGGAGTTTGATCGGCTGCTAACGCAAGTTGATGTGGTATCGTTTGATTTGTTTGATACACTCATCCACCGCAAAGATCTTTTTTCGCCAAAGGATTTATTTTATTACGTACAAGCCGAAGCCGAAAAACAACTCGATTTAAAGTTAGATGACTTCACAGCCCTGCGCGTTCGGGCTGAAGAGCGAGCGCGGGTTCGCCTCTGGGGGCGTTCAATCGAAGAGGTTGAACTGGCAGCAATTTACAGCGAATTAGGCCGAATGCTGAGTTTAACACCGCAAATTACGCAAGCGTTGCAGCAAATAGAGCTGGCTTACGAAAAAGCGATGTTGATGGCTTTAGAAAGCGGGGCTTATCTGATGAAGACGGCTCTCGCTGCGAATAAGCAAATTATCATTGTTACCGATACCTATTTTTCTGAGAATTTTATCAGACAGGTGGTTGAGCAAGCTGGCTATCGAAACATAACTAAAATCTACGTTTCCTCTGTCTATGGGAAGACAAAACAAGAAGGTTCGCTTTTTGATCTTGTATTAAATGACTTAGGGTGTAGCCCCAAACGGGTGCTGCACGTGGGCGATAATCGATTGTCGGATATGAGTATGGCACTCGGCAAAGGGCTTCGAGCATTTTTTGTACCGACGGTCAAACATCGGTTGAAGTGGCGCTGCGGGTTTGGAGATGAACTAAGTGGCGATCTCACGCTTTCTACACTGCTGTGCGAAATTAGCAGCCGTATGGCTGAACAGAACGAACAAGACGACTTGCAAGTTTTACTACCGCAAACAGGACATCAGAGTTTATCGATCCTCTATTATTCTTTTGCCGCCTGGCTACTGGCCCACTTGAAACGGGGTGGTTATAGCCGTGTTTATTTTGCTGCCCGTGACGGCCTTATTATGAAACGGTTCTTTGATCTGGTAGCTTCGGCAGCCGGATTCGAAATCGACTCAAGATATCTCTATGTTTCACGAGTGGCTCTCTATCCCAGCCTCATTTTTACAGAACCGGCAACGGCTCGCCATTTATTCTCGCATAGTTGGGATGATTTAACTATAGAAGAAGCACTTAGTCGCATATCACTCAAGTTTGATGACGTAAGCGACTTGCTGGCTGAGTGTGGTTTGCATAATCGAAAATTAAGTCTTAATGAAATAACAAGACCAAAATTCGATGTTTTTTTGAAAAAAGCTTGGCCGTTACTCGAACACGCCAATCAAGAAAGTTTCAGCATGATTGAAACCTATATGCGCCAAGAGATGATGCTAACCGAGGAAAAAGTAGCTTTTGTGGACATCGGCTGGCATGGCTCTTTGCAGAACTGTCTGGTAAATCTGCTCGATTATTTAGGGATAGAAAAGAAAATCGATGGTTATTATCTGGGTACATTCAAAAAACCCAAAAACGCTTCAGCTAAATTTCGAGCGAAAGGCTTTTTAGTTGAAAACGATGAACCTCACGATATTTCTCATCTAGTTCGACATGGCCCGTCGGTTATAGAACTGTTTCACAGCGCCGATCACGGCAGCGTAATGTCATATCGTCGGGAAGGCGAATTAATCAAACCGGTGTTGGAAGATAATCAAGCTGAGCAGGAGCAATATCAAACCCTTATAAAACCGGTCCAAGAAGCTGCTTTCGATTTTGTCGAAAAATTATTAGAAAGCAAAAAGCATTTTTTTGTCAGTTCACCCAATCCAGGCCTCACCACTCGGGCAGCCCTTCGATTTGTATACAACCCCACCTTAGCTGAGGCTACACTATTCGGTCGTTTGAAGATTGTCTCGGATTTTGGAGGGCGTCTGAAAAGTATTACAGGGGCATCAGAGTGGAATTTGAAGGAAATAGAGGGAGACCTACTACCCGATGGAACTGTACCTATTTGGCGATCTGGTTTTCAGGTATTGAAAGAACGTAAATTATAGGTTTGTGAAATAAGAAGCTATAGAGAATACAAATGACACATCCACAAAAATCTTGTCGGTTTGATAGCAAAGATAGCATAGATTGGAAGCAAGGCTCTATGATGCGTAGTTTGAAGTGGTGGTTAAAGTGCTTGATATTTTTTTTAGTACCTTGTTTCGTTATACAGCCGACCGTGCTCTTAGCTCATCCGGCTGTACAAGATGTGACTTTCGTAACACAAGAGTTTCGCTATGACTCTCAGGAGTCAGGGGAAGTTTACCTGGTGTGGGGAGTTGATGGTTGGCAACAAGTACCGCCAGATACTCGGCCACCGGGGACGGTTGTGGACAGCAATGTAATGCATACCTTGATGGAGAGGGATGGACCATCATTTGTCGCTGAGGTACAGGTGCCGGTTGGAACTAAGATTGATTATGGCTTTCAAACAAGAAAAGATAAAAACGGCGATGTCATCGAGTGGATCTGGGATGGTGATTATCAAACTACCGCTTTGACGGATGAACTCGTCACTATAACGGCGATAGATGTAATCGAGCAGAGTCAGAACGAAAAAATTGCGGCTGATGCCTCTCTGGTAAGTCAAGAGATTTACTATCATATGCCCGAAGCGGGTCAGGTAAACCTTGTGTGGGGGATTAATGGCTGGGAATTGGCTCCTGACGTGATGCGCCCCTCCGGGACGGTAATAAAAAATTCACTCATGTCTACCCCTATGGATCGAGGAGGTGATGACTTTGTGGTTAAGGTGCAGATACCGGCCGGGACAAAGATTGATTATGTTTTTCAAATAAGTCAATCCGCCGATGGGCAACTTCGTAACATTTGGGACACAAACGGAGGGGTAGGGATAGATTATCATACTGTGGCTGAGCAAAACGGCATCGTTGATATACAACCCTCTGCCATCATAAAATTTCAAACAACAGCTGCGGATCCCGATTTTAGAGTATCGTGGTCTGTGCTTCTCTTACTGGTGGCTGGCTGCTGTGGAATTCTTGCTATTCTATTTATACAGAATTATATGACAAAAGGGCATAAATTAGGGCAGTCGCTAATTTTTGTATGGAATCTGGTGTGGCAAAAAAGACTTTATTTTATTATTGTTTTTGTTACTATTCTCTATGTAATAGCTTTAAATCCGGATCTGTATCTGTGGGGAGATAATGCCCGATTTATTATTATGGCTAAATCTATCGCCTTAGGAGAAGGCTTTAAAGAAGTCCATTATCTTAATAATCCGAATGCAACCTATCCCATTCCCATGTTTCCCATGATGATAGCGCCTGTTATCTATTTTTTTGGTTATAACTTATGGCTAATGAAGGCGTTAGTAATAGCTGTCGGTATTGGTACGGTTTGTTTTTCATACCTTTATTTTAGAGAGTCGCTTGATGAAACTTTCGCAGTGCTTACAACGCTTTTAATCGCTGTATCCCCTCAAATTGTCTCTTTTTCGCATCAAGTTATGAGCGAATTGCCCTATCTGTTTTTTCTACTTCTTTCGTTTATCTTCATAAGAAAGTACGCATTTGAGCAACACTGGCTTACCAAAACAGGGTTAATTGCTGCTTTGGCTATAGCCGCAACTTGTTTGACAAGAACTATAGGGGTGGTAATTCTTTTAGCCGCAATTCCTTATTTTGTGTTGGATACACCTTCTCATTGGCTACAAAGTTTCAAGAAAATTTTCCTTTTGGGAGTAATTACAACCGTTGTCTGGCTATTATTAAACTATTCGTTATTGAATAACCTTACTTATACAAGCGATTTTATGGAAGGAGCATCAAACTCGTCCGCCTCCTCTTCGCTCAGTTTGGATAACTTTAAAGCAAGTGTGCTCGATAATTACAATGCCTACATGGCAATTTTTTCGGAAACAATATTGTATTTAACATTTAGTATACCTAGTCGCATTATTACGGCAATGTGTTTTTTAACGGTAGGGTATGGGTTTCTGTATTCATCCTTTAAGAAAAGGTCGATCCTAGAATATTATATTTTCCTTTATGTAGCCATACTGCTTCTTTACAAGCCTAATAGTATGAATTTGGGAAACTATCAAAGATATCTGGTACCATTGATCCCTTTTATTCTCTATTATTTTGTTCAAGGGCTTCAACAGATTTGTATTCGAATTTCCGATTTTACAAATCAAACCCTTGACTACTCCCATACAAACAATTCGCAAACAGCTATCAAGTCAGCCTTTAAAGTCGCGCGGCAGGTAACCATTGGTATATTGTGCGCCATAATTCTCTTAAATTTGGCCTCTACTGTCCAGGCAAGTGTTCTCAAAACTCAGCCCGAAATGTTTGATTATTCAATTTACAATAATGGCATGAATCCGTATAGATATATGGCTCTATGGACAAAGGAAAATACATCATCCGAAAGTATCATTATGGCCAGAAACACATACCTCTATCATTTCTGGTCCACCAGGCTAATGAGCCGATACCCCTATGTAGACTCTCAAGTAAGCCAAGAGCAACTGTTTCAAGCTGTGTATGAAGCCCAGGCGGATTATGTTGTTTTAGATACGCTGACCGATATGGCCCCGTCTGCGTCCGATCGTTCTTTTATGGAATTTGTTCAACAAAATCCTGATGCTTTTGAGTTAGTTTATCAAGATGGTGATAACAAGATTTATCGTATCTTACCTGCTGATGAGCATCTCTCTACTTCTCAATAGAGAGTAAATGCAGCTTAAATTTAGAGGTTTATTTTTATTCAGTTGAAATAGAAAGTTGATAGTTACTTATGTGTTCAAAGTTCACGTCTCATCCAGATCGATTTCTGTCTTGTTATAGCATAAGAATAAAGATAGGGTTACTGACCCTCTTGCTGCTTTTTTCTGTAATAGAGGTACCCTTACTTTGGGCCGATAACACCTTGATAACGCAAGAAATTCGCTATCACATGCCTGAAGCAGGTGAAGTATATCTGGTGTGGGGCGTTAACGGCTGGCAGTCTGTACCAGAGAAGATACAACCGCCCGGAACAACAGTCGATGTGGTGATGTTTACGCCAATGGTGTTGCAGGGTGACACCTTTGTGGCCAAAGTACAAGTGTATGCCGGAACAACATTGGATTATGGTTTTCAAACGAGAAAGAAACGTGATGGTACTCCTACCAAAGAGTGGGTATGGGACGGCGATTATCAGTTGACTCCAGGCGATGACCCTGTAGTCGAAATTGAAGCAACCGTCACGTTAGATAGTCAACCCTCTAACTCACCTGCTGAGTCATCATTGGTTACGCAAGAATTTCGCTACCATATGCCCGAAGCGGGTGAAGTCTATTTTGTATGGGGAATTGATGGCTGGCAGAACGTACCGGAGGAGATACGGCCGCCTAAAACAACGGTCGATGGAGTAATGTTTACGCCAATGGAAGTTGTAGGCGACGCCTTCGTAGTAAAAGTGCAGGTGCCTGCCGGTACTACACTTGATTATGGCTTTCAAACGCGAAAAAAACGTAGCGGCACCCCTATTGGGTATGTATGGGATGGTGACTACCATTTGGTATCCTTCAGCAATGAGATCATTGAGAAGCAATCCACAGTCTCATTAGCTGGAGCCACAGAATTTTCTTCTGATTTTACGATGGGACTGCCTATACTCATCGTGGTTAGCCTCATGTTAGGCATAGTGCTTATTGCCAAGAGCAGGCTACAAAGAGATAAGTGGTCGGCAGGCTTGTCTCCGGATGGGATTATATTAGGTGTCAGTCTCAGCCTTATAATTTTTCTGTTATTGATACGGGCAAACATTCTTGGATATGGCTGGATTTCGTGGCGATATTCTTTAGGATATTTACCAGACATAATGGCTGCAGGATATTACGATCTCATTTATGTGTCTATTATTGCTTTTTTATCTCTTACGCTTTTACAATTCTTTAGGAAAAGATCTGCTGTTCAAAAAATTCTTGTTTACTTGTACTACACTGTTGCTTTGAGTTCGCTGCTGATTGCTTTTTTTAATATTCAAGCCATTCAGATGTTAGGTAGACCGTTTAACTATCAATGGTTTTATTATTCCGACTTTCTCAAAAGTTCGGAATCACAAAGCGCCGTCTTGGCCAACGTTTCCTCAGACACACTGCTGAATATAATTGCCCTTAGCGCGGCCTTGATAATAACATCTCACCTTTTACTTCAACTCACTTACTTGCTGCCTAAGTTCCAATCACGATATCCTTTGGTTATTACGCTGATCGTACCTGCCCTTATTTATTTTTCGGCGGCCAACTGGTATATCAGTACACTCGCCCCGCATTGGGATTACGATAAATTGGCGAACCCTATTACTTCATTTGTGGGCTCAATTATAAACTCCAGTACGCAGCCCCAGTTTTTTACTATGGAACTCTCTAAAGATGACTTTCAGGAATTTAGCCCCGTCGAAGACAGGCCTCATCATATACCATTGCCTTATCGGACCAATCGACAAGTTAAGAACGTCATCCTTTTTGTATTGGAATCTGTACCGGCCGAGTATGTAGAAGCCTATGGCGGTACCTATCCCGTCACTCCGCAACTAAACAAGTATCGTCAATCCTCTCTTCTATTTAAAAATATCTATGCTCACGCGCCGGCTTCAAACAAATCTTTATTTACCCTTCTCAGTTCAGTTTATCCTTGGATTTCTTACCAGAGTTTAACTCAACAAACTCCGGAAATTGATTTGCCGACATTAAGTAGTGAACTGAAAAAGAACAACTATCGCACTGCTTTTTTAAGTGCCGCGGACATGAGTTTTCAACGCGGTGATGAATTTCTATCTCACCGTCAATTTGACAACTTCGAAGATGTTAATGGTCTTACTTGTGACCGACAAGCCTTCGATTTGGAATGGGCCTTCTCTGATGGCATTGACGAGGAATGTATGATTGATGCCTTTTCCGCCTGGCAAAATGTAAAGCCAGAAGATCCCTTTTTTGCCATGATGTGGACGGTTGGTACTCATTACCCTTATTTTGTGGTGGGAGAAGAAACAGATTATGGTGTTAATGATGAGGCTTTTAATCGATATTTAAATGCTCTTCATCATTCCGATAAAACTTTAGGTCGATTAATGGATGTTTTGAAGAAACAAGATCTATTGGAAACAACCCTGGTTGTTGTTGTAGGCGATCATGGGGAAGCCTTTGGTCGTCACGATCAATTCGGTCATGCCTCGAATATTTATGAAGAAAATATTCATGTTCCCCTTATGTTTATTAACTCTAGCCTGTTCAGTGGGCAGGAAAATACGACGATAGGGGGCCATGTCGATGTAGCGCCCACAATTATGAACATACTGGATTTACCCATTCCGGTCGAGTGGCAAGGCCGAAGCCTGTTCGATCATAACAGAAGTGGGCGAACCTATTTCTTCAGCCCTTGGTCTGATGTTTTGTTTGGATACCGGGAAGGTAACCTCAAATTTATATTCAATGCTACCGTCAACACCACTCAGGTCTATGATTTATCTATAGATACCCACGAAACCACAGATTTGACCGAGCAAATGCCAGATTTGCTACCCCGGTCTCAACATCAAATGGCTGCCTGGATTCAATATCATGATAAGTTTATGACCAAATTGTTAGAGAAATAGATAATAGTTTTGCTGTTGAAGATTATATAAAAAAGTAATTATGACCGTAACCTGGTAAACGCATTACACGGATAAAACTTTTTATTGAACTTATGGATATACCGATGAAAGCCAGTGGCTGCATGTATCGACATAAATTTTATGCCAGATTATTTAATACGCAACCTAAGCAACGCTGTTACAAAGCTTCGATAGCCCGTTATCTGCTGGGTGGCTTATGGGTATTGGTGTTTTTATTAGGCTCTTTTGTACAGCCTAGCCCCCTTTTTGCCGATAACCCTCCAGTTACACTAGAAATCAATTACCATATACCTGGAGCCGGGGAAGTTTTTCTGGTTTGGGGCATAGATGGCTGGCAGCCCCTCCCCCGTGAACAATTTCCCCAAGGAACCATGCTAGAAAATGGAGTCATGCATACGCTGATGACTCGTAATGACGATCTGTTTCTAGCCAAAATAGAAGTGCCAGAAGGTGCTACCCTTAACTATGGATTTCAAATCCGCTCAATCCAAAGTGGTCTACCCATTGAATGGGTTTGGGATGGCGATTATAGCCAGGTGACTTTGGAAGAGGGACTAATTGAAGCCACTGCTGACTTTGATCTAATCAATACCCAAGAGATTCGGTATCACCAGCCTGAGGCCGGTGAGGTTTTCTTGGTGTGGGGGATTAATAATTGGGCAACGGTACCGGAAACTTTACGACCAACGGATACAATCTTAAAAGACAATGTAATGCATACAAAAATGGAGCCTCAGGGAGAAACGTTTGTTACAAATATCCAGACTCCTGGTAATGCTACCCTCGATTATGGTTTCTTAGTAACCCAAACAAAAGCCGGATCATCAGTTGAGGTTTGGGAGGGTAATGGTTCAGAGGACTTTCATACAACGCTTCCCCAAAGTGAGGCGATATCAGTAGAATCAAAATTAGATCTGTCAACCTTGGCACCTACTTTCTTCTCCAAGATGATTTTGTTCGTTTTGATTGGATTAAGTTTTATTCTAACGGCAGGCAGTTTATTTTTTATTAAAAGCAATACCGTTTTAGATAAATTCCTCTCATCAACGCAATTTCGGCAATTCATTTATCTTCGTGACTTGGTAAGAGAGATGGTCTCGCGAGATATGAAACTTCGATATAAACGCTCATTTTTAGGTGTTGCCTGGTCGCTAATCAATCCTTTGGTTCAATTACTCGTGCTTCAACTAATATTTGGTATCGTATTAAACCTTGGTATTCCAAATTATTCAGTCTTTCTATTTACAGGCTTGTTAGTTTGGACCTGGTTTCAGTCAGGATTATTTAGCGCAGCCGGAGTAATCGTTGATAATCCGGATTTGATCAAACGACCGAATTTTCCGATTGCTATTTTACCAATAGTGACTGTAACTACCCATTTAATTCATTTTCTGTTAGCTTTACCTATTCTGTTCATTTTTTTGATTTTTAGTGGCGTTCAACTGACAACGGTGATTTTGATCTTACCTCTAATTATCTTGCTTCAATTTTTACTAACACTCAGTTTGTCTTATTTTGTGGCTGCGGCTCACGTTAATTTTCGCGACACGCAATATCTCTTGGGTATAATTCTTTTGCTGGGTTTCTATCTTTCACCTATCTTTTACAGCACTACAGTTATTCCCGAAGCCTACCACTGGTTGTATTATCTAAACCCTATGGTAAGTTTAATTGAAGCCTATCGGACTATTCTAATGGATGGTCAATTGCCGAATTTTCTACCGCCTATTATTCTTCTTGTAATATCTCTCGTTGTTTTGATCTTAGGGCATACTATTTTCACACGAGTAAGTTACAAGTTTGTTGAGGAAATTTAGATGAGTGACACTATCATCGTTGATCAGGTTAGTAAAGAATATAGGATCTACCATGCTCATCGCCCCACAACCCTACAAGAAGCCATTTTACAAGGACTGCGGAGAATTAAACCTGTAGAAAAGTTCAAGGCCCTTGATAGCGTCAGTTTTGCCATCAAGTCTGGTCAGATGGTTGGTGTGATTGGTGCTAATGGAGCGGGGAAATCATCCTTGCTCCGTTTGATAGGAGGTGTTGGCCGGCCCGATAAGGGTAAGGTAAAGGTTCGTGGCCGCATCGGAGCCTTACTTGATCTGGGGGCCGGCTTTCATTCGGACTTAACAGGGCGCGAAAACACGTATATTAACGGTATTATTTCGGGCCTTACTCGTCGGGAAGTTGAGGATCAGTTCGACTCAATTGTTGCCTTCGCTGAGTTAGAAGGTTTTATCGATAATCCGCTTAGAACCTATAGTACGGGTATGCGGATGCGGCTGGCCTTCGCCATTGCTGTTCATATTGACCCTGATATTCTGCTGATTGATGAAGTTTTGGCCGTTGGCGATATGGCTTTTCAGGAAAAATGTCTAAAACGGATAGCTCAATTTAAAGAGCAAGGCTGTACAATTTTATTTGTCTCTCACGATATTAATAAGGTTCGAGATTTATGCGATGAAGTTATATGGCTTCAAAACGGACGGATTAAAGCGCAGGGAACAAGTGACAGTGTAGTGCAGCAATATACCGATGCAATGTCATCAGAAACAAAGCAGCGAACACCAAAAGAGATGCCTGTAGCTGTTACATCAGGCGGTACCGAACTACGGGTTCATGAAAATAGATTTGGCTCGATGGAAATGAAGATCATGTCGGTTCGCCTACTCGATTCCTTAGACCAGCCTGTAGCGCAATTAACGAGCGGTGCTCCTTTAAGCATTGAGATTGTATACCATGCTCCTAAAATCATCGAGTCGCCAATTTTCAGCGTTCTCATTAGTCGTGACGATGGATTAGTTTGCTATGATACCAATACCGCCACCGCCGATTTAGCGATGACTTCCGTTCAAGGGCAAGGTCAGATGACTCTTCAAATAGAAAGGTTAGATCTCAATAGCGGTCATTATTGGGTTGATATTGGAATTTATGAAAAAAATTGGGCTTATGCCTACGATCATCATTGGCATGTTTATCCTTTACAAGTTCATGCTCCTTTAGATGAAAAAGGAGTTGTGTGTCCGCCAAGTCAGTGGCGAATAGAAAAATCTATCGAGCCTCAAGACACAGTATTGGATTCTGTAAAGAGGTATTAAATCCTTTCTAGGGCTTTGTAAATGATCCCCAAAAAGATTCACTATTGCTGGTTTGGTCAACAACCCAAGAGTCCACAAATACAAAAATGTATAGCAAGTTGGCAAGAAATAATGCCAGATTTTGCGATCAAAGAATGGAATGAAACGAATTCGCCGATGAATTCACTTTATATCCAATCCGCTTATAAAAAAGGCTTATGGAGTAAGATCTCTAACTTTATTAGGCTGTATGCTGTCTATTCAGAAGGTGGGCTTTATTTTGACACCGATATAGAAGTTCTGAAACATTTTGATCCCTTATTAGATAACAAATGCTTTCTAGGCTTTCAACAAGAAGTTAAAGATATCGATTGGGTCAATAATGCGGTTATAGGTGCCGTTCCTCAGCACCCATTTCTCATTAAATGTATGAATGCAACCCTGGCTCACTTTCTGGACAAACGATCATTTTGCCGCTCTCCGGAAATAACCACTTATGTATTATCGGAGATGGGGGTGCAAACGTATGGTTTACAAACAATAGAAGATATTAGGCTATTTCCCGTTGAATATTTTTATCCCTATCCTTGGTGGGATGAATTTAATCCGGATGTTATTACCGGGGATACGTATTGCATTCATCATTGGGAGCTTTCCTGGTTCGATAAAGACAAAAACCCGCCCAAAGAGAATCCTCAAGTAGAGGATAAAGTAATTCCTGTTCCGGAACATCTTACTCCGGAGGCGCGTGTTGGATCTATGGAAATGGAAATTGTTAATGTCCATTTCTTCGACGAACAAGAGCGCTGTATAGAAAAAATTAAAAGTGGAGCGCTATTGCATATAAAAATTGAATATAAATCCTTTTATCCTATTAATACCGCATTCGTAAGTCTCTCTATTGAACGAGAGGGTGGGATTTTATGTTTTGAGACGGATTCTGAATTTACAAACGCTGTAACTGAGCACGATCATCACGAAGTGAAAAACCTTGATTTATTTATTGAGCGGCTCGATTTAACCGATGGTGACTATTTAATAACAGTAGGCCTTTTTGAACGAACCTGGGCCTATGCCTATGATTATCATTGGCGTGTTTGTTCCTTCACTGTATACAACTCCGAAGTAAAGAAAGGTATTCTATCCCCACCGCTTTATTGGCGATCCGACAATTAATAAACACAGTTGCCGTTCGTAAAGAGCATAGAGTTTTAATATTGCAGATATGGTAATATTAAATGGGTTGGAAATGAAAGTTTTTAGCAAAGTAACCTGCTAGCGCAATTTCTGTTGTCAAGAGTGTTAAGCCGTGTTATAATTGTTACATTAAACAGTGTCTACAAATTCCTCTTTTTATACTCCAATTTATGGTGAAGGGGCCGAAAGATGTCAGATAACCTCAAGGTTGGAATGCAGCTTAGTATGGGTGGCCTTGGTGACAAGTCCTTCAACGACTCTGCCTACTTAGGCTTGGAAGAAGCCTGCCAAAAGCATGATATTGAATTTGAAACGGCGACTTGGGAAGATTCTGACCAAAACATCGAACATCTGGAGTCGTGGGCTAAAAACAATTACGACCTCATTATCGGTGTTGGCTATGCCAACGCGCCCTTCATCAATCAGGTGGCTGCTCAATATCCCGATAGTCGTTTCGCTATTGTCGATTATGCTGGTGAAGGAGACAACGTTTGGTCGGCCACCTATCGAGAGTATGAGGGTGACTTTGTGGTTGGCGTTTTGGCCGCTTTAGTAACCAAAAGCCGCATTGTTGGCTTTATGGGTGGTGGAATAACGCCTATCGTCCGCCGCATTGAACTGGGCTTTGCGCAGGGGGTTAAAAATGTCGATCCCTCGATTAGCTTCATTTCCGACTATGTCGGCGAATTTGACGATATGGAGAAAGGGAAATTGCTGGCCGAGACCCAGTACACCCTTGGTGCCGATGTCATTTACCAGGTGGCCGGACGGTGCGGTTTAGGGGCTATCGAAACCGCGCAGCGCTTTAACCGCTGGATAATCAGCACCGGCGGCGACCATAGCGATTTAGCCCCCAAAGCCGTCCTGACCAGCCGAATTAAAAATGTCGGCCGACCGGTAAAAGACGTTATCGATGCGGTTGTAGAAAACAGTTTTGAAGGAGGCGTGGTTGCCAGCTACGGGTTTGCTGAAGGCGGGCTGATGTTGGCTCCTATTCGCCCCACCGTTTCCAGAGTAGTTACACCCCCAATCCAAGGCATTATGCAAGAAGTGCAAGCCCAGGTTATCAGCGGCAAAATTAAGGTCGAACTTGAAGATTAATCGGTTGACCTTTAGAGAAGATGTCCATCGCCCGTTTGACGAACAGCGGACGTATACTGCCTCATTGAATTTTGAATTTCTCGCGCTAAATCAAACTTTTGCGCTTCTGTCCCCAAATGTTCATCTAATAATATAAGTTTGCCCTGTTCCGTATCAACCGCCAGACAAACAGCACTACCGCCCCGAACGCCAATCGGTTCGGTGACGTTAACCTGATGTATTTGACTATAGGGGAGCGTCATCTCGCCGGATGAGTCGTTTTTGGAGAAGTGAAGTTGTCCCCGTTTTGAGTCCAACTGTATCCGACATTCCTGGGCATCCGCTTCCCGTTCGGCTTGGAGATGTTTATTTGAAAGCCGATTGACAAGCACGATAGTCAATCCCCACACCACAGCCGGTAACCCCAAAAAGGCTAAGATAAACAAAGCTCTTATAACGAGGCTTTGCGCATTAGCTTCGAATACAATGGCCAGACCGGTCAAAACAATAATCACCGCCAGCGCTGAAAGCGGCCCCCAAACAAGCCAGGTCAAACCCTGAATAATCGGTTCCCCTCGAATAATATACACCGGCCCGGTCACGGTCGATTCTTCCCGTACCGTAGTCGACAACTTGTGCGATTTGCTGGCCCATAGCCACCAGGGACGTTGCTGGCTCACGCGCTGGCTCCTGTCTTTTCCTGTCGACGATGCATCCACCACACCGACACCAAGCGCCATACAATGGCTACCAGGCCAATATAACCCATCGAAACTATAGCAAAGGTCGGCAAAATACCGGTTATAATTGGTCGCCCTAGAAATAAAGCGCGCAAATTCAACGCCACAAAACCGGCAATGAGCCAGCCTAGAATAAGACGAGGAATCAGTTTTTTTGTGTCGTCGCTAATTTCAGCATTATAAATGCCAAACCAGGGCATAATCAAAAACCAGCCTAAAACAAAAGGTAGCGCCGTCGACAAACTCGCCGCAATATCGGTAAGCGATAAACTGTGACTACTGCGCCCAATCCACACAAAGCTGAGAATAACCAGTAGATCTCCAACAATCAAGGCTACCAGTTTTTGAGTAGAGGCATTCCATTGAGTTTTATTTAATTTTGTCATACAGTAATGCTCATAAGTAGAAAATTTTAGAGACCACTAGTATAACCAACTTTAAATCTTTCATCAATTTACCATCATCACTATGAGAATTTCAGAGGAGAGGAGTAAGATAGTCTCAGATGAGACGAGACCGGGAATGAAAATCTTTTGCTACCGGCTATCGGCTAACTGCTAACTGCTATTTTCAAGGGAGTCGAACAGCCCCTCAACCTATTCTGTCCCTCAATATATAGTAAACAAACTTAATAATCTACAATATACAGTCGCTTTCGCTATTATAACAAGCTAATTGACACTATAAAAAAAGTTATGTAAAATAGAATATGTAAAGTTAGGCTCATCTCACACTTGGAGGAGTAAGCACATGAGCGAAAAGAATTCTAACAGCTTGAGGCTGGCGATTGTTGGGACAATAGTTATTATTTTGTTGCTCATCTATATGCCTGCACCAGCTTTTTCCCAGCAAATTGAGGCATCGACCCTGCAAAACCTGATTGTCAACGGCGGTTTTGAAGGCGGTTTTCAGGAAGAGTATGGCATCGGCTACGGTTGGGGAGGCTTTAGCAACGGCAATGCCGTTGTCGGCTGGACCTTTGACGATTGGGCACCGGTAGTGGCTGAAGGTAGCTATTCGCAGCAAATTCAGATTAAAGATGCGCTCGATCAAAACCGCTATGCCGGTATGTACCAAACCGTTTCGGTGGTACCGGCTGAGCAGTACAAGCTCTCTGTTTCGGGGATGATCCGCTCCGAAGAAGGCAGCGTCGAACTGTCCGATTACGGTTACCGACTCCAATACGCCATCGATTATAAGGGCGGCACCTCCTGGGAACTGCTCCCGGAGGATGCCTGGAAAGAATTTCCCTGGGACGAACAGGCCTTAGATGACTCCTCCAATAAAACCTATGAATTTGACACCTTCGAAACAACCATCACCGCTGAAAGTGAGCGACTCACGATTTTTATTCGGGGTTGGAAAAAATGGATTAACGATGGAACCGGCCTCTTCAACATCGACGCTGTTAGCTTTATCGGCCCGGCTCCGACCGGCTTTCAGGCTCCAGTCGCTCAAGTGGCATCTGTGGGTGGACAGTCGCAAACCGTAGATGCTCCTGTTGAGGAAGAGAGCTTTGTTCAGGTTTCAGAACACGACGCCGATCTCTCCGTACAGGAAGCAGACGAGACGGGCGAAGAGGAAGCCGTGGAAGAGGCGGAAACGACCACAGAAACCGCTGTTGAGGAAGAGGCTCCTGAAGAAGATGCGGCTGAAACGATAGAAGACAGTGAGGCCGAAACTGAAGCTGTCGAAGAACCGGCCGAGATAGAGTCTGAGGCAACTGAAATAGAAGAACCCGCTTCGGAAGCAGAAATGGACGCCGAGAGCGAAGCTGCACCATCCGAAGAATCAGCCACTGAGACAATGGAAGACTCCTCCAATATCGAAAGCGCGCCATTACCGGTGTCTGGCTTTGGCGCAGACAACTCAACCGTGTATATTTTAATGGTGGGGGTTGCCCTTTTGTTGATTTTGTTAGTTGGGGCCGTAACAGCAACCATGCGCCACCGCAGCGCAAGCGAGTAAAACAATTTCCGAAACAGTGACACTTAGGCGTTCAAGGAGAGTATCATGAAAAAATCTATGTGGGCCGTCTGTGCGATTGGACTGATAATGCTGCTTTTGCCGTTATCCGCTCAAGCTTCCCCCTTGATGGGCACATGGCGGGTTGAGTATTACAACAACCCCAGCCTGTCAGGCCATCCGGTCGTTACGCTTGTCGAGTCGGGTATCGACCACGACTGGGGCTTGGGGTCGCCCAGCCTAGAAGTTCCTCGCGACCACTTTTCGGCTCGCTGGACCAGCCGAATGCATTTCGACAGAGGTACTTATCTTTTTACCATCTTAGTTGATGATGGAGCCAGAGTGTGGCTTGATGGTGAACTCATTATCGATGCCTGGGACATCGGCCCGCGCCGCGAACGCAGGGCTAAAATCCGCTTTGAAGAAGGCGGCGATCGCGAGATCCAAGTGGCTTACTTTGATTATAAAGGGCCGGCCCTGCTAAGACTAGAGTCGCTAAAATTGGGCGGTGCCGATGATATTATTGGGGCCTGGAACGGAGCCTATTACAACAATCGTCATCTGGAGGGCGAACCTGAAGCCTATCGCCAAGACGGCGGCATTATGTTTAACTGGGGCTACAATGCGCCCATGGCTAAAATCGCCCAAGATAACTTCTCCGTGCGCTGGACTCGCTCAATGCTGCTCGACCGCCCCGGCTTCTACTTCTTCAAAATTCAGCACGATGACGGTATGCGTATCTATGTCGATGGCAAAATCATCTACGACTCCTGGTACGACCAGAGCGTTCAATACGAGGTTTTACGAATTGCTTTGAAATCCGGTTTTCGAACTTTTACCGTTGAACATTATGAGCACATCGGTACCGCCACGGCGCAACTCATTATTGAACCGGATCCCGGTAACTTCAGTTTTGATGAGGTCATACCGGGTGAGGTTGGCGTTGTGGTTACAAAAGACGATGCCAATTTCCAGTGGGGTGGCCCAGCCAGAAATCGCTTCCCCAGCTACGGCGGCTATGCCGATGAATACTGCTGGACGCTTAATACGCCCGGTGTCGCGGTGAACTACGGTCGCTGGCGAGCGCCCATCGGCGGAGCCGGTAATTACGAAGTATATGCCTATATTCCGGCAGCGCACTCAACCGCAACGCAAGCCACCTACGCGATTAAGCACTTTGGTCGTATTGCCGAGCGCACCATCAACCAAAACAACTATGCCGATGAATATGTCAGCTTGGGAATCTACTATTTTGATGGCAGTGGTGATGAGCATGTGACCCTACACGATAGTACCGGTGAAGCGGCCAACAGCACCGAAGTTGCGTTTGACGCCCTTAAATTTGTAAGAAGATAAAATAAACCAAACCCTGTGGGGATAAAGCAAAACCGCCGGCAAAGGTTATCGCCGGCGGTTTTTTTGTTTCTTATTTCAGCCTAACGACAGCTAACTGTCGTACTTGGCAATAAATTCTTCGGCTTTTTCTACCAAATCGCGATTACCAATATAAAGCGGGGTGCGTTGGTGAAGCTCTGTCGGCACAACATCCATCAGTGAGCCGGTGCCGTTTGAGGCATAGCCGCCGGCCTGTTCGATGAGAAAACTCATCGGAATGGCTTCATACAGCAGGCGCAGTTTCCCTTTTGGTGATTTTTTATCGGCCGGATAGTAGAAAACCCCGCCTCCGAGTAAATTGCGGTGAACATCAGCGATCATCGAACCAATATACCGCTGCGAGAGCGCATACTCGCCACCGTCTTCACCTTGTAGCCAACTGGTATAGCGCTGCACTCCTTCGCTCCAGCGGCGATGATACCCCTGGTTGACGCTGTAATATTTGGGATTGTCAGGCAGTTTAATATCGGGGTGCGAGAGGAGAAACTCGCCGATGCTCGGATCAAGCGTAAAGCCGTGAACTCCATCGCCGGTACTGTATACCAGCATGGTACTGGAGCCATACACAATATACCCGGCAGCCACAAGATCGCGACCGCTTTGCAAACAATCATCTAACGTTCCCGGCCCCGATTTCGATTTGCGCCGAAATATCGAAAAGATTGTGCCTACGCTAACGTTGTATTCAATGTTTGATGATCCGTCCAGCGGATCAAACAGCAATACATATTTACCGGCGGAATATTTTTCAGGAATGGGGACAATGTCTTCTTCCTCTTCAGACCCCATAACCGCCAGACGACCGGTATGATCATTAAGTTGGTAAATCGTGCGATGAGCATACACATCCAGCTTTTGCTGCTCTTCGCCCTGCACGTTTTCCTGCCCTGCCGAACCTAAGATGTCGGCTAACCCGGCCCGGGTCGTGTGGCTAGAAATAAGTTTACCGGCAACTGCCATATCATACAGCAAACTCGTTAGCGCGCCGGTTGCGTCAGGAAAATCGGCCTGCCTGTCAAGAATAAATCGTTCAATGGTGTAAATGCGTGTATTGGTTGGTATTGACGCCATCGTCTGATTATCCCCCCTTTCCTTGATTGTTAATGATGAGAAAATAGTTAAGAATGGTTACATTATAACCGATAGATTGGGGTAGAACAATACTCTGCCACATACTACACCGAGACTTTGGCTTAGCATCGAGAAAGAAACCAGGTTTTTCGGTCAATCAAGCCAATTGCGAGCATGAGATGGCTCACGAGCGAACATATTTCTATTCTTAAGATAAAAACCTGGTTTCTCAGAGTGAAGTCTCATTATAATACTAATTCGCGGCAGATAATTAGTCGAGGCCCTGGGGAGATAAAACTCCCCAGGGCCTGTACAGATAGGTACTCGTGAGGATACTTCCTCTCGTTCTTCATGATAGCGGAACTACTGTTTTTTCGCACTAGCCGACTGAATAGTTCTCAACCTGGTCAAGTTACGGGAATGTCAATCCAAAGTAATTATCATCGCTGCAACAACTTGGGCAGCATTGTAAGCAGCCTGCTTCAGGCGTTTACGAAGCCCGCGCAAGGTGTGGAACTGCTGGGGAGTGGTTGCTAACTTTGCCAGGGCCACCGCTTTTTGTTGAAGATTGCCGGGGGGCCTTGTTTCGCCATCCACATAGGTGATCAAATTCAAGAGGTTAAAATCGATTGATGCGTCGGCCTGGTCGCTGATGGCGCGTATTGCCATCCAGGGGACATCGTTAAGCAGCGCCACATGCGCCATTGCACCGGTTTCCATCTCAACGGCCAACGCCTCGAAGTTGGCGTGTAGCCACTGCCTTTTGCTTTGGGCAGCAATAACCTGATCGCCACTCACCAAACAGCCGGTGAAAATGCGCGGCGTGCCGTTTTCAAACGCGATTGATGCCGCAGCCCGTTGTGCCTGAGCGACCAGTTTTTCTTGAGCCGCCAGATGGCGATAATAGTGCAGTCCGTCGGGATTGAGGTTGTCGTAAATGCCCACATATTGCAGCCCTTGTTCCGTATGCCAACCCGTGTCGTGCTGAATAACGCGCTCGGTCAGCACGATGTCGCCCACGTTCAACTGTGGATCAATCGCGCCCGCCGACCCGCAGCTTATCAGCCGATCAACACCGTATCGATCGATGAGAACCTGAGCCGCCGCAGCAGCTTGAATTTTGCCCGGCCCCAGCTCAACCAAAACAACGCGCCGGTCGGCCAGTGTACCCAGATGAAAGGTGGCCTGGATATGCTGGTCGCTTTGCTCAATAGATATTTTCGATAACAACGGTCGGCTTTCCGCCCGAACGGTAATAAGTCCGGTTACGCTCACGCTTTCTACTCCTTGATTTTTTTCGTTACCAGACTATAATTTTCCCCGGCTAATCATACAAAAACCGACCAAGTTAACTGACCATCATGGCCTTACCTGTCATCTACCATCACGATTATGTAACACCACTGCCGCCCGAGCATCGCTTTCCTATGCCAAAATTCGGGTTGGTTTATCGCCTTCTGCTGCGCGATGGCCTGATCACGCCGGAGCAAGTTCATCAGCCGGTTATCGCCTCACAAAAGCTGTTAGCCCAAGTCCATACCGCTGAATATATTGAAGCCTTTTGCACGGGCACGTTAGACAGAAAAGCCCAACGCCGCATCGGCCTGCCCTGGAGCGAGAGCCTGGTAACACGCACCCGCACCGCCGTTGGGGGAACGGTGCTGACAGCGCAGTTGGCTTTGCAGTATGGTCTGGCTTGCAATACAGCCGGCGGCACCCATCACGCTTTCCCCGACTTTGGCTCCGGATTTTGTATCTTCAACGATTTGGCGGTCGCGGCCCGTACCATCGTCGCCGCCGGCATGGCCGCGAAAATATTGATTGTCGATCTTGATGTCCATCAAGGCGACGGTACCGCTGTTGTGTTCCAAGACGATCCGGACGTCTTTACCTTCTCCGTCCATTGTGAGAAAAACTTTCCGTTTCGCAAACAACAAAGTGACCGTGACATTGGCTTGCCCGAAGGTACCGACGATGCGGCTTATCTAAAAATTTTGGCCGAGCACCTGCCCGACTTGCTCAATCAGCTTCAGCCCGATCTGGTTCTGTACGATGCCGGGGTCGATCCCCATCACAGCGACCGCCTCGGCAAGCTGGCTTTAACCGACGAAGGGTTATTCAAGCGTGATAAGTTCGTGCTGGAAACGTGCCTGCTACAGGGCTATCCGGTCGCTACCGTCGTTGGTGGCGGCTATTCAAAAGATGTAACCGTGCTGGCCTATCGACACATTTTGTTATTTCGAGCGGCCTTAGCCCTGTTTCCGATGCTATAGACGCTACATTTTTAAACATTTGTTCTTTTTGCTATAATCTACTGTGGTGGTTAAGGAATGAAGAGTCAATATCTTTTCGATGCCGCTACCGTAACCTATTGCGCAGTGCGTAGTGCGTATCATTTTGTCTTTGACTTCTATGTTACGCACTACGTACTACGTTCTACGCATCAATTGAGGAAAGTATCCAACTACAATCCTAAACTGAAGCTTTTGGCAATAGCCTAAGCTATTTCAACCATTTATCGAGGAAAGGCGGGTCTACTTATGGCTGATTTCAATAAAGACCGCATACGCGTGCACATTGAAGGGAAAGAATTTAGCGTGGTCGGCGGTAGTTTTCAAAACATGCTGGCCGCAGTCAAGCAGATTAACGGACGGCGTTTTGTGGGTGCGCTTAAAGTGTGGCAGCTACCCGGCAAAGCCGAGGACATCAAAAATCAACTGGCTATCAGTGGTTTTCAACTGGAAGGCGGCACGCCGGTTGCCGATGAAACGCCGGCCCAGCCTTCAGCCGCTGCGCCCGCGAGTTTTGGCAACGACCGTATTCGGGTGACCGTGCAGGGCCATCAACTGGCCGTGGTTGGTGGCGGCTTTCGCGAGATGCTGGACGCGGTTAAAAACCTGCCGGGTCGTCGTTTCGACAGCGACTCAAAAATGTGGGAGATTCCCGGCGATGCCGGCATCATCAAAAACCTTATCGAAACCGCCGGTTTTCAATTAGAAGGGGCTGATAAAATTGCATCCGTATCACCACCCGCTTCACAAAATACATCGCCGCCGGCCTATACGTCGCCCCCAATGCCACAGTCTCCGCCGCCGCCCGCTTATGAGGAACCTGACTTCTCCGATGATGTCGATATTCCGGCCTACGAACCGCCCGATTGGTGGGATGATGGCAACATGCCGGCCCCTCCTATGAATCCGCCCGATTGGTGGGAAGAAGAAGAACCGACCGACACTCCGGTCGACTATCCGATGAGGCCCTCTTCTCCCGCACGTCCTGCCCCGCGCTCAACCGATTCATCCGGCGGAGGTGACGATCAGATTCGTATTCGGATCGGCGGTATTCCGATGGTCGTAACCGGCGGATCGTTTCAGGCAATGTTAGGTGTTATCAAAGATATTCCGGGCCGCCGTTTTCATTCCGGCGATAAAGTGTGGGACATCCCCGAAGACTCGACCATCGACTCGGTTCAGCAGGTGGTCAACGCTAAGGGGTTCATCTTGAAGCGAGGCTAACGGCACCAGGTCAGTAAGATAAGACCTGACAGGTTTTATACAGTACATTCCAGAGTAAGTAGAGTTTCGATTGCTACTCATCTTACGCCGAATGAAACGTTGAAAACCTGTCAGGTCTGGCGTTCGTTCCTTAACTTCATGAGATTGAGTTGCTACCCAATCTCATGAAGTTAGCCGCACCTCTCGAGACGCGCTCCACTTCGCTCCTCGTCAGGCTCGGAATGTACTGCGCGCTACTCAGGATACTATACCACATAGGTCTACAACCGGCAGATATAGTAATAATTCATCGGATCATGTTCCGGCTCTTCCACCTGAACCGTGGGGAAGCCGGCTTCGGCCAGCAGTTCCAGCGCCTTTTCCTTGCCCCACATGGTGCCTAGCCCCTCACCGCCTGCGGCCAGCGAAACCGTCATACAGTGCATCGTTGAAATCGAGTAAAGAAACGGGGCCAACGGATGCTCGACATTGTGATGAACGTGACTAGAGCCGGCAATATCCTGCATAAAGTAGACGCCGTCCGGTTTAAGAGCGCGAGCAATGTTAGCCAACACCCGCCCCGGCTGGGCCTGGTCGTGAATGGCGTCAAAGGTGAAGATTAAGTCGTATCGGTCCGACGCATTCAGTGTAGCGGCGTCTTGCACCTCAAACTGAATGTTCGTTAGCCCCAAATTGTTTACATTGGCCTTGGCCACCGCAATGGCTTCCTGTGAGAAATCGATGCCGATGAAGCGACTATTGGGAAAGCTTTGCGCCAGTCGTGTGATGGCGCGCCCCCGCCCGCAGCCTACATCTAACACGGCGATACCCTGCTGTAGTTTCTCGCCAAGGCCCGGCACGAGTGGCAGCAACTGCTCGATGAGTGGCTCAACAATGTTGACGTTGCTGTCTTCGGCCATTACCTCGTGAAAGCGATGAAAGTCGGCATAAGGCACGCCCCCACCCTCAACAAAGCAGTTGACGATTTTGTCTTCAACACTGCCCATAACCCCGATATATTGGGTGTACAGAGCCAAATTATCGGCCCCGGCCTGGCGAGTGAGCGTAGCCGCGTGTTCCGGCGGCAAGTGATAATGGTTCGAGGCCGGATCATAGTCGATCACCTGGTCGACGACCAGGGCATGTAGCCATTCACGGACGTACCGCTCATCTAAGCCGGTAGCCTCGGCAATCTGGTGGCTGGTGGCCGGTGGCAGCTCGGCCATCGTATCAAACAGCCGGGTGCGATGCCCGATGCTGGTCATCAGTGCCAGTGCGCCTTGGTTGAGCACGCCCACCATTTTTTCAGCAAAAGCTTCTGCCTTTTGGGGATTAAATCCGTTGGTATTCATTTTTTGCTCCTTTGTCAGGGTTTATTAAGTGAGTAAGCTGTTTTGTAACAAAGTAAACTGTGTCTTTGTTTGATACACAGTCTATCAGCCTTGGTTCAATAACGCCTCTGTCAAAGGTTGGGGTTGGGGGTTGGTTTGAATGGTTGGGGAATGGAACTTGTTATTAATGGGTGAAAAATAATGAAGTTAGATAGTGTCATTGCGAGAAAGCGAAGCAATCTCCGCGTTTGGGATAGGAGATTGCTTCGTCGTTCCTCCTCGCAATGACGAATGCGTTTAAGTTTTCTATCAACAAGCCGGCTGTCGCACGGCAATGGACAGCGCCTGAGCCTGGGTATCGGCGTGGTAGCTGCTGCGCACCAGCGGGCCGCTCTCTACCCAACGAATGCCAATCTCTTGGCCTAATTCTTGAAATTCCTTGAACTCATGGGGATGCACATAGCGATAGACCGGCAGGTGAAATTTGGTGGGGCGCAAATACTGGCCGATGGTCAGAATATCGACATGATGCGCGTGCAGATCCTTAATGACCTGCATAACTTCCTCTTTGGTTTCGCCTAAACCAACCATAATGCCACTTTTGGTAATCGCTCCCGGATCGAGTTCTTTGGCGCTAGCCAAAACGCGCAGCGTTTGCTCGTAGTTAGCCTGCGGGCGTACCGTGCGATACAGGCGCGGCACGGTTTCGGTGTTGTGGTTGAGAATTTCCGGTTTGGCGTCCATGACTTCTTGCAGGGCGGCGCGGTTGCCTTTGAAGTCGGGAATAAGCACTTCGACCGTGCAGGTGGGCACGCGCTTGCGAATTTCGCGGATAGTGTTGGCAAAGATATGAGCGCCGCCGTTGGGCTGCTCGTCGCGATTGACCGACGTCAGCACGCAGTGGCTCAAATTGAGAATTTCAACGCTTTCGGCCACCCGGCGCGGCTCTTCTTCATCGAGTAAGGCCGGTCGCCCGGTTTTGATATGGCAAAAGCCGCAGGAGCGGGTGCAGGTATCGCCCATTAAAAGAAAGGTGGCCGTGCCTTTGCTCCAGCACTCGCCCAAGTTGGGGCACATCGCTTCTTCACAGACAGTGTGTAATCCGTGCTGGCGCATCAGCTTTCTGACCCGATTGTACTCGGGGCCGCCGGGCATTCTTACTTTGAGCCACTCCGGCTTGCGGCGCGGCAGTGCGTTGCCTTGAGGAACAATTTCGCCGTGCCGGACCAATTGGTGGCTCGGCACACCTACTCTGCCGTTTCCTTTATGAATATCTTTTTCTAAACCAATGGTGTTGGGATCAATTAAGGTCATCGAGATGTTTTCCTCTTAAGGGTATAGCGTTCTACAGCTATCAGCCGTCAGCCGTCAGCCGTCAGCTATCAGCCGTCAGCTTCTTGACGAATTTTCAGGATATAAAGCTGATAATGACGAATGCGAATGTTATCTTCCATGATGGGATGATGGTTAACCGCTAACTGCTAACCGCTAACTGCTAACCGCTAACCGCTAATTCGTTTCTAAATCAAGCAGTGCTTCTTCTAAAAACCACGTTACTTCATTAATACGGGGTAAAGCCGTTTCTAACTGGTCGAGGGCACTGTCTAATACGGGCAGTAAAGCCTCGTTTTGCGCTGCCGCCGCTCGAACGCGGGCCAGCCGTAGCCGTCGAATGGCTTCATTGAGATTGGGCGTTCCATACAGTTGATCGACAACGCTGTACACCAGTTCCATTAAGCCATTGGGCAGGAGTGGGCCGGCAGAAGCCGCGACATCATGAACTTGCTTTGGCCCCGAATAGGTGCGCGTTTCCACCCGCTCATTTGTATCCCACGTCTCGCCATAGCTGGCTTTCATGGCCTCAAACGAGCCGTTGAAAAAGATGTAAACGTGCTGGTTCCACAAAACGGTATTGACCGCATCGTGGAGTTCATCGGGGCCGGGGCTGTGGGCCACCAGCTTGCCGTGGGTGGGTTCAAAATCGTCATCCTCTTCAGGCGAGATGATGAAGGCCAGCCACTCATTCGGAAAAATCGTGGCGATGTCTTCAATCAGCGGTAGCCGCTCAACTTCCGTCATCGTATTGTAGGGACAGCCGCAGTCGCAATCGCCCCCGCACTGGCCGGGCGTGCGGCAGGCGGTGCGCTTGGTAAACGGCTCGGCATACCAATTTTCTGCTGTTGCAAGCCGCCCTTCTGCTGGGCTTTCCGCCGGTGATTTTGTCTGTAAGGGAATGATTGAATCTGAACTAAACAATTCTAAGGGAGCAGTCAAACCAATGTCACCTTGCTGGTTGTGTAATAGCGAATGGATTATAGGCGGTATTATACGTGTGGCTGACATAAAAATCAATTCGGCTTTTTGAGCTAAATAGAGTTCGTGCCAGCAGCCTATCGCCACCGAATGAATTCGGTCGCTGCTAAAGAAAACCTGTTGAAACAGGTTATTGGGTTTGCCCTTACGTGATTTACAAAGCTCTGTGACTCCGGCACGTACCCGATTAATTAACCGGGCAATCTTTCGTATGCTGACTTGATGTGACGTGTGTCGGCACGATGGCCCCCCTAACCCCCCAGCGGGGGGATTTATGGCTCCCCCCTTTGGGGGGCTGGGGAGGCTGCTTGGTTACCCGATTATTTGTTTTACTTCAATCATTCGCAGATAGTAAAATGCTGAACCAATCTTAGACGCAATTTTTTAGAAGCGGCAGGTAGTGGTAGAATAGGGGGAGTTGGATAGTGGATAGTTAGTTGGTTGGTGATTGTGTTCGTTACCATCCAACTACCAAACCACCAAACCATCCAACTACCAAACCATCAAACCACCGCAAAGGAGCCGCATTAACCCATGATCAGCATGGCCCACCGTGTTCGCGATTTTGGCACAACAATCTTTTTCGAGATGACAGAACTGGCTAACCGGCATCAGGCGGTGAACTTGGGTCAGGGGTTCCCCGATTTTCCCGGCCCCGACTTTATCAAAACAGCGGCTGTCGATGCTATTCAGCACGATCTCAACCAATATGCGCCCGGTACGGGCCAGCCGCGTTTGCGCCGGGCCATTGCGCAGAAGATGGAAGATTTCTACGGCCTGTCGGTCGATCCCGACTCGGAGTTGACCGTTACCACCGGCGCGACCGGAGCGATCTTCGCTACCATTTTAGGACTGGTTGATCCCGGCGATGAAGTGATTTTGTTTGAACCCTACTACGACTCGTACCTGCCCGCCACGCTGATAGCGGGCGGCATTCCCCGTTTCTACACGCTGCACGCCCCCGATTGGAGTATCGACGAGGCCGAATTGAACGCCTTATTCTCCGACAAAACCAAGCTTATTCTCATCAACACCCCCCATAATCCCACCGGCAAAGTATTTTCCCGCGCCGAATTGGACTGCATCGCCCGCCTGTGCCAACAGCACGACGTCATCGCCGTGACCGACGAAGTCTATGAGCATATCGTGTTTGATGATGTCGAGCATTGGTGTTTAGCAACCTGGCCCGGTATGGCCGACCGCACGGTAACCATGTCGAGCGCGGGCAAAACGTTTGGGATGACCGGCTGGAAGGTGGGCTGGGCCATAGGCCGGCCTGAACTGGTTCAATCGATCGTGCGGGTGCATCAGTTTATGGTTTACTGTGGGGCCACGCCGCTGCAAGAAGCGGTCGCCACCGCTTTGCAGACTTCGCCCGATTATTATGCTAAATTAGCCGCCATGTACCAATCCAACCGCGATTTCCTGGGTGATGTGCTGGCCGATGTCGGCCTAAACCCGCTGATGCCCAAAGGAACCTATTTTATGATGGCCGACATCAGCCATCTCGATTTTCCCGACGACGTTGCTTTTTGCCGCTATCTCACCACCGAGATAGGCGTAACGGCTATCCCCCCCAGCGCCTTTTACCACAACCCGGCTGACGGAGCCAACATCGCCCGTTTTGCCTTTTGTAAAACACGCGCGGTATTAGAGGAGGCGGCCCGACGTTTGACGAAGCTGAAATGAATGGTAAAGTAGTAGTGTAGGGAGTAAGAAGTAAGGAGTAGGGAGTAAGGCTGTTTTTTTACTTCCTACTCCTTACTCCTGTATTGAGGGAGTTTTTGTTGTTTGTCGTAAGGGTACTGGGCCCATGCGATGGGGAAAGAGTTTTAACCACGAATTACACAAATTGACACGAATAAAATTGGTGAAAATTCGTGCAATTCGTGGTTGATTTTATCTATTCGTATGCAATACCATCTTGCAGACCTGGTGCCGTCGTAAGCCCTTTTGGGCTAAATCAATGATGAAGCGATAATTACAAACTTTGTAACCCATAGGAGAGATAAGCATGTACACATCTAACGTATCGGCTCGCTGGACCGGCGAAGGACTTGAGTTTGTAGGCGTAGACCATAAAGGGCGTGAAATCCATATGGGCGGCAAGCATATTAAGCCGGGACAAATGCTTTTGCTGGCCCAAGCCGGTTGCATGGGCATGGACGTTCTCTCGATTTTGCAAAAGAAACGGCAACAGGTAACTGATGTCGAGGTGCAAGTGACAGGCCAACAGCCCGACGATTACCCCCGCCCCTTTGAAACCGTCAACCTGAAATTTATTGTCAAAGGCAAAGACATCGATTCCAAAGCCGTTGAGCGTTCTATTGCGCTGTCTCACGATAAATATTGCGTTGTGGGGCAATCGTTGGCCGGCAATGTTCATATCGAAACGACATTCTCAATTGCAGACGCCGTTCCTGAGACGGTCACGGAACCGATTGCCGAGTAGCTACCCATCAACCGCCGCCGGCTTATTCATAATCTTTTTATCTAGGACTTACGCATTGGACATGTTATTTCGAGGAGGAACGACGAGAAATCCCTGAGAACGATGTTTGCAAGCAGATGCTGTAGGGATTTCTCCGCCTTTGGCTACGAAATGACATCAGTAGTTGTCAACTGCGTAACGCCTATATCTGTTGGTTGCCCTGGTCGATGTCATCTAAAGCGCAAATACATCTTGATGCCTTACATCAAGAGCTACGCTCCTGCCGCAAATGTGCTGAGGCCGGCTATTTCATCGACAGCACGCCCGTTTTTGCCGGTCCGGCTTCGGCCCAGGTTATGATTGTGGGGCAGGCCCCGGCCAAGGTCGAAGCCGGCAAAGACGGCTTGCCTTTTGGCCTGCGGCGCGGCGGTCAGCGTTCGCTGTTGTGGGATTGGCTGGAACAGGCCGGCTGGGCGGAGGACGAATTTCGCGCCCGTCATTACCTGTCGGCCATCACCAAATGCTATCCGGGCAAAAGCAAGCACGGCCAGGGCGACCGCGTCCCCACCGCCGCCGAGCGCCGCCTATGCGCTTCCTGGCGCACCCAAGAACGCGCCATCATACAGCCAAAAATCATCATCGCCATCGGTCGCATTTCCATCGAACAGTTTTTGCCCGAACTGAAAGGCCAGCCGCTCGATACCTTCATCGGCCAAACCTTTCAGCGCGGTGCCACCTTTATTGTGCCACTCCCCCATCCTTCGGGCGTAAGCCGCTGGCTTAATCGCGCCGAAAACCGGGCCAAGGTTGATGAAGCGCTG
>JAGRBZ010000140.1 GCA_020433805.1 Anaerolineae bacterium
CTTTATCCGCCTGTGCCGAGCCTCTAATTTCGTCCTCACATTTAAATTTCCAGACAGGCAAAATGGAGTCGTTGAGATCCTCTTCTTGTTCTTCTTGAAAAGGCATGGTATTGGGGGGTGGATAAGGGTAGGGGGGTGGCGGATACTGACCCGAATATTGAGGTGGGTATTGTGGCGGATACTGGGGCGGATACTGATACCCCGGCGGATATGTTCCCGGCGGCGGATAAGGCTGGGCCGGATTTTGTTGTGAAGGCACTTGGGGTGTGTCGTTAAGCAACGTCGTTTGCGCTGAGTGAGACAAGGCTTGCGTACCCATGCCCCCTGTGTTCGCTTTAGCACTTCCGTCCTTTAATGCTTTTAATGTCTCAGTTAACGCTTCTTTCATTTCGCCGGCTGATTGAAAACGTTTAGCCGGATCATATTCAAGCGCCTTCATAATGACAATATTGGTACTTTTAGAAAGTGCAGGATTAAGCAAGATAGGTGGCTCTTCGTGAAAAGTAAAAGGTGGCTCCAAGCGAGGATCACGTTTGGTCAACAGGTGGTGGAGTGTAGCTCCCAGAGCGTAAATATCGCCCCGTGGGTCGGCGACGCCTTTATATTGTTCGGGCGGCGAATACCCTTCCGTACCAATCATCGTCCCTTTTTGGCCCGACTCAAACGCTTTGGCAATACCAAAATCGATAAGAGCAATTTTATTGTGATCACGCAGCATAATATTGGAAGGTTTCAGATCACGAAAAACAATGGCCGGATCTCGTCCATGAAGATAAATTAAAACATCACACACCTGCACGGCCCAATCTAAAACGGTCTCTTCATTAAGCATTCCTTGCGTATTCTCAAGAACGTCTTCGAGATCGCTTCCTTTTACATATTCCATAGCCAAATAGCTACGGACACCTTCAGTAAAAAAATCATAGATTTGCGGAATACCGATATGATTGAGCTGCACCAGCAAATTTGCTTCGCGCATAAAACTTTGCACAGCCAATCGACGAACGTGTGGGTCGGGTGTCGTGCTAATCATTTCCTTAAGGGCGCACAGCCGCGTTACCCCACTAAAACGTAAATCCTGGGTTAGATATACGGCCCCCATTCCACCAACACCAAGCACCTTAATAACTTCGTATCGGCTTTGGAGAACTGCACCTTTCGGAAGAATATTCTCATCGTACTTATTATCATCGCTGCCGGAGTTTCCTGAACCGAAACTCTCCAATCGTTGCGTGTCCATTACTGCTATGCTCTCCTAACCACAAAACTCTGATTTTCTATTATATCTATCTAAGCTTCGAAATGCAATCATTTTTAAAATTTCGTCTCTTCCTTAGGAATTATACTATATCCTTTTATCCAACGTCAACCAAAATTAAAAACAAATTTTCTAATTGCTATCAAAAAAATCAAGCGCCTTAAAAATTCAAGCCTCTGTTGTATGAAATCATAATAATGGTATAATCTAAAAAGGTATTGGGGTATATTTGAACTACTTTTCTGGAGCTCTCTATTCATGACAAAAATTCTTTGTGTCGACGACGAACCTACCCAACTTATGCTATTGCGCCTAGCTTTATCCAGAGCGGGTTTTGAGGTATTAGAAGCTAATAATGGTCAGCTAGGCATTGATATGGCAGCCGAACACCAACCACAACTGGTCATCATGGATTTGATGATGCCCGGTATGGATGGTGCTACCGCTATTGGCCATATAAAACGTAATCAAACAACCCAACATATTCCCATATTGGTGTTATCGGCTTATATTAAAGGCGATCAAGCCAAACGTGCACTTGATGCCGGGGCCGAAGAACTTATCTCGAAAAGCTTAATTCTTACCGATTTGATCGATAAGGTGAAATCGCACACTGGCCAAAATTTGTAAAACGTTTTAATTATGACTTACGCAGTTGGCCTGTTTAGCCCCCCTCTAACTCCCCCCAAAGGGGGGAGGATTGGACAAGTCTCGCCCTTTGGGAGGGATTTAAGGAGGGCTGATCTCCAACTCCGCAACTTCTATTAATTACGTTTTTTCCTCCTTTTGAGAAAATGGATAACTCGATTGCCTATTTGGATGCCGTAGATGGTATTTATAAGGGTGCATATCTACTGTGTATCCTTCTGATCGAGATGTATCGGTTGGTCTTTGTAAGCATCCCTCGTATCACAACTGATTTTTTTTAATCTCTCACACTTTATATTAATATAAGCGCACAGCAATGAGAAGCTTAATACTATGGGGAGGCAAGCCCGCTATGGCTATGACACCAGCCGACGATGCGCTATTAGAGACAACTACCAGCCAAGAAACCACAAAATTTCTTAACCCAGAAAGCTATGATTTAGATAATCCGGATCTTTTTATCAACCGTGAGTTAAGCTTACTCGAGTTTAATTCGCGCGTGTTAGAAGAAGCCCAAGACGAACGAAATCCTATTTTAGAACGAACCAAATTTCTGGCTATTTATAGCTCAAATATGGATGAGTTCTTCATGGTACGTGTGGCCGGTTTAATGCAGCAAGTCGCCGCCAAGGTCAACGACGTACCGGCCGATGGCCTGACGCCGACTGAGCAAATTCGTGATATTCGCAAAAAAGTGCGATCCAACCTAAAAATCATGAATCACTGCTACGATGATATCAAAGGCAAGCTGGCCGATGCGGGGGTATATCTCCACGCGTATGATGAGCTTACCGATGACCAACGCGAAGGCGTTGATGAATACTTTAAAAACGAAATCTTTCCGGTACTTACACCGCTGGCTTTTGATCCCGGCCGCCCATTTCCGCATATCTCCAGCCTGAGTCTCAATTTAGCCGTGTTCGTACGTAATCCGGATAATAATCTCGAACATTTTGCTCGAATTAAAGTGCCTAACACGCTCCCCCGGCTGGTGCCGGTAGCGCGGCTCAATAGCGATACGCAGCGCACCTATCGCTTTATTTGGTTAGAGGATTTAATTGCCCATAATCTCAGTGGCCTCTTCCCCGGCTATGAGATTAGACAGAACTTTAATTTCCGTATCACGCGCAATGCTGATTTAGAAATTGAAGCCAACGAAGCCAGTGATCTTTTGGAGGTCATCGAGGCCACGGTGCGCCGTCGTCGTTTTGGCTTTGTGGTGCGCTTGACCGTGCAAAAAGACACCTCTGATCCGGTTCGAGAGCTTCTCACGCAGAATTTAGACATCGAGCTAGAAGATACATTTGAAAGCAGTTCTCCCTTGGGGTTAAGCGGACTTATGAGCCTTATGGCGCTCGATCGGCCCGATCTCAAATATCCGCCTTATGTCTCCGTTATTCATCCCCGTTTTCGGAACATCGAAAGTCGGCAGGAGATTTTCGATGTCATTAAGCAGGGCGATGTCTTGGTCCATCATCCCTACGACTCTTTTATTCCCGTGATCGACTTCTTACGCGCGGCAGCCAAGGATCCGCAAGTTATCGCCATCAAACAAACACTGTACCGGGCCGGCAAAAACTCGCCGGTAGTTGACGCCCTTATGGAAGCCCGCGAAAACGGCAAACAGGTCTCGGCTCTGGTCGAGCTAAAAGCGCGTTTCGATGAAGAAAGCAACATTGGTTGGGCCAAAAAATTGGAACGAGAAGGGGTTCATGTCATTTACGGCTTTATGAGCCTTAAAACCCACAGCAAAATCTGTCTGGTGGTGCGCCGCGAGGCTGATAATATAAGGCGTTACGTCCATCTCTCGACAGGCAATTATAACGCCATAACCGCTAATATCTACACCGATCTGGGACTATTTACCTGCAAGCCCGAATTTGGGGCTGATGCCTCGGACCTTTTCAATGCCCTTACCGGCTATTCCAAAAAGACGGATTACAAAAAATTTCTGGTAGCGCCGACCATGCTCCGCCCTCGGTTTGCCGAGCTTATCGAGCGAGAAATCAACTGGGCCAAACAAGGCCAAGAGGCCAAGCTTATCTTTAAGATGAACGCCTTAATAGATCCGGCTTTTATTAAAAAACTTTACCAAGCCTCACAAGCCGGTGTTCAAATAGAGCTTCACGTTCGAGGCGTATGTGGCTTACGGCCGGGTATCCCTAACCTCAGTGACAATATCAAAGTCATCAGCCTTGTTGGCCGCTTTCTGGAGCATACCCGCATTTACTACTTCCACAACGGCGGCGATCCCGATATCTACCTTGGCTCAGCCGATCTCATGCCACGCAACTTAGATCGCCGCATTGAAACCCTCTTCCCCATAGAAGATATCGATCTAAAGCAGCAACTTATCGAAATCCTCACCATTGTGGCGGCGGATGAAGCCAATGCTCGCATCTTGCGCTCCGATGGCAGTTATGTTCGCATTACCTCTCCAACGGAGGAGAAAAACAAAAATAACAGCCAAAATATTTTCATGACCAGAGCCAAAAATCGATAATTTCTCTTTTTAATATTAAGGAAAACAAAGACTATGTTACTCGTTGGTGACATTGGAGGGACCAAAACAGATTTAGCGCTGTTTCCCCCTACAAGCAATATTCACGATGAACCTCAGGCAGAACTGCAAATAACCTATAAAAGCGGCAGTTACGCCAGCCTAGAAGATATTGTTCACGAATTTGTCAATAACAACAAAGTTACGCCCACTAAAGCCGTGTTTGGAGTAGCCGGCCCGGTTCACCACGGTGAGTCAAAAATAACGAACTTACCCTGGCACATTTCGGAAAAGAAACTTAAAGAAACCTTTAATCTCCAAACCGTCAAATTACTTAATGATTTGGAGGCCATTGCTCATTCGGTGCCATATCTTTCCTCCCAGCATCTCGAACCCCTTAATGGTGAACTGGGTGAACGGACAATGGGTCAAAATAAAGCGGTCATCGCCCCCGGCACCGGATTAGGCGAGGCGTTTTTGGTCCACGTCAACGATTTTTATCACGTCGTCGCCTCCGAGGGTGGGCACACCGATTTTGCCCCCAAATCACTCTTTGAGATTGAATTTTTGAAGCATCTTCTCGGTAAGTTCAACCATGTTAGCTACGAGCGCGTTTGTTCCGGCGCACTGGGCATCCCCAACATCTATAACTATTTAAACGAAAGCCACTATGCTACCGAAACTACTGAGGTAGCTCAAGCCATCGAACAGGCTGCCGATCCAACCCCCATTATTGTCCAAGCCGCCCTCGATGAAGACAGCGATCTCTGCATTCAAACACTCAATGCCTTCATGTCGATTCTGGGTTCCGAGGCCGGCAACTTAGCGTTAAAAGTGATGGCAACCGGCGGCGTTTATCTGGGCGGCGGCATCCCGCCGCGCATCTTACAAAAGCTTAAAGACGGCACCTTCATGGCTGCTTTTATCAAAAAAGGCCGTTTTTCCGATACGCTGGCCCACATTCCCGTTTACGTTATTTTGCACAAGAAACCAGCGTTGCTTGGGGCGGCATTCTACGGTTTAAATCAACTCTAAATTGAGGAGAGTTTCCTTACTCATGACTGATCCAATTCCAGACCTTTCGCCCCTGCGTCGGCATTTTCCCGCGCTACAAGAAACCGACGAGCAGGGGCAGACCTATGTTTATTTTGACGGTCCCGGCGGAACGCAAGTCCCGCAATCCGTCATCGACGCCATGGCCGACTATTTCGTTAAAGCCAACTCCAACAAAGGCGGACCGTTTATCACCAGCCGGCGCAACGATAAAGTGCTCAATCAAGCCCACGCCGCGATGGCCGATTTTCTTAACGCCCCCTCCCCCAAAGAGATTGTCTTTGGGGCCAATATGACCACCCTCACCTACAATCTCAGCCGTTCTATCGGTAAAATGTTGAAACCAGGCGATGAAGTTATCGTTACCCGCCTTGATCATGATGCCAACGTCTCGCCCTGGCTGGCGCTTGAAGAGCAAGATATTACCGTTAAAATGGTCGATTTCGATGTGGAAGATTGTCGCCTCGATCTGGAGCATTTGGCTTCGTTACTAACCGACCAAACCAAACTGGTCGCCGTGGGCTATGCTTCCAATGCCGTTGGTACCATCAACCCAATCCGCCGTATTGCCACGATGGCTCATAATGTCGGGGCCTGGCTGTGGGTCGATGCCGTTCATTATGCACCACACGGCCCCATCGATGTGCAGCACCTGGGCTGCGATTTTTCGGCCTACAAATTCTTTGGCCCACACGTAGGTGCATTATGGGGTAAGTTCGATCTGTTGGAAAAGCTGCCGGCTTACCAGGTTCGGCCGGCCAACCCCAACGTTCCCTACAAATTTGAAACCGGCACGCTCAACCAGGAAGGAATTGCCGGCGTTACGGCCGCCATTGATTACTTGGCCGAAGTGGGGCGTCAATACGGCACGCCGTCCACAGACCAAGAAGCCGAAACCGACCGTCGTCAAGAATTAAAGCAAGCCATGCACGCCATCGCTGCCTACGAGCGACAGCTTTTTACACACATGATCGAACAATTACAAACTATTCCGGGCATCACCATCTACGGTATTACCGAACCAGATGCCTTCGATGAGCGCTGCCCGACCGTCGCTTTTACCCATGAAGGCTTTACTCCGGCTCAAATCGCTGCTTTTTTGGGCGAACGGGGCATATTTGTGTGGGATGGCAATTACTACGCGATCAACGCCACCGAGCGCTTAGGTGTGGAAGATTCAGGCGGAATGGTGCGGGTCGGATTGGCTCACTACAATACACAGGAAGAAGTAAACCGTTTAATTACGGCCCTCAAAGCAATGGGATAAAGGTTTACTAGGATGATAGGCCTCTTTACTTTTTTTCAGAGTGCTTATACAATAAGGCCATACTGTGAATTTTGGTACAATCCATCTTTTTATAGGTCTTTGGCATACACTGTTTATAGCATTCAATCTCAATCACGATAATTATCCACTATCACTCTGCTCACTTATAGGCAGGGTGATTTGATTTTATACGAATAAAATAATGATGCTCCGTTTTATCAAGGAGAAAGATAATGTATGGAGAAATAGCTCTATTTAGCGGCAACGGCAACCGCGATTTAGCCGAAGAAATCAGCACAGCTCTAGCTGTTCCGCTGTGTCCGGCTGATGTATTTAAGTTTTCAAACCAAAACATCTTCTGTCGCTTAAAAACCAGCGTGCGCGGCAAAGATGTGTTTATCATCCAACCTATTGCCTTTTCATTTGATGAAGACGGGCAGATGTTGACCGTCAACGATAATCTTATGGAATTGCTGATCATGATTGATACGGTCAAGCGCGACTCCGCCGGTCGCATCACCGCCGTAGTCCCCTACTACGGTTATGGGCGCACCGATAAAAAAGATCAGCCTCGCGTACCTATTACAGCGCGTCTGGTGGCTGATTTGATCTCAACCGCCGGAGCCAACCGTTTTCTAACGGTCGACCTGCACGCCGGCCAAATTCAAGGCTTTTTCAATATTCCGGTTGATGAAATTACGGCTTTCTATATCCTTAGCAATTACATCCGAAAGAAAAATATCCCCAATGCCGTTGTTGTTGCCGGGGATATTGGCGCGACCAAACGTTCGCGAAACTTTGCCCAAGTGTTGGATTTACCTCTCACTGTCATTGAAAAGCGACGTGTTCAACAAGATGACGGCAGCAAGGCTGAAGTACTCAATATTATTGGCGATGTCGACGGCAAAAACTGCATCATTTTTGATGATGAAATTGACACCGCCGGTACGATGACGAAAGCTATGGCTTTTCTCAAAAAAGAGGGGGCCGGCGATATATATGCCTGTGTTACCCACGCTGTCTTCTCCGGCCCCGCTATTCAACGCCTTCAAGAATCGCCCGTAAAAGAAGTGGTAGCTACAAATACGGTAGCTATTCCTCCCCACAAACGTTTCGCCAAATTCACCGAACTATCCGTTGCATCTCTTATTGCTGAAGTTATCCGCAGAATCCATTTGGGCATCTCCGTAGGTGAACTTTTCAATGAATAAATTGTTTTGTAAACGATTACAATGACCACTATCTCCTCCAACGATCATCACGAAAGAGTTTGGTAAAAGCCTGCACAGAAAAGTGACTATCCGAAGACTAATTGCACAATACCGTTGATACGATTCCCCTATCTGTAATCTGGCTTTAAGCTAACAGACCCTATAGCCTGAAACTATTTGACAACGGGACGATTTTCATTAAAGGTATCTCTACTGATTGGCGTTACACCGCTGTAACATCCATCATGCGAACAAACACGGTAGCGGTACAACATTTTATTACCCTTGTAAAGCTTATATGATGATGAAGTTTTTTACGCGCAATGCATCTAGAGAAAATGGAAAGGATGGGTCTGGGCCAGGCAATGACCATCTCATCACCTTAAAAAAGGTGGTCAAGGCTTACGAAACGGCTGCCGGCCCATTTTTGGCCCTAAAAGGCATCGACATGCAGGTCGATGCTGGTGAATTTGTTACAATTATTGGCAAATCAGGCAGCGGGAAATCGACCTTAATTAATATGATCACCGGCATCGATCGACCTACTTCGGGTGAGGTTTGGATTGATGGGGTGGCTGTTCATACACTAAGCGAAGGCCGAATGGCTGTGTGGCGCGGCAAACAGATTGGGCTAGTTTTTCAGTTTTTCCAACTGCTGCCGACTTTAACGGTCATAGAAAACGTGATGTTACCGATGGATTTCTGCAATGTTTATACGTATGCCGAACGTGAGCGGCTGGCTTTGGAACTGCTCGACCAGGTGGAAATGGCCGATCAAGCCTATAAGTTGCCGACCGCTATCTCAGGCGGACAGCAACAGCGAGCTGCCATTGCCCGAGCCATGGCCAATGACCCGCCGATTATTGTCGCCGACGAACCAACCGGAAATCTCGACTCGAAAACAACAGCTTCAATTTTGGAATTGTTTAATCGGTTGGTTAAAGGGGGAAAAACGATTTTAATTGTCACCCATGATAATGATTTAGCACAACAAGGCACAAGAACAATTACTATTGCTGATGGGACGATAGAAAGTGACACCTTGCTGAACGTTGCTGCCGAGTCTACCGCTCATGGTTAGCTCCCACGTCTTAGGATGAAGCAGTAGCCTCTTCGTTCCCTCGCCAAGCCGTAAAGTAAACAACAGCGCCTACAAGGGCTGAAAATAAAATCGTAACGATACGAAATATAGCTACGGCGGCAATTGCCGTCCCGGAACCGATATCGGAAACAGCCGTTATAAAGCCAACCATGCTGGCTTCGGTGACGCCGACGCCACCGGGCAGCCCCGATAATCGACCTAAGACGGTTGGTAAAATGTAAACCAACACCAGCGATGAATAAGCAAGCGACTCGTCCAAACCTCGAAACGTTAGATCAAGGATAATGAGATGGACGATAACGGTAACGATAGTGAGTCCCAGGGCCATGCCCATAATCGGCCAGGTTAATACCTCCGGCACAGCCTCAAGAAAATCGTTCCATTTTTCTTCGATGCCAAACTTGTGAGCCGCCCAATCTGCAGACGAGGCGAACCACTGGCGCGTAGCCGGTAATGCAAGCAAAATCCCTAACAATACAAAAAGCCCTATAATGATAAGAATAGGCGTTCGACCTTGCTCAAACCACAGTGCCGCAATTAACGCTCCACTTACGAGAACAACCTGATCGAACGTACTGGAGAATATAACCGGGACGCTCCCCTTACTAACCGGCACATCAGCCTGGTTAAGTAACCCGGCTCGGGCCGCGACGCCGCCGGGGAGAAGGGTGGCTGCTTGCCCGGCAATATAGGCCCTAAGGATAACGCTCCAGGGCAGGTCTGTATAGGGTTGAGTTAACACGACGAACCGCCAGCCTTTGAGCAGTACGTAAAGAAGTGATAAAGCTAACATAAAAGGTGCATAGCTATAGTCGAAAGAGCGCACGGCATTAAGTACTTCCTCGCCGCTCAGATATTTAAACCCCGCTATAATCAAGCCACCTAAGATAGCAATATGTAGTCCATATTTAAGATAGCGTTTATTCATACTTCGAAATATACCCCCTATTATCTACTTTATCGTACAGTTTACGCCATAAAAACAGGTAAAACCATACTGAATAGAGTGATAAACGCTATCCGAGTCGGGCTATATTCAGCAGAATTTTCATAACCCTCCAAGGTATATAAACCAAAGTTGCGAACGGATGTATGGCAGACCGAGGCTGATAAGAAGAGAAGCGAGAGCAATGGAGATATTGCAGCCCCCTATCCTATTAAAAGAAGCGCTTGAAAAAGACAGATAAAAACAAGCGCTTTTTTTGTTGATCCCCATATCGCTGCCATTTTGCTATTAAAACCCGCCATTATTCCAGGTTCTATACTGTTCAACTGTCTAGTGCGCTTGATGGGATTTTCGTCTATTATTAAGGGCGAGACGAGAGGAGCCGAATACTAATTCCTATCCAAGAGCGTGAGTTTTGCTGTTTAAATACAGTAATACTCAATCTAGGGCAAAGACCTGACAGATTTTAGTTCGGAATGTTATTGGTCGTAAAATTCTGAATCGAGCCTGTCAGGTCTTGTCACCCTGAGAATTATTGGCTGGGGTGGCGTATTATTGATATATAAGGTAAAATACGGTCGTTGCTGTTATGATACCTGTATCAAAATGCCTCGTTCTACTTCTTACTCCTCCACAACCGGTACTACCATGGTGGTAAGTCATCGGATGATTAAATTATCCAGTCGTTCAATTTAATTCATTTCTAGCCAACAAGGGGGTTAATATGGCTAACATTAAGACCAAAAAAGGTGTAATTGGAATTTTAACCGGCGGCGGGGACGTGCCTGGCCTCAACCCGGCTATCCGAGCGGTAACCATTCGCGCTATTCGCGAGGGATACCAGGTAGTTGGAATTCGTCGGGGCTGGGGTGGCGCTATCGATATTGTTCGTGATAAAGATGCCGACAACAGCAGAAACTACCAAATCCTGACCGAAGATGTTGTGAACCGGGCCGGACGAACCGGGGGGACATTCATTCACACTTCTCGGACGCGCCCCAGCCACGTATCAAAAAATAGTGTTCCCGACCACCTCAAAGATACCTATAATGAAGAGATGAATGACCTGACTCCGGAGGTTCTAAAAAACCTGGACTATCTGGGCATCGATTATCTCATTCCCATTGGTGGGGACGATACCTTAAGTTATGGCGTCCGCTTGTTTAAAGAGGGTGTCAATGTTGTTGCTATTCCAAAAACAATGGATAACGACGTTCCCGGCACCGATTATTGTATCGGCTTTAGTACCTGTGTTACCCGCACTATCGCAATGACCCACGACCTGCGTACTTCAGCCGGGTCTCACGAGCGCCTGTTGGTTCTGGAAGTGTTTGGTCGATACGCCGGTTTTACCGCTATGCTGCCGACTATGGCCGGGGCTGCCGACCGCTGCGTTATTCCCGAATACAAATTTAACATCGAGCAGCTAACTGAACTGCTGGTTGAAGACCGTAAGAAAAACCCCAGCAACTACTCTGTGGTTCTTATCTCAGAAGGGGCCATGTTCGAAGGGGGTGAGATGGTATTTGAAGCCGGAAGCGCCGATGCCTACGGCCATAAGAAACTGGGGGGTATTGGTGATTTGGTTTCGGCTGAATTGAGAGACCATTCTGCCAAATTTAATAACGGCAAAACCATCAACGTCATTAACCAAAAATTGGGTTACATGGTTCGCTGTGGCGATCCGGACGCTATCGACTCGATTGTGCCGATGGCTTACGGCAACCTGGCGCTTGACCTTATTCTCAACGGCATTCACGGACGGCTTGTCGTACTGAAGAATGGCCGCTATGACAATGTTCCGGTTGAAGCTGTTGTTTCTTCGAAGAAACTGGTAGAAGTTAAAAAGCATTACAATGTCGAGCGTCTGCGGCCTTCTTACCGCAGCTTTGAAATGAAGCCGCTCTTCATTATGACCACCGAGGCTGTGTAAGCAAAAGATCTATCGGTACGGTAACCAAACAATAAAACCGCCGAGGTATGTCGGTCGTCAAGTAAATTTACTTGACGACCAGCCTCCGGCGGTTTTCTTTTTTACACAAACGCTTAGTTATTCAGCAGCTTCTACAGTGGCTTCAAGAGTCGGCTCGACCGTGGCCTCTTCGGTAGCCTCAACGGTGGCTTCTTCCGTAGCCTCTACAGTTCCTTCGACCGTGGGTTCAGCGGTGGCTTCTTCGGTTGGCTCAATAGTCGCTTCCTCGGTGGGTTCAACCGTAGCTTCCTCTGTAGCCTCTACGGTGGCTTCTTCCGTTGGCTCAACCGTAGCCTCTTCGGTTGACTCCGGCACGCCCACCTGGCTGTAACTGCCTAGAATTTTACTCTGAAATTCTCTGGCTGCTTCGGCATTTGCCGGAGCTTCGGGGGTGAACATCAGGTCGATTTCGGCTGCTTCAGCATGAGCTTCGGCACCCTCTTCCTCATGCCCGGCACTCCCATAGATCGAAAATGGAACAATAAATGAAATCACGGCAACAACAAGGGCAAGTATCATCAGCCCAATGAACACAACATAAGAACCTGGCGTAAGTTTACGAGAAGCCATTTCGTAAAAAATATCCTTTCGGGTTTAATATGGTTTTGAGTGTGCAGCCTTAAGAGGCCTTCGTTTACCCAACAGACAGGTGTGGCATCTTGTCATGCTTTTCATAAGCCCATTGTTCCTATTGGTTCACCCAAAAAGCTAATTAATAGGAATAATATTGATGGTCTGCTAAGTAGTTGGTCACGGGGTTACTTTATCGGCAGGCGTTATGCTTAAACGCATGCCACCTGCCTAAGTATAAGATATTTTCTCGGTTCTGGAAAACGGCTCGATCAATTTTCAAGATCCTACGCGATAAACACAAATTGCCACTTATAGACTCAAACCGGAAGTTTCGATTAATTTATGCCTTACGCAGTGGGCGGGTCAAACAAGGTGACAGTCACTTTTTGATGAGAATGAGCGTTCATTTACCCCAAATTGGTCGATTCATCGCCTTTAAGTGACCGTCACCTTTTGAAGTGCGTAACTCCATTATGAACGCTATTTAGGCTTATTAATCTGGCTAGATAGTCCCCATATTCGAAAAATAATCCACATTGCAACAATAACAGTCACCATCAAACGGATTGATAGGCGGATACCCATGTCTTCGTCAGTCTGGGCCTCGGCCAGCGAGCCTGTTTCCGGGAGCCTCATCACCGGTAGTGGCGGTACAGTCGCTGTCGGGTGGGCACCTCCAGTAATCGAGGCTGTAGTGGTGCCGTCATAATCATTATTGTCGTCATTATCTTCCCCATCGTTATCGTTATCATAAACGGTTGCTGTTGGTGTTGGCGAACCCGTACCTGTTGGCTCTGGTGAGACGGATGGCACCGGCGAGACCGTGGCTGTTGGCTCCGGTGATGCGGTTGGTACCGGCGAGACCGTTAGGGTCGGCTGGGGGGAAGGTGATGCGGTTGGCACTACGGTAGGTGTTGGCTGCATAATCTGAGGGATATAAGACTGATTGGATGTGTCGTCGTGATTGTTGTCTAAGATGGGGTCGATGGCTCCGATGGGGCTAACGTCAGCCGTGTTCACAATAGTGCCGGTAAAAGTCGGGTCAACCGTGCCGACGATGGTTAGCGTCAACGTATTTCCGGCAGCCAGATCGAGATGGGTCCAAATTCCGGTGATAGCGTCATAATTACCAGAGGCTGCGGTATAGATATAAGGTGGTACAATTGCGGCAGGCAGATTATCGGTTAGGGTAAGTGACGTAACCCTGTTTGGCCCTAAATTGCTAACCACAAGCGTGTAAGTAATAGGCTGGCCGGGGCTGGCCGGGTTAGGAGAGCTGGATTTATGGACAGCCAGATCGGCCTGGCAAGCATCCAGGTTTAAGGCGTCATTGTTGCGAATAGCAATCTGTTGATAACCACCAATATGGCTCGGAACGATCGCAGCATGAACCATCTTTCCGCCCACAAAACTTACTTCCACCACATAGGTTGCATTTGGGCCGCCCAAATTAGCCAGACCAAAATGCATAATGGCGGGGTCTTGTGCCCCATGGCCGCGCCCACCGTTGACTTCGCGGATACCACTGACCAGATTACCGCTACAATCACGCAATACGGCCGTGGCTCCGATGGCGTCACGCTCGGCATCACCGACATCAAGAAGAGCGCGAACCATGAGATAGGCGTCATTGTTGCTGTTGTTACGCCATAGTTCGTTCTCATCATCTTGATTAATGATCAAATCAAGGTCTCCATCGCGATCATAATCACCAAAGGCTGCACCCTCGCCGTCTTCATCGCCGTCGATACCAAAATTCATTTGGATGAAATTAAAATCGCCTTCGTTTATAAAAAGCTGTTCACCATTATTGCCAGTCAGGAAGAGATCCACGTCACCATCGTTGTCGACATCACCACAGGCCACGCCGTCGATGTTGCCGTCCGTATCTACCGAGAAACCGCGCGCATCGAAATCACCACTGCGAGAACCGGTTTGCTCCCAAATCTGGTTGGTACCCTCGTCGGTCCAGAAAAAATCAAAGTCGCCGTCGCTATCAAAATCACAAAAAGCAACACCGCCTTTGTTTCCGTTATCGGCCTGGTCGATGTTGCGGCTGTCGTCGAAAAAAGGTGGCGATGACTTACCATTGTGAGTCCACAAATCCGCCTCATTCTCTTTACGCGCCAAAATATCGACATCGCCGTCGGCGTCAAAGTCAGTTACCGCCAAATAGTCGCCGGTAGCGGCGCTGTCGGACAAACCGGTTTGATTGTTATCCAGATAGGTAAAGTGACCAGAGCCATCGTTGAGGAAGATATCGATGCCAAAGTTATGATTTTCAACGAACAAATCAAGATCATCATCGTTATCAATATCACCCCACCCCAACCCCTCCGTATTGGTTCCACCGGGGATATCGGTGATGATTTGATCAGGCTCCTGGGAGGCATTGCCAAAGGTAAAAGCCGGAGAACCGCTGTTGAGAAAAATCTTTATGGCTTTTTTCGCTCCATCGCGCGTATAGGCACTATTAACGGCAAAATCGAGATACCCGTCGTTGTTAACATCGCCCCAAATTGCGCTGCGTTCAGTTATAAAATCGTTGAGCAAGCCGGCAGCATGGCTATCGGTCACGTCCGTAAATGATGGATCGGGCAGATTGCAATTACTTTGATAAAGGCGGGTGCGCAGATTATCGTCGTCAGTATTAACGAGTAAATCAAGGCAACCATCGTTATTGAAATCACCCCAACTAAGCCCGCCGTCTTTATCACCGCCGGTATCGAGATGAACATCATCGCCAATTTCAGAAAATGGGTTTAAAGCGTGGATTGTTTGCCCTACGAAAAAGGCAGCCAAGGTAAGCGTCACCGTAGTACAGAGAAAAATCGGTCGTCGAAAATTCATAAGATATGTGCCTCCTAAATGGTCACATACCTCCTAGCCTCTCTAAAAAGCATATGATGATCGTAGCAATAAAGTAATAGGAGAGACTTTGAAATTGGTTAGGGAAAAGTTAGAAAATTCTCAGACCATACCTGGATTTATAATCGCCAAGCGAAACCTTGACCTGCTTACCCCTGATAACATATTCCGCTTCAACGGGCACACGCTTCCCATGAATCTCTTGCCAGGCCATAGGCGCTTGTTCGCGAAGTTGGTACGTTTCTCCGGTTTCGGTGAGGGTAAGTGTGATGAGCAAATCGCCGGTTTGAGCATCGATCTCGACTTCCTCGGCCCCGGCATAGCTCCAGGCAATGCGTGACGGCTCGGCGTTGGGCGCGATCACATACGTACTTTTGAGCCGCCCCTGAGACCCATCGTAATAGAGGTCGATACCGGGGTACAGGTCGATGTAGGCTATTCCGGCGAAGGTGGGTAGATCGGTTTGCCACTGCGTTGGATCGTTGCCGGAAAAATCATTAATGGTGCCGGCCAAGGGATCAATGCCTTCGATAGTTGGATAGGGGTTAGCGCCTGCAAATTGAATGTGTAATGGATTTGCAAGCGAAGATGAATGCTCATCGCCCTCAGGGTAATAGGGCTGTGAGAAAGATACCCCTCGTTGGGTAAAAAACAGGGTACCGCCCAAACTGCGAACAGTGAAGCCCGCCGGCGCATCAAGAAAGCTTTCGTGAGGCACAAATGCCAGAGATAATGACGGCGTCACACCTTGTATCTCGAATTGCTTCGTTTGATCGGATGCTTGCAAGCTTGACCATATGTTGGGTTGGGTAATGAGCGGAATGAGAAGCCAAAGAACTACAAAAGGAAGCAATTTTGTAAGGGTGATACGTTGTCGATTAACACTGTCAATTTTTACCATTGTTATCCCCGACTGAATAGGAGGTTGCACTAAAGACGAGGGGTTACAAATGTCTTTAATACAGACGCCAGATATTGTTATCAGAGATACTATCAAAGTTTAGTTAGGTGGCCCTTTGAAAATTATAAGAAACGGGTTAGAGCTAAATACGCCTAAGAAATCAGCATATATTCGGTATAGCTCGCTATGTACTTAAATCCCAACTTTTGGTAACAGGCAATGGCCGCCTGATTATCGGCTTTGACATTCAGACCGATATGGGCGATGCCGCGCTCACGTAAGTGTTGAACCAGCCGGGCGCAAACGGCCAACGCCAATCCGTGTCCTCGATATGCCGGGTGTGTTGTCACGTTCCCCAACGCCGCGACCCGATATTGTTCTGAGTAGACGTGGATGCCGGCCACGCTTACCAATGCGCCATCCTGTTCCAAGCCAAAGAAGCAGCCGGTTTCCAGCATGCGGGCGTCGAAGGCGTTATCGGGATAACTTGCTTGATATAAGGCTGTCAGTCGCTCTAAATCGCCGGTCGAGAGAGGAATTACGGGGGCGGTATCGACTGCTGCCAATGCTGTCGGGTTCGCTAAAATCATTTTGTGGTGCGGACCGTGCGCCTCGATGTGGTAGCCGTCGGCGAAAACATCGACCAAATCACCGCTTAAATGGGCGTAGATACGCTTCGGCAAATACGGTCGTATCGAGCGCAGCAGCGCTGCCATTGCATCGAAAGGCGGCGGAGTCAACGCCAGTAAAACCGGCAACGCAATACCGCTGTACATCAACGCTGCTTGTCTAACCTCACCATCCTGACGGTGCGCGTACCACGTCGTGTAAGGCCAGAAAAAGTCATCCAAATCGCCTAACTCATACAAATGCAATGGGGTAACTCGACGCAGATACGCTTCAATTTCGGCGCGATCATGCAGGCAAACGGGGTGGGTACTACGCTTTTGAATATGCATAGTTTTCGTCAATCATGTAACAATAAACGCTATTCTTCCCTCTGACGCACTTTACCCTATAATATCTAAAGGTCTAAACCAACTGGCGACGTGACATAATCTACCAAGATGTTCAGGAGGCTCCCCTCCATCCGCTTTTGGAGCGATTAAGCTTTATCGACAACCCTAGATATTGGAGCATGAAGTTCCGCCGGTCCAAATTTGAAATTGACCGTGACGATTTTGCGATTATCGCTCATGCTAGGGGAGTTACGTTGTGGCACGGAAGTTAACGCGAGAAGAACTGAGGAACAACGCATGATTCACAAATGGATTTATGGCGCAGGACTGGCTGCTGTCACGACCGTTCGCACCTACTACGCCGTCAACATGCCGCAACCCCGTCAGTCAGACGGCGATCCAACTGAGAAAACGCTCCTTTTCCTGCAACTGTTGGGGATGCAGATTCTCCCTCTAACCTATCTCTTCAGCAACAAACTCAGCTTCGCCGACTATCGTATGCCACGTCTTCTCAAGGCGATCACAACCGTTTTGGGAGCAATTAGTTTTGGCGGAGCAGCCTATCTGCTACACCGCTCTCACGCCGATCTGGGCAGCAACTGGCGGGCGGAACTGCAAGAACAGCCCGACCAAACGCTCGTCACCGATGGCATTTACCGCGTAATGCGCCACCCTATGTATGCTGCTCACTGGCTGTGGGCCATTGCCCAAGCCCTATTGCTGCCCAATTGGATCGCCGGACCATCATTTTTGGTCACTTTTTGGCCCCTCTATCGCCATCGCGTCCCGCGAGAAGAAGCGCAAATGATCGCAACCTTCGGCGATGATTATCGCGCCTATGCTGAAAAGGTGGGGCGACTTATTTAAAGTGATAGTGCGTAGTGCGTATTCCGTAGTTGGGTGATAAAGTAATACGGAATACGCACTACGCACTAAATCGAGACCGCAATTTCTTGATTCTTAATATCGGCCTTGCACGCCCCTACCCCAACTTCTGCCCCACCGCAATGAGCGACGTACCGACCGGCAAATTAATGTGGCGAATTAGCCCGGCCTCAACCTTGCCGACCATTGTCAGCGCGGCATTGACCGGCGGTGAAGCCGGCTCCATTTCGACCTGGTACTCCTCCTCATTCACGTGGTGCGAGGCCAACTCTGTTTTGGCTCCGGTCGAACGGCGCATCATCAAC
>JAGRBZ010000141.1 GCA_020433805.1 Anaerolineae bacterium
TCGGGAATGTGCCGCGTTGCCGTTGCTCGATCAACGCACTCCTGACGAGATTTTAGGCTACAATGACATAGGTACGCCGAACTAATGGTTGTAGACACATCGGCAATCATCGCAATTTTAGAGTATGAAGTCGAGGCCGATCAATTTGCCGAAGCTATCCAGGCCGATCCGGTTCGATTTATCTCCGCGGCAACATTGTTGGAATGTGCTATTGTCATTGAAGCGCGTCATGGTCAGGCCGGTGGCGATAAATTGGACCAAATGTTGCATATCGCCAACATCCAGGTAGAACCGGTAACGGCTGAACAGATAACTGCGGCGCGTCTTGCATTTCGCACCTATGGTAAGGGGCGGCACCCGGCAGCGTTAAACTTTGGCGATTGTTTCTCATACGCGCTTGCAAAGATTATGGATCAACCTCTCCTGTTCAAAGGGAACGATTTTAGCCAAACGGATGTTAGACAAGTCTAGCCAAATAAAGTGATCTATTCGAACCATCTCCCAAATCCCGTTCCATTCTAATCATGTTGTTCAATCACCACATCTTTCCAAAAATGTTGGTGAGTGGCCGAGTTAGGAAACCGTTTAACCCAGGGTTTGATCAAAATATGGCCTTGGCTATAAAACAAGGGAATAACGACGGCTTCTTCAATTAACAGTTGTTCGGCCTGGCGATAGAGTTTTAAGCGTTCCGTATGATCCGGTAAGTGTTTGGCCTCACTGATCAGCTTAGCATAGGTAGGATGGTGCCAGCGACCCTGAATGCCAACGCGAAGCATATTGTCGGGATCGGGATAATCGGCGCTCCAGCCAATGTTATAAATGGCGGGCGGGTCTAGCTTGATCTGATCGAGGAGCGTATCAAATTCTACCTTACGCCATTGGACATCGATATTTAAGTGCTGTTGCCAACTTTGTCGTAGATGTTCAGCCGGGGTACCCCATAAGCGTTTGGTCGACAGTTCAGTCGCCGGAAAACCACGCCCCTGCGGAAAACCGGCCTCAGCCAGCAGACGTCGCGCCTGATCCGGATCGAACGGCAGCGCCAGATTAGGCGTATGGCCCGGCATCCCCGGCGGCACAAAGCCGCCCGTCGCCGGCAGACGATCCTCGGCAAAAACAACACGCGTCAGCATCTCGCGATCGAGAGCCATCGCCAGCGCCCGGCGTACCCGTGGGTCATCAAATGGGCTTTGCCGGGTATTGAAGCACAGAAAATGCACTTTTAACTTCGGTACGGAAAAGAATTCGTCCGGATAATGCTGCTGAATATGTCTGCGCTGCGTAAATGCCCACAGATTAAGAACATCAAACTCCCCTGCCTCATAACGGGCCAGCATGTCCTCCGGAGTCGTAGCGTTTAGATGAAGTTCGACCTCTGTTAAGTTGCCGGTAAATGCCCCCCGATAGTCGTCATAGTGTAATAGCGTCATAAGCTTATTCGGCTTCCAACTTGTGAGTCGAAAAGGCCCACACGTGACAATCGTGTCAAGGGACGTCCATTTGTCTCCATGAGATTCGATTACGTGGCGGGGAACCGGTGAAAAACCGGGATGGGTCAGGAGTTGGGGAAAATAGCTGACCGGATTTTTGAGCGTGATGCGCAAGGTTGTTGCATCGACAGCCTGAATACCGACCGCTTCTGAAGTCGTTTCGCCGGCATGGAAAGCCTGCGCCCCTTTGATATCAAAAAAGTGGGTGGCATTAAACGCCTCAAGCGCGGGATCGAGTACACGGAGCCAACTGTACACAAAGTCATCCGCCGTGAGTGGGGTTCCATCGCTCCAGCGAATGGCATCATGCAAATGAAACAGGTATTCGCTGCCTCCCGCTAAAATTTCCCAACTGTGCGCGAGTTCGGGGACAACATCCAACTCCGGGTTGAGGCTAACCAGGCCGCTAAAAAGGTGGGCAATCACCGTTCCCGACTCACTGTCAGTTACCAGAGCCGGGTCAAGCGTATAAGGTGTGCTCCAGCAGGTTCTAAGGGCATGCGGAGCCGGGGCCAGAGGTGTCTGAGCAGCGTTGGCTTGCTGCCATAGGGCAAAACCATCGCGATAAGCCTGGCGTGATTGCTGAAAATTAAAGGCTTGGTGATGGGTTAGACCCAGCTTCATCAGCGTGCGTGCGGCTCGGTCAAAATCATGCTGCGCTTTCAAAAAGTGGAGTGCTTGCTGGTAAAAGTCGGTCGCTTCCTGGTGCGCATAAAGCAACCTGGCTCTGTCTCCCGCTTGCAGTAAATAGTTGACCGCCGGCTCGATGGCGTTAGCCTCGGTATAGTGGCGGGCCAACTGAACGATAACGGGTTCCATACTATGGTGGTAGATATCCTCTAAAACGGCGGCGACCTGGCTGTGTAGCCAGCGACGTTCGCTGCCGCCGAGCGTGCTGTAAAGATAGTGTTGAAACAGCGCATGCCGAAATTGGAAGCGCGACAGCGTGGTTTCTCCGACTTTTTCCTCACCCTGCTCACGGATTAATTGATGACGTCCGGCCAACTCGTGCGATAGAAGTCGCAGCAGTTCCCCCTCGGGCATATTCTGAACCTGAGCCAACACCTGCACGGTGAACGTTTCGCCTTCAACGGCGGCGGTCGCCAGAATCGTGCGCTGTCGATCATCGAGCCGACCCAGCCGCTCTTCGATCACGGCCTCGACCCGCGCCGGTAGCGATGCCCAATCGATTGCGTCGCTTTCGGTCCAGACCCCCGCTTCATTTTTCATGAGATCGCCCCGAACCTGCAAGCTGCGCAGCAGTTCCACGGTAAAAAGGGGATGGCCCTGCGTGCGCTGGTAAAGCGCGGTTCGAAATGTGGCGCTAAGCTGATTAGGCTCGGTATCCAGCAGCGCTTCAACAAACCCATAGGTCATGGTGTGCGCCAGATCAATGGGCGCATGGCCGTCATGTCGCCGGATTTCGTTGATGACAGGCAGCAGCGGATGGCGATCTCCGGCCCGACCTAAGGCCACATCATCAGGGCGATAGGTGACCAACAGGAGTATGCGACCGTGGGCCAGGCGTCGGCTGAGGTAAAAGAGCAGGTTGATCGAGGCAGCGTCGATCCATTGCGCATCGTCGATGACCAGCAGCAGCGGGTGGTGTTGGGCGACCTCGCTCAGGAAGAGCGCCACTTGCTCGCATAGATCGTTTTGCGAGATTTGCCCGTTGGTCCGTTCGCCGCCCGAATACGCGAGCAGCGACCGCCGGGCCGGGTCGGGTAAAACGTGACGCGCGATCAAACTATCGATCAACGCCGGTCCGAATCGGTTGAGCAGAGGCAGCGTTTGCGGTAACACCTGCCACACCCGCCGTGCGTTTTCAAGGGTGATGTCGCCCCGCGTCCAGCGTGCCTCTACATCACCGGCCAAAAGCTGTAACATCTCGCGGAAGGGTAGGTACGGATCGCCCAGCCCCAGATAGGCGTCGCAACTGCCGGGCGCAACGAGCAGATCAGGCACGGCGGCCTGGGCCTGTCGAGCAAAGGCCTGCACCAGCGCGGTTTTGCCGCTGCCGGCCTGGCCGGTAATGAACATCACCTGCCCCTGCCCCGCCAGCGTCTGGTCGAGGTGATGCTGAAGCTGGGCCATTTCCTGATCGCGGGCGACAAAAAGAGGGGGGCGGGCCGGAGTGTTTGTGTCGGTAAGAAAATTGGGCAGTTCCAGCGGGAACGGTTCGGTGCTTGAAGTCGTCGCGCCGTTGCTGTGGGGGGCGGTTTGCAACTGCCGGAACAGCGCGGTCGTTTCCGCCGCCGGGGCGATGGCCAGTTCCGCTTGCAGGGTCTCTTCCAACAGCCGATACTGCCGCACGGCAGCGGATCGCTGCCCGGTTTGGGCGTACAGGCGCATGAGATCGCGCTGGGCGGCCTCATCGAGCGGGTCAAGTTCAACTCGACGTTGGGCATAGGGCAGTGCCGCCTGGATGTCGCTGTGTTGATAGCCTTCAACCAGTCGCTGCAAAGCACGGGCTAAATCGCGGCGCAGCTCCTCGCTTTGGAAAAACTGCCATTCGTCGAAGGCTGGGCTGTCGCGCAGCGTGAACCCGGCTAAAAAGTCGTCATGGTACAACGAGACGGCCTCGGCCAGCGCGGATAATGCAGCGGGCTTGTCTTTTGTGTCACGGAGGCACGTTTGAAATTGAAGAACGTCGACCCAAATAGCCTGCTCATCGGCAAAGCCAATCGTCTCGCGGTCGGCATCGAGCCAATCGCCGGCGAGCGCCGTATTCAACGTCGACAAAATACGCCGCAGCGCCGCTTTGGCCCTGGAGGCATCGTACTCAGGCCAAAACAGCGCCGCCAGAGCATCACGGCTGTGGCGGCGACCGGTAACAGCCAGATACGCTGCCAGCGCCAGCACGTTCCGGCGGCGAATATCAACCGGCTTGCCGTCAAGCTCCAGGCGCGGCGAGCCAAATAAATAGAGCGACAGTTGGGGCATCGGGTTATCCTCTCTGTGCGTAGAGATTCTACCGGATTGATCGGGCTGGGGCAAAAATGTGTAGACCTTTCTCTTCTTCATTCTTCTGACAGTATTGTCAGAGGAATGAAACTTTTTTGTCAGAAGAATGTCACGTAGAACGGCTTAATATCGATATACTAGATACTGTATAAGTGTAATCACAGCAATTCTCATTTTAAAGATAGATTGGTCCAGTTTCCTTATCAACGTCGTAGTGAACCCCAAGTAGATGGCCTATTGAACGCGCTTTCTCGACCAAAAAACAAAAACTGGACCAATCTTAGGTCATACTGAGAATTGCTGGTGTAATCAATAGAATAATTTTTACTTTCTCCCCTTTCGAACTGACCATCATTCTCTTCATAACATCTTTCTCCCAAAAGTACATCAATTTGTGAGCTTAGTATTCGGTACATTTCAAACTACAGCATAAGTAATGGGGGTGGTAGCTTCTGTACAGCGCCACTTCGGTTCGAAAGGAGATGATATGACTTTGAAAGAAAGGGCAAGCTCCAGTCAAACTAATCATTCATCGGACTTAAGTTATGAGGAAATAAAGGCTCGACTCGAAGCTGGACCAGAGGTACTCACTACCAAGATGGTAGCGGATTTGCTAGGTGTTTTTACTAGAGATGTCAGGCAAGCGATTAAAGCTGGCAAACTAATAGCAAGCCAGAAGAAAAAGAGAAGTCGCTGGTTCATTAAACGAGATGATGTACTTGCCTATGTGAGCGCAAATCCTGTTATAGTTCAGGTGGCACAGGATGTTGCTAACTTAACTACAATTGCCGAAGCCGGGTCCCAAACAGCGGTACAAACAGCGGTATTGGATAAAACATCGGTTTCAAAGCCGTCTCTAGCGAAAGATATCCAGAAGACTTCTGTTAAATTATTAAGCAAGTTCTCAAGTCGTGTGTGGTTAGCTATAGGAGGCTTTGTTGGTTTGCTTACGCTTATTAGCGTGGGTGCAACTATTATCAGCATGTTTGTAGCTATGTTAGGATTGGTGCAAGATCGGCTATTAGCTCATATTGGCGACAAAGCCCAAGCTACCATTATTGCAAATTCGCACGAACAAGTTGAAATCTACAGAACCCTCGTTGCTATAGAACAAACATCTGCCGCCGCCGATAGATCAAATAAGGCAACACCTAATCCTACATTACCTGCTTTGGTTGCCGCTTTAGAAACATTGGAAGCTGAAAGCTATCAAGCAGAAGTGATACTAACCGCCCTTGCAGAGGAGATAAAGAGTACCCCGGCTGCAACATCATCTCCTATAGCTATAGCGACACCTAGCTCAACCCCTACTATTGCCTCTTTTATAACGCCCTATACTTCTACACCAACCGCTACATCTAGGCCGCCCCTATCGACAGACACTCCTGAAGCTGGCCTCACCGAAACTCCTGTTATACCTACATCCACACCTTTTTCTCCTTTTACCCCGCCTCCTGTCATCAAAACAACTGCACCTACCGCCGATGCTACTGCAGTGCCAACCCCTACCGATATAGCTACACCCACCGAGTCGCCAACCGCTACAGCTACACCCACCGAGTCGCCAACCGCTACAGCTACACCCACCGAGTCGCCAACCGCTACAGCTACACCCACCGAGTCGCCAACCGCCACAGCTACACCCACCGAGTCGCCAACCGCTACAGCTACACCCACCGAGTCGCCAACTCCTATAGAAACGCCGACTAAAACCCCTACATCTACCGCATCCCCAACCATAACGCCGACGCCAATCGATTGGCAAGCCTACATCGAGTATATGGACCAGAATGAATTTATAGTACAGCCTGGCGAAGGTTGGCTAGAACATTCTGCATATAAACCACACTTTAATTCCAAGGCTGAGTCTATTGTCATTGAGGCAGGGGAGAAACCAATGTTTCTTTGTCACGGACCTTGCCCTGAGGGTCTTACCTATCATCACAAAGATGTGCAGACTGAGGGCGAAGCAGGACCCGGATCAATTGTGAGGATTTTAGGGCCGATACTGCACGATAATCCCCATGATCAAAAGCGAACGCAAATTGTCCTTAACCCCAATGGGCAAGGTGATTACGAAGAGGTGCTTTTTGAATGTCCGGAGGAAGATTGGGTGCAGAACGACTGTGAATATGTTGTGCCGGAAGGCGTGTTTGGAGTCATTGGCGTGTATTTTGAAGACTCACTTGCCGTGCGAGGCGTAGAATTTGAGCCGGGGCCACCAATTACGGAAACTCCCAGCCCAACAGATGTTCCTACACCTATAATCACGCCAACGGTAACACCGACAGAAACTCTCAGCCCAACAGTAGAGTTTACTGCAACGCATACACCAACCGTAACGATTCCCCCAACTCAGGAACCGATACCAACCGAGACGGCCGGCCCAACAATCGAACCGACTTTAACCATTACGCCAACGGAAACAATTATACCAAGCGAAACACCGACATCGACACACACACCTACGCTTATAGTTACACCCACCGAGACACCCATCTCTACCGTTGTACCCAGCACCACAGATCCTGGTGCCACCTTTACTCCCAAGCCAACAAGCAGCAGTGATGATGATGATAACGATAATGGTGACCAAGAGCAAAACCATGAACAGGATAACCACCACGATCCTGAAGATAATCTTCAAAAAGATGAACAGAAAAGTTCTGCCTCACGAATTTACCTGAAGGAAAAAGCAAAAGAAAAAGAAAAAGAAGATGAAGATGAAGAGAGAGGTTGGTTTATTTCCTTAGAACAACTTACAGCAATCTTTAGATTAGAATAAACAGGCAGGCGATCTCACGTTTGTACTGCACCCAATGTGTGGTCGTGATAATATCGAATATTCAGCAAGAGAATTACGTGCGACGCTTTGTGCGACGATTACGCGATGGTGCAATGCTAAACTGGGAATAAATGAGGATGGATAAGCAGAAATGGAGGAACCCATGTTTAACCCGGAAAGTTTTGCAGCCGTAAGCAGAGAAAAGCACAAAGATCGCCTACGTAAATGGGAACAGGAACAGTTAATCCACCAGGTAGCGACAGAAGAAAAGACATCGATCTGGCAAAGCCTGAAAAAGCAGTTGGCTAAAATAGCCGGTTGATACTCCGTATAAAAAAGATGACGGCCATGTTATAGAGCCGTCATCTTTTTTATACCAGACATTATTTTCCTCCAAACTATCCAACCACCAACCAACTATCCAACCACCTCGACTTCTTTTTTCGTATAAAATATTCGACCCACTCGCTCAATATGCTCAAGCAGGTCTTGGTTTTCAATCCGATAATAAATGGATAGATCGATGATATAGGGCAAGAGGAGATCATCCAGGGCCAGCGTGATTTTGTTAAGTACTCTCAAATTCAAGCCGTTCCCCCGCAGCGTTAAGTCAATATCGGACCCCGGCTTATAACTACCTTTAGCCCGTGAGCCGTACAGAATAGCTTCTTCCACTTGAGGATATTCAGCAAAGATAGTATTTATTTTTTTGATGGTTTCCTCTTTTAAGCCGAATGACATTTCATTCCTCATCAGACCGAATTAGCTCTGAGTCTGAACGCAGACTTTCAAGTTTGGCTTGTAATTGTACAAATAACGGATGATATACGTTCACGATTGCTTGGGCGATTTCTTTGGCTGTTTCCTCATTATACGTGTGCGATGTTTTATTGCGGCTGACGAGCATATCCATCCAATTTTCACCTTCAGAGATTAAGTCCAGGGAAAATGCTTTGCGGAATGCATCGCGCGATCCATATATATCGGTTTGTCCTCGATATTCTAAAAAGTCTTTTAGCGTCTTCCAGGCTAATTCGTAGGTATATTCAAAGGCTTTAATTAGACCTTGTTCTTCAAGCTCAGATAGGTCTCCTTTATCAATAAACTTCTGCAACTGCGCCAGAGCTTTTTGATAATTTGAGAAGCGTTGTTCCCAACGGATGTCTTTTGTATCATCACGCATTCACACAAGCTCCTTTTGCTCATGAATGACCGTTTATCGTAATCAAAAAAGTTTCATTCCTGTCGCAATCGGTAAACGCTACTGTGATATTATAAACCTAATTTACACTTCCCAAAACTATTTGATCGCGCGTAGCTTGAGTCGCTCCAGAAGAATCTTGCTTTCAGCATATCAAACCCCGAGTCGCTTGTAAAGAATCCCGCTTTTGATAGTGCTTGATCGGACTCGCCTGACAGTAGTCTCGATTTTTGTAGTGCTTGATCAGACTCGCCTCGAAAGAATCCGGCTTTCTAAGTAACGAAGGCCGAGTCACGCTACAAGAATCCCGCTTTTGATACAACAAAACCCGCGTCGCTTGTAAAAGATTCCGCTTTTGATATAGCGAAAACGGAATTCTTGGTGAGCGACTCCGGTTTTGTTATAGCTTTGTTGGAAAGTATCCGAAAAAATCACCAAACGTTATAACTTTCGTTGGAAAAATTAGGAGCGACTCCGGTTTTGTTATAGCTTCGTTGGAAAGTATCCGAAAAAATCACCAAATTTTATAACTTTCGTTGGAAAAATTAGACACGCCTCCGGTTTCGTTATAACAAAAGTGGGCTAAACGAATCGCAACTCCGGATTCGATACATCGAAAGCAGGATTCTTCTGGCGCGACTCCGGTTTTGTTATAGAAAACTTGGAAAGTGTTTGAAAAAATCACCGAACGTTATTGTTTCATGGGGTGAATTGGAAAAGTAAGCCATTACTTGGATACCATACACTTCTCAACGTCTATTCCGCTGGCTGTAACAGATCGATCACCGTCCCCAAAACAACGCGGGCGCAGGTGATCAAGTCGGCTACCTCGACAAATTCGTTGGGCTGGTGGCAGACGCGATAGTCACCGGCCCCGAAGTTGACGGCGGGGATAGCGGCATCGTAAAGAAAGTTGCGCACATCGCTGCCGTAGGGCGGTCCCCAAATTTCCGGCTCGATGCCGCCGACGCTTTTGAGGTTGTCTTTCAACCGTGCGATTAAGGGCGAGTCGAGCGACGTCTCGACCGGTTCGTTCCACTCGATGAATTCTACCTGCGTTTCGATGTGCGGATGCTGGTGTTGGGCAAGAATGGCTTGCAGTTCGGCGGTAACCTGCTGGTAGCTTTCCCCAGGCAGCATACGGCGGTCGATGATAAATTCGCAGCGGCCCACGATGCTGTTGTGGGCCTCACCGGCGTGAACGTCGGTGATGCGGCAGCTCGGGCTGGGTGACAGCGGGTGCGTTTGGGCCGCGATGCGCCGGTGATACTCGGCCAGGTCGGTAGCGATGCGGGCAAACTGAATCATCACGTCGGACGCATCAGGGGCGGCCAGGCCACAGTGGACGCCGGGGCCGGTTAGCGTGACTTTGTGCCAGGCCACACCGCGACTGGCCGGGCCGATGCGTAGATCGGTCGGCTCCAGCACGATGGCGTAATCGCCGGTGTAGCCTTGTTGCAGCAGCGTGCGGGTGCCGGGTTCGTCCATCTCCTCGCCCATAGCGGCTTGCAGCATCAGCGTGCCGGGCAAGGTGATGCCCGCCTCGTGCAGCGTCTTCATAATCACCATATTAATCGCCATCGAGCCTTTCATGTCGCAGGCTCCACGCCCGTACAGCCGGCCATTTTGCCGCGTCACTTGAAAAGGCGGAAATTGCCAATCCTCGCGCCGGCCCGCGCCGACGGTATCCATATGGGCGTTGATGATGACCGTTGGCCCGCTGCCCGTGCCACGCTGCCAGGCCACCACTTGTGGGCGCTCCGGGTCGGGTTCAAGCACCCATTCTGTCTCGATACCCCACGACTCTAGTGTAGTCTTGATAAATTCGGCGCACGCTTTTTCTTGGCCGGGCGGGTTGGGAGTCGGGATAGCGACCAGTTGGCTGGTTAACTCTACAATAAGCTCTTCGGATAGGGCTTCGATGAGGGTTTGTTTGTTGATTGTCATGGGTGGCTCCTTAAAAATGGTTTGGTAGATGGTTAGTTGGATGGTTGGATGGTTGGATGATCTACACTTTAGTAAGCCGGGTTCGATAATCAAAGCCTTGTATGTCATTTCGTAGCCGGAGGCGGAGAAATCTCTCAGACATCCCAATAAATGAAGCGTTCGCATGGAAAAAATGAACATTGTTGCTTCAAATTTTCCCAACCGGATGCCGTTTCAGGCGTATTATCACAGGGATTTCTCCGCTGCGCTGCGAAATGACATGAGACGCATCTCTTTCCGAATTCAGGTTAGTAAACCATCAAACTATCAAACCACCGAACTAACCAACTATCCAATTATCAAACTCATACATGTAAGACCAGCCTCCGCTTTTAAGAATTCGGAGATGTCGGTGACGGCGAGGGTGTAGCCTCGCTGCTTAATGAGCGCTTGGGTTTGGGTGAAGCCGGAATGGATGCCGATAGTCGGGCCGATGCGTAGAATATTGGCGGCAAAAGGCTCTGTCTCCGGCACGCGAATCTGATCGAAGGCGGCAAACGGCTGCGGATCGATCCAGTTTGGGTTGAGTAGAACGGTATGATCATCAAGGGCTGTGCAGCCGGTTTTGAGATGCAAGCAACCCATAACTTCAACGTCGATGACCTGATAACCGTATGGTTCCACGATCTCGGCCAGCGCTTTTATCCCTTCGCTGTTGGTGCGGGTCGAATGGCCGACATACAGCGTGTGGCCGATGCGTAAAATATCGCCGCCTTCCACTTGCGCCGGTAGGCGAAGCCGGGTAATTGATTTAAATCGACTCAGTTCGGTGGCGATGACCTCTGTTTCGGCCCGGCGCGACTCCGTGCCCATTGTGGTGATAATGGCTATCTCATCCAGAACCAGAGCCGTATCTTCCACAAAGACGCTGTCGGGTAGATCGCTGTTTTTGTCGAGTATGATAACCTTGGCACCGCATCGACGAAGCAGATGGCAGTAATCGGCGTGCTGCTGCACAGCGCGAGCGTGATCGATGGTTTGGGCGGATATAAAGGTAAGTTCGCAATCGGACAAAGCGGGTGAAGGGCGATGGGTTATGGCGGTGAGCATAGGCTTCCTCGTTTATTTTCTCCATCCTAATCGTGATTGAGCATAGAGTCAAAGCTAACTTTTAGGGCTAAAGGATTAGATTGGTCCAGTTTTGCTATTTGGTTGAGAAACCGGCTTAGATGGGCAGACTGCTTTGGAGGTAATACGACCTCGATACATAAACTGGACCAATCTTTTGGTCAAATTAGAATTGTTGTTTTACGACTTTGCAACTTTTACAACTATAATCCGTAATACATGGTGCAGACAGCAGAAAAGGAATTCCAAACTGCATTATGAACAATATTTTAACTTTTGGCCAACAGAGTTTTATGAACAGTTCTGTGGCAACACCACAAACTAAAGAACAACACGTGACGCCGGAAATGCAGGCGCAGGAACAAGTTTGGGCGATGGCGGCTCAAAAGGGTGACCGAGAGGCATTTATGAATATTGTCGATGCCTATCAGCGCCCGGTTTACAACCTGTGTTACCGGATGCTAGGCGATGTCACCGAGGCCGAAGACGCGGCGCAGGAAACATTTTTACGGGCTTACACCAAGCTTAAAACCTACAATCCGAACCGTAAATTTTCATCCTGGCTGTTGTCGATTGCCTCCCATTACTGTATTGACCGCTTGCGTAAGAAGCGCTACCAGATGGTATCGTGGGATGATCTGCCGCCCTGGCAGGCTGTGGCCGATAGAAAGCCGCAGCCGGAGGAGGCTGCTTTATCGCACGAGCGCCACGATGCGGTTCATCAACTGCTCGACACGCTGCCGGAAGATTACCGCGCCGCGACAGTCTTGCGGTATTGGTACGAGATGTCTTACGATGATATTGCCCAAACGCTCGATACAAGCGTTAGCGCCATCAAAAGCCGTCTGTTTCGAGCGCGCCAAATGCTAGCCGAGGCCGCCGATGCTCACTTAGAAGGGATGCCGACCGATGAATGATATCTATACTGAAAAAATCTCTGAATGGTTCGACAACGAACTCAACGCCCAAGAAGTCGTGGAACTCCAGGATCATCTGGCCCATTGCTCCGCCTGCCGCCAAACGTATGAGTCGATGCAGCGCGCGCACGTTATGCTGCTCGATGCGGCTCAAACGATGGTCGCTCCCGGTAACGGGTTTGTGCAGCGCTTTGAGCCACGTTTAGCCTACGCCCACGTCCACAAACCGTGGCATATTTGGGTGGCCTTGATAGCGTTGCTAACGGGCACCGTCCTTTTTTTTGGAACGTGGGCCGTTATGGGTGGCCTTATGTTGAGCAATGCCGGAGCTTCCGCACTCGACGCCCAGGTATTGTATCAAGGCGTAACGATTATCTTTGAGTCGGCGGCCAGTTTGCGAACCTTTGTCAATACCACTCTGCTTTTCTGGAAAACGGGTCTCTTTTTATTCAGTCAACCGCTTGTCTGGTTGCTTGTTATTCTGTCTGTCTGCGCTACATGGCTGTGGCTGCGAATTCTACAACTTCTATCACGACGTCCGGCCAATTCTATAGAACTCACCCTCTAATTGGTGATGGAGAAGAATGATGAATAGGAAAATAATAACTTCAATTTTGACTCTTATCGTGCTGCTTACTTTGGCAGTGCCCGCCTTCGCTCAAGAACCCGACAAGAGTGGCGGTCAAGTTATTTTTGGTGATAACTTCGTTCTCGAAGCCGAGCAAACGCACAATGGTGATCTAGCCGTTTTGGGCGGCAGTGCTACGCTTGAGTCTAACAGTGAACTGAATGGTAACTTAGCCGTTTTTGGCGGCGATTTTGAGGCCGAGGAAAATACCGTCATTGACGGTGACGTGGTTGTCTTTGGCGGCAATGTAGATATTAAAGGCACAATTAATGGCGATTTAGCCGCGATTGGCGGCAATGTTGACCTATCCGATACGGCTGTTGTGAATGGTGATATCGGCATGGTGGGTGGTAACGTTGATAGAGATGAAGGTGCCACCGTTGAAGGCGACATTCAAGGAATCAATCAGTTTCGTCACGACGATGACGATGACGGCAATCGCCGCAATGGTTTCCCCAACCCGCCTGATGCCCCCTTCCCGCCATCAGAGGATTGGCACCCTTCAAACGGCGGCACCTTCTTTGGTTGGATTGGCGCTATTATAGGCGACGTGTTCTGGAATCTGGCTCTAATCGTTGTATTGGCGGTTATCACCTGGCTGGTGGTTGCTTTCATGCCCGAGCAGGTGTATAACGTTCGCGAAACGCTTGTTTCCTCCGCGCCGCTCAGTTTTGGTCTGGGGTTGCTGACCGCTATCGTGTCGGTTGTCTTTATCCCGATAGCCTTCTTATTGATGATTACCATCTGTCTGGCGATTGTCCCGGTTGTGGCCTATCTGGCCTTGGGTATCGCGGCTCTGTTTGGCTGGATTGTTATCGGCCACGTTTTAGGTGAGCGTTTGCTAATCGCCAGCGGACGGGAACAGCCCAGTCTGATCATGTCTAGCATCGTCGGCGTATCGGTGCTGACGCTGTTGACTAACCTGCCGGTTATCGGCCTCATCGACTGCATCGGCTTTATTGGAACGGTTATTGGTGGACTCATCGCGATGGCCGGTTTGGGAGCCGTACTGCTAACCCGCTTTGGAACGCGGCCTTATCCATACCAGGTTGAACCGGTTCGCCCGCGATCCGGTGGCCCGTCATCTGGTGGTACACCTTACTACCCCGGCACCCACACCCGCTGGACCGATCCCGCCCCTGAGGTGTCTGAGGAAGATAACCCCGCCTCTGAGGATGAACTACGGGCTAAAATTCGAGAAGCGCTGGCTGAGGCTGATGAAATCGAGGCAGCCAAAGCTAAGGCGGAATCGTTACGAGAGGCTGAGGAAACGCCTGTAGACGATGATGGGATAGATACACCAGACAAGAAAAAGCCGGAAGATGAGATCTAAATTCCATCGTCAGTAGTAAGTGAAATGAAAAGCCTCCCTGTCTAAGGGGAGGCTTTTTTATCTATTGCAAAATAAGGCTGAGGCTAAGGCGAAGGCTCAGAAAGATTCAATTTGATCGCGAAAGTCACGTGTACTGTAACTGATCACAAACGAAGTTTTTTATCAGGAGATATGGAGATTGGGAGATACGGAGATTATGCTTAACAATCTCCCAAACAAAATGTTACTTGGTGACTCTGCTGCGTATAAAAGGTTTTGTTATTTCTTAGCCTCAGCCTTAGCCTCTTGACTCAGTCATCTTTCGTTAAAAAATGTCTTTCTTATGATTACGCTTTCTTCGCCTCATAGCGACTATTCGGCATTCGGCCATCCTCGCGTAAGAGAAAGCGTTCGTACTCGAAGCCGCCGCCGGTGAACTCGACCATAATGCCGCCTTTGTGGACAGCCAGGCTGGTTAGCTCTTTCGTACGCAGATTTTGCATAATCACATTGAGCTGCTGTGGCGACAACGCGCCTTCGCTTTCGCGTAAGTCGGCCAGTTTTTGCAGAAACGTACTGAACTTGCGTAAATCATCCGGCGATACGCCGTTGAAGTACTCAACTAAGGCGCTCATCTTGCGGCCATATTGAACACTGGCAAAATCGGATGGGTTTAGCATAGGATGCTCCTTTTGTGTTTGAGGTGATTGTTGGTAGGGGCGAGGCAACTCGAATAGGGTCTACTTTTGCAACGCAATTGCTTGTCGAGTTGCCTCGCCCCTACTTCTTCCCCACAATCTTCTGAAACCAATTCTTCTTTTCTCCGAAAAAACCTTTAGCGTAACGTGAGCGACGGGGATTGTTGGTAGGTTGGTAATTGGGCGGCAGTAAGGCCTCATCAAAGGTAGCGCTGCTGACGTTTTCGGCCTGGTGTAGGTCCGTGTCTTGAAGATTGGCTCCGGTTAAGTTGGCTTTAAAGAGAACGGCGCGGGACAATTTCGCGCCGCTGAAATCGGCCCGAACGGCCTGGGCCAGCGATAAATCGGCCTGGGTCAAGTCGGCGTGTGTTAATTGAGCCTCGGTTAGATCGGCACCATAGAGATCGATGGCGCGTAAATTGGTTCCGGTCAGCCGGGCGTTTTTAAAGATGGCTCCGGCGGCGATGGCTCCGTGTAAATCTGCGCCGGTTAGATCGGCCTGGATAAAGTTAGTGCCGGGCATGGGTGCTCCGGCGAAACGGCAGCCGCGTAAGATCGCGCCGCTTAAATCGGTATCGCGCAGCCAGGCATCGGAAAAATCAAGGCCGCTTAGATCCGCGCCGGAGAGATCGAGCATTTCCAGGCGCAGATTGCGTTCGCCATTGGCGTAGCGCAGCGCCCGTTGTAGGTGGTCGGGATTAGCCATAAGGGATATTGCGTTTCGGTAATAACTGAGGCTTAACAGGATTTTGTGGAGTTGATGTCATAAAACGTAAAACGTGATGCGTAAAAAAAATTACGTTTTACGCTTTTCGTTTTATAAGCTGTCAACCCTCTGAGTTCCCAAAGAGCCATAATTGATTTTTACAGGTTGCCGAAAGTATAGCGGAAAAGAGTCGGCGTGGCAATCGATTGGTGAGGGTAAACAGTGTAAGCGTTTTTGTGAAAATCATGCTACAATATCGAGGATTATTGTCTTGTATGTTTGCATATGCAGAAAGGTCATTGTGATGACATCAACCGTAGAAGCCGTTTATGAAGAGCACGTTAAATTGCTCTCTGTGCGAGAGAAGTTGCAGTTAGTCTCCAAAATTACTCAAGAATTATCGGATTTGAACTCGGTTGATATCCCAGAGCACAGCTTGTTAGAACTCGAAGGTTTAGGTGCAGAGATATGGGAAAAAATTGATATTGATAATTATATAAACGAATTACGATCAGAAACTTCGGCGGATAAAAGAAATAAAAGTTCTCTTATTGAGTGATTTAGTTTCAAGTAGTGTATCCTCTTAAAAGTTGATCCTTGAGCCAAGCACAAATTTCCCCATCAAATACCAAACATATGAGTCGTATTGCGCGAGCGGCTTCGCTGGTGATGGTGCTGTTTGTCATCAGCCGGGTGTTGGGCCTGCTGCGCGAGATGGTTGTGGCCCGGCAGTTCGGCACCAGCGCCGATATGGATGCCTACGTGGCCGCTTTCAGCCTGCCGGATTTTCTCTTTTATGTGGTGGCCGGCGGCGCGTTGGGATCGGCCTTTATCCCCGTGTTTGCCGGTTATCTCACGCGCGGTGATATGCCGGGGGCCTGGCGCTTGGCCTCAGCTATTATCAATTGGATTGTCCTGTTACTTTCTATTTTGGCCGGGCTGCTTTCGATTGCTGCCCCCTGGCTGGTGGGTTGGCTGTTCGGCGATCTCTCAATTGAGCAGCAAATTCTTACCACCGAACTAATGCGCTGGATGCTCATTTCGACCGTGATTTTTGGCGTCAGCGGGGTGGTAATGGGCATTCTCAACGCCCAGCAACATTTTTTCCTCCCGGCAGCAGCCCCCATTATTTACAATTTGTCGATTATTATGGGAGCCTGGTTTTTAGGCCCCATCATCGGGGTTCGCGGCCTGGCTGTTGGGGTGGTCGTTGGGGCCGCCGGGCATCTTCTTATTCAATTGCCCGGTCTACGGTGGGGTAAAGAGCGGATGACTTACCAGGCTACTTTTGCGGTTCGCAGCCGGAGTCTCTATGAAGTCGGTCGGTTGATGGCTCCGCGGGTGTTGGGGTTGGCGGCGGTGCAGCTTAATTTTATTGTGACGCGCGTTCTGGCAGCCGGCCTGGCCGTTGGCAGTATTACCGCCTTGTACTACGGTTGGATTATTATGCTGCTGCCGCAGGGCATCATCGCGCAATCGGTGGCGACGGCCCTCTTTCCTACGCTGGCGGCGCTGGCGGCGCAAGAGGATTACGCTGAAATGCGCCGTATTTTTGCTACGACGCTCAGAAATCTCCTGTTTTTGACACTCCCGGCGGCAGTCGGTCTCATTGTTCTGGCCCAGCCGCTCATCCGGCTGCTGCTTGAGCGCGGCGAGTTTGATGCCGAGTCAACGGCTTTGACGGCCTGGGCGTTGTCCTTTTTTGCGTTGGGCTTAGTTGGTCACGCCGTGGTTGAAATTGCGGTGCGGGCTTTCTATGCGCTCAAAAACACCAAAACGCCGGTAGGGATTGGGGTTCTGGCAATGGCTATCAACATTGCTTTGAGCATCCTATTGATGCGTCTGTTTATGGCGTGGGGCTTCCCGGCGCACAGCGGCTTGGCGTTGGCCAATTCTACTGCGGTGACCCTGGAAATGATCGTTCTGCTGGTCCTGCTGCGCACCGAGATGGGCGGACTGTCGGAAACCAGTTTGTGGCCATCGCTGGCTAAGATGCTGGTTGCTACGGTGGGGATGGCCGTTGTGCTGCTTGTTGTTCGACCGTTTTTGCCGGACACTCCGTCTTGGCTTGGCGGCATGATTGGTGTTGGAATGGGAGGTCTGGTTTACGGAGGTCTGGCCTATCTCATCGGGGCTGATGAGTTGAAGCCTATTCAGGAAAAAGCAGCGCGTGTTTTGCAAAAAGTGCGGCGCAGATAATTAATCGCGCGTTAGGAAATCGACCGGCGTGGCCGGCATCAACATGCTGCGAGCCACGGATAGTTGTTTGGGGTTGATAGCCGGCAGCCGGGTTGTAATGTGAGCCTTGTCTGCGGTGGCTTTTTCAGGCTGCTTCATCGCTAGGTAACAATTGGCGCGATTTTCATAAGCATAGGGATGTTCCGGATTCATCTCGATAACTCGACTGTAATCCATAACCGCTTGCTCATAATTGCCAAAGTTGGCGTAGGCTCTGGCCCGATTGAAAAAAGCATGTACATAAATGGGATTAAGCTCAATCGCCCGATTGTAGTCGGCAATGGCCTGTATATAGTCGCCCAAGACATCGTGGACCACGCCCCGATTGACATAGGCCGCGAGAAATTGCGGGTTGAGGCCGATAGCCTGGCTGTAATCCTCAATCGCTTCTTCATTCTTACCCATCCAAATATAGGTGTTCGCC